>NZ_JBEOWM010000031.1:0-85675 GCF_040296045.1 Streptomyces sp. NPDC002490 | reverse complement strand
CTCTGGTCTTCGTGGTGCTCCTGTGGGCGGGGGGGCCGCGGGGGGGGCGGGGCCCCCCCCCCCCCCCCACCACCGGCTCAGACGGTCACCGGGTGCACGGGCGCCAGGTGGCCCGCGCGGTGCAGCGCCCGCACCGCCAGACAACTGCCGAGGCCGAGCAGGCACAGCGCCGCCCAGGGCAGGGCCGGGGCGCCGGCGGACCGGGCCGCGTCGAGCGCCGCTCCGGTCAGCAGGTTCCCCAGGGTGATGCCGAGCCCGCAGACCGTCTGGTAGAGGCCGTAGTGCGTGGCCACCCAGCGGTCACCCGAGAGCCGGACGACGATGTCCATCTCGAACGGGTAGGCGATCATCGTGCCGACGGCGAGCAGCAGCGCCGCCAGGAGCGGCGGCAGCACGGCGAGCGCCCAGCGCGCCGCTCCCGCCGCCGGCACCGGGAGCGCCGTCGCCACCAGCAGGGGGACGAAGGCGACCCCCATCACCCCGAGGCCCGCGGCCACGGCCGTACCGGGTTCCCAGCGGGCCCGGCACCAGGCCGTCACCCGGGACTGCCCGAGGATGGTGCTCAGTCCGGAGACCGCGAACAGCAACGCGACCGCGGCGGTGGCCCCCTGGCCCTCGCCGCCGAGCCTGCGGACCTCCAGGGGCAGGGCCAGGTACACCTGGAAGGTCAGCACGTACGAGCCGGTCATGGCGAGGGCGAAGAGCAGGAACGACCGGTGGGCGAGGATGCTCCGCCACTGGCGCAGCACTCCCCCCTCGGCGCGTCCGCCCGGCTCGGGTGCGGCGCCGGGACGGGCCGGCAGGGCCTTGATCTGGACGGCGGAGAGCACCGCGAACAGTCCCGCCGCCACCAGGCAGGTCACGGTGAAGTCGACCCCCGTGAGCAGCATGCCGACCAGCGGGCCGAGCAGGATGCCCGCCTGGTAGAAGACGTTGAAGAGCGCGAACGCCTCCACCCTGCGCTCCCCCGCGTCCGCCGCGAGGTAGGCGCGCACCGCCGGGTTGAACAGGGCGCCCGCGAGGCCGGTCGCCGCGGAGGCGGCGATCAGCGCGGGCACCGAGTCGACCAGGCCGAGTGCGGCGAACGCGACGGTGCGCAGGGCGCACCCGGTGACGATCATCGGCTTGTGGCCGAGGCGGTCGGCGAGGGTGCCGCCGATCAGGAACATGCCCTGTTGGCTGAAGTTGCGCACGCCGAGGACGAGTCCGACCAGCCAGCCGGCGAGGCCCAGGGTGCCGGACAGGTGCGCCGCGAGGTACGGCATCAGCATGTAGAAGCCGAGGTTGATGGTGAACTGGTTGACCAGCAGGAGTTTCACCCCGCGCGGATGGCTGCGCAGTTGGGCGAGGGTGCCGGTGGCGGCGCTCACCGCGGTCCCGCTTCCGGGGCGGTCGGTGCCGGGGCGAGCGGGTCGGACACCTCGGTGCACCGGGTCCAGCGCAGGACCTCCTTCTCCGTCGGGTGCCCCACGGTTTCGGGTGCCGGCGGCGGGGGGCCGTCGAGGAGCCCGTGGCGGGCGCAGTACTCGTCGTCGTACACCGTCGACAGGTACCGCTGGGGGCCGTCCGGGAAGATCGCGGCGATCCGGGTCGGTACCGGTGTGGTGCGCGCCAGCCAGCCGGCGACCAGGGCGACCGCGCCGACGCTCCATCCGCCGGTGGCGTAGTGGGAGGCGGCGAGGGTGCGGCAGGTCCACACGGCTTCGGCGGGGGCCACCCAGTGGACCTCGGAGAAGTTGTCGTAGGCCACGTTGCGCGGGTGGATGCTGGAGCCCAGGCCGCGCATCAGCCGGGGGCGGGCGGGCTGGCCGAAGATGGTCGAGCCGATGGTGTCGACGCCGACGATCCGCAGTTCGGGGTAGAGCTGGCGCAGCACCCGTCCCACGCCGGCCGAGTGGCCTCCGGTGCCGACGCTGCACACCAGGACGTCCAGGTGGCCGAGTTGGGAGGCCAGTTCCAGGGCAAGGGGGGTGTAGGCGGTGGTGTTGTCCGGGTTGTTGTACTGGTCGGGGCACCAAGACCCGGGCTCTTCGGCGAGCAGTTCGGCGACCCGGTCGCGGCGCGCCTGCTGCCAACCGCCCACCGGGTGGGGTTCGGTGACGATGTCGACGCGGGCGCCGTACACCCCGAGCAGGCGGGTCATGGAGGGTTCGAGGCCGGGGTCGGTGACCAGGGTGACGGGGTGTCCGTGCACCATGCCGGCGAGGGCCAGTCCGAGTCCGAGGGTGCCACTGGTCGACTCGACGATCCGGCCGCCGGGGCGCAGCTCGCCGCGGGCGCGGGCGCGTTCGACCATGTAGAGCGCGGGCCGGTCCTTGATCCCGCCGGGGTTGAACCCCTCCAGCTTGGCCCAGAAGCCCCGTCCTTCGGGGGCCAGCGGGGCGGAGATCCGCAGCAGCGGGGTGTTCCCCACCAGCGAGGGCAGGGCGGAGCCGCTCGGTGCGGTGGTGGTGTCGCGTAGGGACTGCATGTCGTTCGCTTTCCTTCGACGGTGCACGGGTGCGCTCATCTCGCGCCGGACGAACGGGCGGAGTTCGGCCCGTGGGTCGGTGCGCGGCGGCCGGGGTCCGGCCGCGGGGAAAGCGGTCTAGATCCGCCACCGCGAGGTGCGGACGAGTGCGGCCCTCCCGGTTCTTCGATCGGGTGCGGACCGGGCGACGGTGTGGACGCGGGCCGGCGAGGAGTGGGGGGTCGCGAGGACGACGGCGTACGTCAACGGGCCGCCGGGCGGGGCGGGTTCGACGGTGTTGGAGGGCAGGCGCGGCGTCTGGTCGGTGCCGCACTCCTCCCCTTCGTGGTGCCCTCCCGGGTGGTGCCCCCCGTTCGCGGGGGCCGTCGCCAGCGGTCCGGCGCCGTGGTGCTCGTCGACGGGGACGTGGGCGAGGACGCAGAGCGTCAGGGCGAGGAGGAGGACGGAGGCGATGCGGGTGAGGAGGTCGCCGGGGTGACGGGGCGAGGGCGTACGGGGGTGGGGCAACGGGGTCTCCGTGCGCCGGGCGACGGCTGCGGGGCGTGGGGCCGCGCGGAGGGGCGCCGCCGGGCGCGGGTGGTGGGGGGCGGACGACCGTGGGCTGCGCGGCGGAACGCCGGGACAGCCGTGCGGGGCCTACACCCGGTGGATGACCGAGGTGCCGTGGTCCGCGGTGCGGCGCGGGCCGGGTGTCGCGGCGGTGTTCCGTCCGGGCGGGAGCGGCGCGTCGGAGGCGGCGACCGGGTCGACGCTCGGCGCCGCGTCGGGCGCGGCGGCTGCGGTGCTCGACGGGAGCGGGGCCGGGGCGCAGTGCTCGGCGGGGTGCACCGGATGGTGTCCGTCGCCGGGGAGTTCGGCGGTGGAGGCGCCCACCGGTGCGGCCGCGAGGGCCGTCGGGGCGCTGACGGACGCAGGGGCCGGGTGGTGCCCGGGGGTGTCGGCGTGCACGCCGTGGCTGAGCAGCACGCCCCACAACAGCACGATGACCACCGGCAGTCGGTGCAGCACGCGGAGGGGCACGACCGCCCGCACGTTGCGCAGCGGTGACCGGGTCGTCATCACGCCGTGATCGTAGCGTCCGCCCGGAGCGGTTCCGCGCCGCTCGGGCGCGGAGGGCGACAACCGGCCAGCCGATTGGCCGATGTGCGGGGGCGGTTCGGTGGGTGGTGGGGCCCGTGGTGCGGGCCCCACCGGGCGCGTCAGGCCAGGGACAGCGTGGCGGAGTGGACCGCGCCGAGGGTGCCGGGGGTGATGCGCAGTCGGGCTTCGGCACCGGTGCCGAGGACCTGCACCGAGGGGTCCTTGGCGGTGACCGCGGCGACCGGGCGGTGCCAGGTCAGGTCGATCGGCGCGCCGTCGCGCAGCGGACCGCTGACCCGTACGGCGGCGGTGGTGCCGGTGACCCGGATCAGCACGGAGGCGGGTGCGCTCGCGGTGACGCCGCCCGCGGTGCCCGCGAACCAGAAGTTGATGCCGGTGAAGCCGAGCGAGGGGACCCGGGCGCCCTGGATCTCGTCGGAGTTGGCGAGGACCTCCAGCCAGCCGGTGTCGGCGGCGCGGGCGGCGGTCTGGGCGCTGCTGGCGCCGGGCATCAGCAGATAGCTGTAGGTGGCCCAGGTGGGGTCGGTGCCGTGGTCGAACCAGAGGGTGAGGTAGCGGCGGCTGACCGGGTCGGTGGTGCCGCCGGTGTTGATGTGGGACCAGGCTCCGGTCCGGGTCTCGCGCAGGGCCTTCAGCGGTGGGCCGCCGGGGAAGACGTAGCCGCCGTGGCCCGCGAGGTGGGCCCAGCGGGCGGCGGGGAAGGCCGCGCTCCAGCCCTGGGTGGCGGGTTGGGCGGTGCCGTCGACGGTCAGGACGTGGGTGCCGGTCGCGCCGAGGTTGCGGTTGTCGACGACGGACTCCACGGGGGTTCCGTCCCGGCCGTGGATGCCCGCGCCGAGGCACACCACCGCGTCGTCGAGGAAGAACCAGGACTTCTTGGCCTTGAGGGTGGAGGACAGGCCCTTCAGGTACTGGCCCACGGCGCCGTAGGTGCCGTCGGTGGCGCCGCCCACCCAGCGGACGTCGGGGCGGGCCGCGCCCCAGGCACCGCCCGCACCGTCGGCGAGCCGCTTGGTGGAGGCCGTCGTGCCGGGCAGTCGGTAGGGGTCCACGGTGGGCCAGAAGCTGTCGCTGTACTGGCCGTTGGCGAAGTCGCTGCCCCACCAGTACAGCATCCCCGAACCGCTGTGCCAGCCGCGGAGGTGCTCGCCGTTGCCGTTCTCGTAGTAGGTGATGCGGTTCGAGGCCATGGACACGTTCGCGGCCCAGCCGGGGCGGCGGTGGACGGCCCGGTCCATGGCCGGGAACAGACGGTGTCCGCTGGGCTCGGGGGCGGCGACCGCGCTCCCGTCGTCGATCGCCTTGAGGCGGGCGAGTTGGGCGATGCCGAGGGCGGGGCTGGTGAGCAGGGGGTTGATCGTCGCGCGGGAGATCCAGCCCTTGACCATGGCGTCCCACCGGGTGCGTTCGGCCGGCGAGGCGCTCTGCGCCAGCAGCGCGATGCAGGCGATGATCGCGTGTCCGCGCAGGTGGTCGTCCTGGCGGACCGCCCGGGTGTCGGACTTCTGGAGGCCGCGGCTGACGGCCCGTCCGGAGACGCTGTCCATCGCGAGTCCGTTGTAGAGGAACGGCGCGTACGCGGTGTCCACCGAGTCCAGTACGATCTGCCGGCCGCTGTCGGTGACCTCCCACTGCGAGCCCTTCAACAGGGTGAACAGCAGGGACAGCCCGCCGAGCATGACGGAACCGTAGGAACCGGTGTAGGGGACGGTGCCGTGCTGGATGAACGACCCGTCCGCGTAGAGCCCGTCGCCGGAGGTGACGTACGGGAAGACGGGGGACAGTGCGTCGCGGGCCGTGGCGATCTTCGCGGAGTTCTTGCCGACGACGCCCCGCAGGGCGAGGACCCGGCACAGGTCGACGCGGTTGGCTCCGGTGGAGGTCCCGGTGTACGAGGCGACCACGCTGTCCGGCACGAAGTGGTCGATGGCGGCCATCCACGGGGTGATCCGACCGGGGCCGAGGTGGTCGTGCACGTGGACGCAGATGTCGAGCAGCGTCTGCGGGATGCCGATCTGCCAGTTGTACCAGTTCCCGTAGCGCGCCTGTCCGGCGTTGTACGCCTGGGCGTGCAGGTGGTCGAGGCCGGTGAGCAGGTCGGCGAGGAGTCCCGGGTCGCCGGTCAGTCCGGTGCCGGGCTGGGCGTACGCCTCGGCGAGCGCCCGCAGCCGGTGGTAGCTGACGCCGAGGTTGCCGGAGAAGGTGTAGGACTCGGCGTCGAGGTCGGGGTCCGGGTCGGCGTAGGGCAGGTCCGGCCAGAGGGATCCGGCCGCGGGGTTCATGCTGGCGCGCAGGGTGGTGGCGGTGGTCCCCAGGGCGGTGAGCTTGGCCGCGTAGGGGGCGGCGGCGGGGTCGAAGCCGGTGCCGAGGACCAGGTCGCGCCACTTCGCCCGGAGGGTGTCGTAGACGTCGCCCGCGGCGTGGGCGGGCAGGGTGCCCGCGGAGGCGAGCGGAACGGCCGCGGCGGTGGCGATGGCGAGCCGCAGCAGGGTGCGGCGGGAAGGGGTGGTGCGGCTGGACTGCGGTGCGGCGGGCGACTGGGCGGATCGGGGCGTGGCGTCGGGCACGGGCGGGCCTCCGGGCGGGGTGGCGAGCGGACGCGGGGGCACGTCCGACGGGCGGCGAGCAGTCACGGCGGGGAGAGGGGCGGGCGATCGGCGGAACCCCACAGGGGCCGGTCGACCCGGGCTGCTGGATGGCGAACGAGAACCAACGCTCAAGAGTGAGCGATTTCTAACACGCCCGCTCAAGAAGCAGCAATAACCCGCACACGCCTCCAAGAAATTGATTGTTCGAACACAATCGTTCACAAACGATCGACCAGCCGTTAGGCTTCGGCCCAGCCGGGGAGGACTGGTCGTCCGGATGGGACGGAGCGGCCGGGGGACGCCACCGCAGGTGGCGGACCCCGCACCGCCCACGACAACGACGTCCGGCAAAGGGCGAGAGGGAGATCCATCACGTGCACGCCGAAGAACGGCACCAGGCGATCCTGCTCCGACTGCGGGAGCGCGGCTCGCTGCGGGTCACGGAGTTCGCCGAGGAGTTGGGGGTCTCCGCCATCACCGTCCGCCGGGACGTGGAGTCCCTCGCCGAACGCGGACTGTTGGAACGGGTGCACGGCGGCGCGGTGCCCCGCCAGGCGCCCCGCGGGCCCGCCGGCGGCCCCCGCCCGGTGCCGGCCGGGGCGCCCCGGCCACCCGCCGGGGCGGGCGCCCGGCTCACCTTCGGGCTCATCGTGCCGGCCGCCGACTACTACTACCCCGACGTCATCAAGGGCGCCCGGGCCGCCGCCGCGGCCCGGGGCGTCCGCCTCGTGCTCGGCATCTCGCAGTACAGTCCGACCGAGGAGCAGGCGCAGGCCCGGCAGTTGCTCGCGGACGGGGTCGACGGACTGCTGATCACCCCGTGCGGACCGGTCGCCGAGCAGGGCTGGCTGGCCGAGCTCCCGGTGCCCCACCTCCTGGTGGAGCGCCGGCCGGCGCCCGGGCTGGCCCGCGCCGAGAGCGTGGTCACCGACCACGCCGCGGGCGCGCTCGCGGCGGTGCGCCACCTCGTCGACCGGGGGCGCCGGCGCATCGGTCTGCTGTTGCGCGAGGACAGCCCCCACACGCCCCTGGTGGAGGAGGGCTACCTCGGCGGACTCGCCGCGGCCGGCCTCGCCGCCGACGAGGTCCTGCGGCTGCGGTTGTCCCCGCCGGGGACCGACCAGGACGGCCGGGCCCGAGCCATCGAACGGTTCGCCGACGCCGTGGCGGCGGGCGAACTCGACGGTGCCCTGGTCCACAACGACCACGACGCGATCGTGCTGCTCCAACGGCTCCGCGCCCGCGGCCTGAGCGTGCCGCAGGACCTCGCGATCGTCGCCTACGACGACGAGGTGGCCGCCCTCGCCGACATCCCGCTCACCGCCGTGGCACCGCCCAAGCACGCGGTCGGCGCCAGCGCGGTCGGGCTGCTCGCCGACCGGCTCGCCGATCCCGACCGGCCGGGCCACCGGCTGGCCATCCTGCCGGAGCTGCGGGTCCGCGACTCCAGCGACGCCGCGCACTAGCGCCCCTTCCCGCCCCCGGTCAGGGGGTCGGGCGCAGCCGGCACCCGCCGCCGCGCCCGGCCCCCCGGTCGGCCCGTCCCGTCCCGCATCCCACCCCCTCCCCCGGAGGCCCCGATGTTCCACGTGTCACCCGAAGGGTTCTCCCTCGACGGCAGACCGGTGCGTCTGCTCTCGGGCGCCCTGCACTACTTCCGTTCCCTGCCCGAGCAGTGGCCCCACCGGCTGGGGCAGTTGCGCGCGATGGGCCTCAACTGCGTCGAGACCTACGTGCCGTGGAACCTCCACGAACCGCGCCCCGGCACCTACGACTTCACCGGCATGGCCGACCTGGAGCGGTTCCTCACCGCCACCCGCGAGGCGGGGCTGCACGCCATCGTGCGCCCCTCCCCGTACATCTGCGCCGAGTGGGAGAACGGCGGACTGCCCTGGTGGCTGCTGGCCGACCCCGAGGTGCGGGCACTGCGCTGCCAGGACCCCGGCTACCTGGCCCGGGTGGAGCGGTGGTTCGACGTGCTGCTCCCCCGGCTCGTGCCGCACCAGGTGACCCACGGCGGCAACGTCCTGATGATGCAGATCGAGAACGAGTACGGCTCGTACGGCACCGACGCCGGCTACCTGCGTCACCTGGCGGAGCTGATGCGCGCCCGGGGCGTGGACGTGCCGTTGTTCACCTCGGACGGCCCCGAGGACTTCTTCCTCACCGGCGGCTCGGTCCCCGGACACCTCGCCACGGTCAACTTCGGCAGTCGGGCCGGCGAGGCGTTCGAGCGCCTCGCCGCCCTGCGCCCGGACGATCCGCCGATGTGCATGGAGTTCTGGTGCGGCTGGTTCGACCACTGGGGCGACGACCACGTGGTGCGCGACCCCGCGGACGCCGCGGACGCGCTCGACGAGATCCTCACCGCCGGCGGTCAGGTCAACCTGTACATGGCGCACGGCGGCACCAACTTCGCCACCTGGGCGGGCGCCAACACCAAGGACCCGGTCACCGGCGAGCGCTACGCCCCGACCGTGACCTCCTACGACTACGACGCACCGGTCGACGAACGCGGCGGGGTCACCGAGAAGTTCCACGCCTTCCGAGCGGTGCTCGCCCGGCACGCGGACGCGACGCCGCCCGAGCCGCTGCCGCTGCCCCCGCTGCTGCCGGCGGGTCGGGTCGACCTCACCGAGTCGGTGCGGCTCTTCGACGTGCTCGACCGGCTGTCCCCGGCGCCGCCGGTGCACGGCGCGGAGCCCCCCTCGTTCGAGGAACTCGGCATCGCGCACGGTCTGGTGCTGTACGAGACGACCGTGCCCGGCCCCCGGGGCCCCTATCCGCTCTCCGTGCAGGGGCTCGCCGACCGGGCGCACGTGTACCTGGACGGCCGTCCGGTGGGCGTGCTGGAGCGGGACGGCGAGCAGCAGGTGCCGGACGTGGCGGTGGCGGGCGCCGCGGCCCGGGTGTCCTTGCTCGTGGAGTCCATGGGGCGCGTCAACTACGGCACGGGCCTCGGGGACCGCAAGGGCGTGCGGCGGGTGTTGCACACCCAGCAGTCGCTGCACGGTTGGCGGGCCCGGCCGGTGGAGCTCGGGCACGGCACGCCCGAGGGCCTGCCCTGGGGGACGGGGGGCGAGGGCCCGGGGCCCGTCTTCCACCGGGGGCACCTGGAGGCGGCCGGGCCCGCGGACGGCTACCTCGCCCTGCCCGGCTGGGGCAAGGGCTACGTCTGGGTGAACGGCTTCTGCCTGGGCCGCTACTGGGAGCGCGGGCCGCAGCGGACCCTGTACGTTCCCTGGCCGCTGCTGCGGGCCGGGCGCAACGAGATCGTGGTGCTGGAGTTGGACGCGGCGCCGGAACGACCTGCCGTGGAGCTGCGGGACAGCGCTGACCTGGGCTGACACCGTGTCGGGCGACGGGGGTGCAGCGCCGCACCCCCGTATGCGGACACATCGGTTCTGAATGGTCGTCATCTGATCGAAACCGTTCCGAGATGATCGTTCGTTCATTCACTCTTGACCCTGATCGTTTTTGGTCGAAAGATGTTCGCCAACTCGCCGACATCTTTCCGGCCGTTGCTCCCTCCTCGGCCTCGGCCTTCCGTTCGCACGGCCTCTCGGCCTTCGTGCGAGGTCTCCCCCGCTTCCCTCCCTTCCGTCCTCTTCAAGGAGTCGCGCAATGAAGCCCACCTCCACCAGATCCACCCTGGTCCGCATCGCCGCCGTGGTGTCCCTGGCCCTCGCCGCCACGGCCTGCGGCAGCGAGGACAAGGACTCCTCCGACTCCGCGGGCAGCTCCGACGAGCCGGTCACCATCAGCTACTGGTCCTGGATGCCGGGCACCAAGGAGACCGCCGAGGCGTTCAACAAGGCGCAGAAGAAGGTCCGCGTCCAGTTCTCGGAGGTCCCGGCGGGGCTGGCGGGCGGTTACGACAAGCTGGCCAAGGGCGTGAAGGCGGGCAACGCGCCCGACGTCATGAACGTGGAGTACCAGGCGCTGCCCGACCTCGTCACCCAGGGGCTGATCGCCGACTCCTCGGACCTGCTCGGCGACACGGTGAAGAAGTCGCCGCAGCAGGTGCAGGACCTGGTCACGCTCGGCGGCAAGCAGTGGGCGGCCCCCTTCGACGTGGCCCCGCAGATGATGTACTACCGCAAGGACCTCTTCGAGAAGCACAAGATCGAGGTCCCGAAGACCTGGGACGCGTACGCGGAGGCCGCCGAGAAGATCAAGAAGGCCGACCCCAAGGCCCGCATCACCGCCTTCTGGAGCGACGACACCGCCACCTGGGCCGCGCTCGCCCAGCAGGCGGGCGCCACCTGGTACACCGCCGAGGGCGACGCCTGGAAGGTCGACATCAACGACGCGGCCACCAACAAGGTCGCCGACTTCTGGGGCGAGATGGTCAAGGACGACCTGGTCTTCAACCACAAGGCGTGGAGCCCCGAGTCCACCAAGGCCACCGCCGACCACCGCGTCTACACCCGCATCAGCGCCTCCTGGGGCGCCGGGGCGCTGAAGACCGAGCAGCCCGACCAGTCCGGCAAGTGGGCCGCGGTCGCCCTGCCCGGCTGGGGCGACGGCAAGACCGGCATGGTGGGCGGCTCCTCCTTCGCCGTGGTCAAGGACAGCAAGAAGGCCGCCGCCGCGGCCGAGTTCATCACCTGGGCCACCACCTCCGACGAGGCCGTCAAGGCCCGCCTCGCGGCCGGCACCTCCTCGGCGCTCCCCGCCGACGAGAAGCTGCGCACGGTGGCCAAGGAGTCCTTCGACACCGCCTACTTCGGCGGCCAGGACGTCTACGCCGCCGCCTCCGAGCAGGTCCCGAACATCAACGGCGGCTGGGTGTGGAGCCCCGTCCACAACGCCACCTCGGTGGAGCTGACCGCCGCCCTCGGCAAGGCCACCGACGGGGACTTCTCCGCGGCCCTCGCCAAGGGCCAGGCCACCGCCGAGAAGCTCATCAAGGACCGCGGGCTCAAGCTCGCCGAATGAGCCCCCGGGGTGGGCGCCCCGCACCGGGCGCCCACCCCCGCGCATCCCCCTCGCCCACGCCACCCACCAAGGAGCCCCCGGTGTCCCCACGGCTCTCCGGCGCCGCGTCCACCGCCACCCGTCGCGGACAACGCGTCGCGGCGACCCTGCTGATCGGCCCGTTCCTCCTGCTGTTCGTCCTCACCCTGATCGTCCCGATCGGCTACGCGGCCTATCTGAGCCTGTTCCGCGAGCAGTCCTCGGGGCTCGGGTTCGGCGGCACCGAAACCCTGTTCGCAGGGCTCGGCAACTACACCCGCGCACTGACCGACCCGGGGTTCCAACAGGGCTTCGTGCACATCGCCGCCTACTGTCTGGTGTACATCCCCGTGATGATCGGCGGGGCGCTGGTGCTGGCCCTGCTGATCGACTCGGCGATGGCCCGGGCCAAGCGGTTCTTCCAGCTCGCGGCCTTCCTGCCGCACGCGGTGCCCGGCCTGATCGCCGCGATCATCTGGGTGTTCCTCTACACCCCCGGCCTGAGCCCCATCCACCAGTTCCTCGGCTGGTTCGGCGCCAACGCCGACTTCCTCGGCCCGAACGCCATCCTGTTCTCCATGGTCAACGCCGCCGCCTGGCAGTGGGTCGGCTACAACATGGTCATCTTCTACGCGGCGCTCCAGGCCATCCCCCGCGAGACCCTGGAGGCCGCGGTCGTCGACGGCGCCGGCGGACTGCGCACCGCCCTGTCGGTGAAGCTGCCGATGATCCGCTCCTCCGTGGTGCTGACCACCTTGTTCACCAGCATCGGGGCGATCCAGCTGTTCACCGAGCCGGAGACCTTCCGGCTGCACGCCCAGGGACTGTCCCCGGAGTGGTCGCCGACGATGTTCATCTACCAGGCCGCCTTCTCCAAGCACGACTTCGGACTCGCCGCCGCGGCCTCCCTGCTGCTCGCGGTGCTCGGGGTCGCCCTGTCCTTCGTCGTCACCAAGCTCGGCAACCGCTGGAAGGAGGCGTGAGCATGACCACCCTGACCCCTGCGGACGCCCCCCGCACCACCCCCGTCGCGAAGGCGCCCGCCCCGCACCCCGACGACGCCCCCCGGCGGCGGTCGCGGGCCCCGTTCGCCTCCCGGGCGGCCGTCAACTCCGTCCTGGTCATCATGGCGTTCTACACGCTCATGCCGATCCTGTGGCTGCTGTTCGCGGCGACCAAGGACAACGGCGACCTGTTCGGCAAGCCCGGCTTCCAGCTCGGCGACTTCAGCCTGTTCACCAACCTGGCCGACCTGTTCACCTACCAGGACGGCGTGTTCGGCCGCTGGCTGGCCAACAGCGCCCTGTACTCGGTGGTCGGCTCGCTGGTGTCCACGGTGCTGTGCGTCGCGGCGGGCTACGCCTTCGACAAGTACCAGTTCCTCGGCAAGGAGCGGCTGTACGGCTTCGTGCTGCTCGGGCTGCTGGTGCCCGCCACCGTGGTCTCGCTGCCGATCTACCTGCTCGCCTCCAAGGTCGACCTCGTCAACACCTACTGGGCGGTGCTCATCCCCTCGTTGGCGAACCCCTTCGGGGTCTACCTGTCGCGGGTGTTCTCCGAGGGGTACGTACCGGACGAGACCCTGGAGGCCGCCCGGATCGACGGCGCCGGCGAGATCCGCACCTTCGTGTCGATCGCGCTGCCGATGCTCAAGCCCGCCTTCATGACCGTGTTCCTCTTCTCCTTCACCGGCAGCTGGAACAGCTTCTTCCTGCCGCTGGTGATGCTCAACGACCAGGACCTCTACCCGGTCGGACTCGGCCTGTTCAACTGGAACGCCAACCTGTCGCAGTACCCGGAGCAGTACGCGCTGCTCATCACGGGTTCGCTGGTGTCCGTACTGCCCCTGGTCCTGGCCTTCCTCTGCCTCCAGCGCTACTGGCGCTCGGGCCTGACCGCCGGAGCCGTCAAGTGACCCACGCCGCCCCGTCCCCCCACCGCCCGCGGACCGTGTTCGCGATGGCGCCCGCGGTGCGCGACGCCCTGTTCGACGACGAGACCCTGGCCCTGCTCACCCGGGTCGCCGACATCGATCCCGACCTCGTCGTCTCCGACTTCCACGACCCCGCGGCGGCGCCCGCGCTCAGCCGCGCGGAAGCGCTCTTCACCGGCTGGGAGTGTCCCCCGCTGGACGCCGCCGCACTGGCGTTGATGCCCCGGCTGCGCACCGTGGTGCACGCCGCCGGTTCGGTCAAGCACCACGTCACCGACGCCTGCTGGGAGCGGGGGATCACGGTCGCCTCGGCCGCCGCGGCGAACGCCGTCCCGGTCGCCGAGTACACGGTCGCGATGATCCTGCTCGCCGGCAAGGGGGTGCTGCCCGCCGCCACCGCCTACCGCACCCGGCGGACCTGGCTCAGCCCCATCGAGACCGTCGGCCGGCGCGGCAACTACCGCAGCACCGTCGGCGTGGTGGGCGCCTCCCGCATCGGACGGCGGGTGATGGAGCTGCTGCGCCCCTACGACCTGCGGGTCCTGCTGTACGACCCGTACGTGGACGAGCAGGAGGCCGCCGCCCTCGGGGCCCGGTCGACGTCCCTGGACGAACTCGCCCGCAGCAGCCAGGTGGTGACCGTCCACGCCCCCCAGCTCCCGGAGACCCACCACCTGTTCGACCGCGACCGGCTGCGGCTGATGCCCGACGGGGCGACCCTGGTCAACACCGCCCGCGGCGCCCTGGTGGACACCGAGGCGCTGACCGCGGAGTTGCTCAGCGGCCGGCTGAGCGCCGTCCTCGACGTGACCGAACCCGAGGTGCTGCCCGCCGACTCCCCCCTGTACGCCCTGCCGAACGTCCTGCTCACCCCGCACATCGCGGGATCGCTCGGCAACGAACTGACCCGCATGGCACGGGCCGCCGTCGAGGAACTCGCCCGGTACGCGAACGGGCTGCCGTTCCTCGACCCGGTGTGCCCGGAGGCGCTGACGCGCTCGGCGTAGCCGACCCTCGCCGCCCGGCCCGGCCCCCACCGCCCACCCGATGCTGGAGTATCCGATGCTCATTCCACGCCCGGACGAACTCACCCGCGGCGAAGGCGAGTTCCTCGTCGCCCCGGACACCCCGATCGTGTCCGACCCCCCGCTGCGGCGGGCCGCCGAGTGGCTGCGCAGCGCCCTCGCCCCGTCGCTCGGGGCACTCCCCCCGACCTCGGGGAACGGCCCGGCCGTCCGCTTCCGACACGCCCCGGACCTGGCCGAGGAGGCGTACCGGCTCACCGTCACGCCCGAGGCGGTGGTGGCCGAGGCGAGCTCCCATCCCGGCGCCTTCTACGCCGCGCAGTCGCTGGTGCAGTTGCTGCCGCCCTCGGTGCACCGCAGCGCGGCGACCCCGGGCCCGCTGCGGCTGCCCGCCCTGGCCGTCACCGACCGGCCCCGCTTCGGCTGGCGCGGCACCCTGATCGACGTGGCCCGGCACTTCCTGCCCAAGCGGGAGGTCCTGCGCTACCTCGACCTGCTGGCCCTCCACAAGATCAACGTGCTGCACCTGCACCTGACCGACGATCAGGGGTGGCGCATCGAGATCAAGCGCTACCCCCTGCTGACGCAGACCGGTGGGTGGCGCGCCGGTTCCACCGTGGGCTCCTCCCGCCACGGCCGCCACGAAGACCGTCCGCACGGCGGGTTCTACACCCAGGAGGACATCCGCGAGATCGTCGCCTACGCCGCCGAACGGGCGATCACGGTCGTCCCCGAGATCGACCTCCCCGGCCACACCCAGGCCGCGATCGCCGCCTACCCGGAACTCGGCAACACCGGCGGCCCGGTCGACGTGCGCACCGCCTGGGGGCCGGGCGAGCACGTCCTCAACCCCGAGGAGTCCACGCTCGCCTTCTTCCGGAACGTCTTCGACGAGGTGCTCGACCTCTTCGACTCCCGTTACGTGTGCATCGGCGGGGACGAGTGCGTCACCGCCGAATGGCGGGAGAGCGCCCGGGTCCAGGAGCTGATGCGGGAACGGGGCCTCCCCGACGAGGACGCCCTGCAAGCCTGGTTCGTGCGGCACTTCGACGACTACCTGACGGAACGGGGGCGCAGGCTGCTGGGCTGGGACGAGATCCTGAACGGCGGCCTCGCCGAGGGCGCCACCGTGATGTCGTGGCGGGGTACCGGCGGCGCGCTGGCCGCGGCCCGCACCGGGCACGACGTGATCGCCTGCCCGCTCACCGACGTGTACTTCGACTACCGCCAGTCGGACGGTCCCGACGAGCCGATCCCGGTGGGCTGTGTGATCGACCTCGCCGACGCCTACGCCTTCGAACCGGTGCCCGAGGGACTCTCCCCCGAGGAGGCCCGGCACGTGCTCGGCGGCCAGGCGCAGTTGTGGACCGAGCCCGTCGACGGTCCGCGCGCCCTCGACTACCTCGCCTTCCCCCGGCTGGTGGCGTTCGCCGAGGCGGTCTGGACTTCGGGGCCCCGCGACTACGCCGAGTTCGAACCCCGGCTCCTCGCCCATCTGGAACGGCTGGACGCGCTCGGAGTGGAGTACCGGCCGATGGCCGGACCCCATCCCTGGCAGCAGCGGCCCGACGCCCGGGGCTGGCCGCGGTCGCGCGCCGAGATGCTGGCGGACGTGCTCGGGGGGCCGGAGCAGCACCTGTAGGCGGGCTGGAGAAGGACCTCGCTCCCCCGCGTTCCGCCGTGGAGGAGGCCCTCGGGAGGGGCCGGGAGAAGGGGCGGGGAAGATCGTCGTCCCCTTGCCCTTCTCAACGTATAGCGCACCCCGGGGCTTGCGGCAAGCCCCCGTTCGTGACGCAGAATCCTCCGCCATGACCAGGAAATCGGGGCAGGGGAACGACGAGATGCACGGGACGACGGACGTCGATGTGATCATTGCGGGGGCGGGTCCGACCGGGCTGATGCTCGCCGGGGAGTTGGGGCTGGCCGGGGTGCGGCCCCTGGTGTTGGAGCGGCAGCCGCAGCGCCGGGACACCCAGAAGGCCAACGGTCTGGGCGGGCAGGTCCTGCGGCTGCTGCGGCTCCGCGGACTGCTGGACCGGTTCGAGGCGGCCAGTACGGGGCCGCTGCATCCGGCGCCCCGGTACCCGTTCGGCGATGTGCACCTGGACTTCTCGGGGATGGCGGATCCCCCGCTCCAGGGGCTGCACCTGCCGCAGCCCCGACTGGAACGGCTGTTGGAGGAGCACGCCGAGGAGGTGGGCGCCGAGGTCCGCCGCGGCCACGAGTTGCTCGGGGTCGACCGGGAGGACGGCCGGGTGGCCGCACGGGTGAACGGCCCGGACGGACCGTACCGGGTGACCGCCCGTTACCTGGTGGGCTGCGACGGTCCGCGCAGCCGGGTCCGGGAGGAGGCCGGCATCTCCTTCCCCGGCACCACGTACCCCGAGATCAACCGGCTGGCACAGATCACCCTGCCCGACGCGGTGACCCTGCTCGACGACGGGGACCTCCAGGTGCCCGGCCTGGGCGTGCTGCACGCCGGCTTCACCCGTACCGAGCAGGGGTTGTTCGGCATCGGGTCGCTCGGCCAGGGGGTCTGGCTCGTGCTCACCACCGAGGACGAGCCCGTCGACAGGGACGACCGCACCTCGATGACGCCGGACGAGTTCCGGGACAGCGTGCGCCGGGTGCTGGGCGCGGACCTTCCCGTGCAGGAGTGGATCAGGCTGTCGCGCTACCGGCACCAGGCCCGGCAGGCCGATCGGTACCGGGACCGGCGGATCCTTTTGGCCGGCGACGCGGCGCACCTCTTCCCCGCCACCGGGGTGGGGCTCAACGCCGGGATGCTGGACGCCGCCAACCTGGCCTGGAAACTGGCCGCCCGACTGCACGGCTGGGCACCGGCCGAGCTGCTGGACACCTATCAGGAGGAGCGCCGGCTGGCCGCGGCCCGGACCATGCTGCACACCCAGGCCCAGGTGGCGCTGCGGCGGGGCACCGACCCGGCCGCCGAGGCGCTTCGCGAGGTCTTCCTGGAAGTCTTCGCCGACGAGCAGCCGCTGCGCCGGGTCGGCGCCCTCATCGCCGGCGCCGACGTCCGCTACCCGCAGCCCGGTGCCGGGGTGCACCCCCTCACCGGTGCCTTCGTCCCCGCTCTCGCTCCGCACCCCACGCCGCTCCTGGGTCCGGCCCGCCCGGTCCTGCTCGACCTCGCCGGCCGACCGGAGGTGCGTGCGGCGGCCGGGGACTGGGCGTCCCGGGTCGACGTGCGCACCGCCGAGACGGCCGACCGGCCCGCCGACGCCCTCCTGATCCGACCGGACGGCCATGTCGCCTGGGCCACGGCCGTCGACGAGCCCGCCGAGGTCGCCGTGCCCGCGTTGCGGGAGGCGCTCGGCCACTGGTTCGGAGCCCCGCCGGTCACCGAGGGCTGAACGGCCGGGCCCGTTGCCTTCGCCGGGGGTGGGCTCCTCCGCGAGGCCCGGCCCGCCCGAGGACCCGGGCGGGCCGGGCCCACGCCGCTTCCTCAGGCCAGCACCCGCACCGGGCTGCCGGCGAGGAACGCCTCGATGTCCTCGACGGCCTGGCCGAAGTACCCCTCGTAGTTGCGTCGGGTCACGTACCCCAGGTGCGGCAGGGCGAGGAGGCGGGGCGCGGTGCGCAGCGGGTCGTCCGCCGGCAGGGGTTCCGTCTCGAAGACGTCGGTGCCCGCCCCGGCGATCCACCCCTCGTGCAGGGCCCGCAGCAGCGCCTCGCGGTCGACGATCGCCGCCCGTGAGGTGTTGACCAGGTACGCGCTGTCGCGCATCCGACGCAGTTCCCGTTCGCCGATCAGCCCTCGGGTCCGCTCGCTCAGCACCAGGTGCACGGAGACGAAGTCGCTGCTCTCCAGCAGTTCCTCCTTGGAGGCCGCGAGGACGGCTCCGCCCTCGGCGGCCCGTTCCGGGGTCAGGTGCCGGCTCCACGCCGCCACCTCCATGCCGAACGCGGCTCCCACCCGCGCCACCTTGCTGCCGATCTTGCCCAGCCCCAGCAGTCCGAGGCGGCGGCCGTGCAGGTCGGCCCCCAGCGTGTGCTGCCAGGGCCCACCGGTGCGGAGCGCGGTGTTCTCGGGCACCACCTGACGGGCCAGGCCGAGGATCAGCGCCCAGGTCAGTTCGGTCGGCGGCTCCGAACTGCTGGCGGTGCCACAGACGGTGACCCCGTGCCGGGCCGCCGCGTCGAGGTCGATGGACGCGTTGCGCATCCCCGAGGTGATCAGCAGCCGGAGGTCGGGCAACCGGGCGAGGAGGCCCGCGGGGAAGGGGGTCCGTTCCCGCATGGCCACCACGATCTGACAGTGCCGCAGGGCCTCCACCAGGTCGTCCTCCTCGGTGAGGTGGGTGTGCAGGAACTCGGTCTCCACCCCGGGGGCCAGCCGCGTCCAGTCGGCCAGGGAGCGGGCCACGTCCTGGTAGTCGTCCAACACCGCACAGCGCAGCTTCGCCACGGCGAGCCCCCTCGGGAATCCGGGCCCTCCGGTGGGGCCGGTGTGCGCCGAGCGTACCCGGCGGTCTGCGGGTTCCTCCCGCCCCCGGCGCTAGCGGGGGCCGGTGCGGTCGCCGCCCCGACGGAGCACCAGGTCGCCCAGCGCGGTGCGCCGGTGCGCCACCGCCTTCCCGGTGCGCACCGTGGAGATCAGCCCGGCGGCACGGAGCACCCCCGTGTGGGCGGAGACCGCGGCGGCGCTGATGCCGAGCCGACGGGCCAGCCCGCCCGTGGTGTGTTCCTCGACCAGCCGGTCCAGCACCTCGGCCCGGGTGGTCCCGAGCAACCTCCCGAGCGTCCCCGGCCCCTTGTCCTCCGCTGTCGGGAGGAGCCCGGCACCGCACGGGTAGGTGAGCCCGACCGGTCGGTCCGCAACGTCGGACGGCAGTGCCGCGCCGGTCGCGTGGAAGCTGGGCAGGAGCAGGAGTCCGCGCCCCCGTAGCTGGACGTCGCGCGGCTCGCCCGGGAGTTCCCAGACGGTTCCCTTCAGGCGGGCGCCCGGCAGCAGCCCGGCCAGGACCGCTTCGGTGCCCTCCTCGGCCAGGTGCACGGCCCGGCGGACGAACTCGTCGTGGTGCAGGTCCTGCACCCGCTCCCACACGGGCCCGAGCAGTGCGTGGAACGCCCCGTGCTGCGCGCGTCGCACCACCGACCGGGCCGCGGGGTCCCCGCGGTGCAGGTCCCGCACCCAGGCGGGCGCGGGTCGGGGCACGGGGGCGTAGACGTGCTCCAACTCGGCGCGCAACCGCCGGGCCGGGACCTCGTACGCCTGGTCCAGGGCGGCGGGGAGGGAGTCGGCGAAGACGTCCAGGAAACCGGGCGCGCGGCCGGCCGGGACGAGGTCCACGAGGGCACGGGCGGACCGGGGCAGGGAGCGCAGCGCTCGACGGCGCCAGGCGGCGCGGCGGGGACCCCCGTCCGCGGTGACCATCGCCGTCAGCGCCGCGTTGAGCTCCTGGAGGGGCGCGGGGCGGGGCGCGAAGCGGACCCGGGCGAGGTCGGCGGGGGTGAAGTGGAGCCGGAGCATGCGTCCCTCCGTGGGGCCGGTGCGGCGGTCGGACGCCATCCTTGAACCTCTGCCCGCAATGATCGCCCCGTGGGCAACGGCCGGGCAACGTGTGCGCCATGAGCGACTCCCCCGTCGATCGACGCGTCTTCACCTCGTACGCCCTGCTGGGCTCCGGCGTTCTCGCGCTCGGGGCCGGCGGCCCCCGCCCCGCGGGCCGGCGACCGCGCGGAGTGGTTCCCGTCCTGCCGCCGCCCACCGGTCGTCATCCGGTGGGGTGCCGGACCGTGCACCTCGTCGATGGCTCCCGAACCGATCCGTGGGATCCCGCGATCCCGGTGCGGGAGTTGATGCTGACGGTCCGGTATCCGGCGCGCGCGGTCGCGGAGGGCGTTGCGGCGCCCCAACTCCCCGCGCGGGCCGCGGCGGCGTTCGGGGCGGTCGTCCCGTACGGGCCGCTCGGGCTGCCCGCGGCCGGGGTGGACTGGGGCGGTGTCCGGTCCCACTCGTACGAGGGCGCCGTGGCACTGCCGGGGCGGCGCCCGGTGGTGGTGCACGGCCCGGGCGGTGGCGACCCCCGGGGCCTGGGCACGTGCCTCGCCGAGGACCTGGCCAGTCACGGTGCGGTCGTGATCTCGGTCGACCACCCCGGGGACGCCGCCGCGGTGGAGTTCCCGGACGTCCGCCCGTACCGCTCGGACCGGGTGCGGACGACCGTGCTGCGGCACGACCCGCGGGAACAGCCGGCCGTGGCCCGCACGGTGGTCGGGGCCCGGGTCGCCGATCTACGTCACGTCCTCGACCGGCTGTGGGGCGGGACGTCGTTGCCGCAGGGCCTCGACGAGGTGCTGGACCTGCGCCGCGTCGGGGTGTACGGACACTCCGTGGGCGGGGGCGCGGCGACCGCGGTGATGGACGCGGACCGCCAGGTGCGGGTCGGGGTCAACCTGGACGGATTCCTCGACCATCCGCCTGCGGTGCCGGGCGGGGTCGCCGAGCCGTTCCCCGTCGTGGTGAACGGGACGGACCGGCCGCTGCTCCTGGTGGGCAGCACCCGGTTCGACCGGGCGCGGGAGCGCGACGACGCGTGGGGGAGGGTGGCGGCGCGCTCCGGCGGACGGGTGCGCACGGTGTACCTTCCGGGCGGCCACTGGGTGTTCACCGACTACGCGGCGCTGCTCCCCGCACTCCAGGCGGCGGGGTTGTTGACGGCGGCGCGACGCGCGGCATTGACCGGTCCGGCCCCCGCGGCGGTGTCCGTCGCGGCGGTCCGTCGTGCGGTGCGCGGGTTCTTCGCCCGGCACCTGGTGCGCTGCTGAACGGTGCGGGCCTTCGCCCCGCCACCGCGCCGTTGCGGTGGCGGGGCTTCCTCGCGTTCCCGTGGGGGGCTCGACCGGCGGGCGCGGGGCCCGCGTTCACGCTGCGGAGGGGCTCAGCAGGGGGCCGTCCGCGTCCGGGGACCCGTCGCGGCGGGTGAAGGTGAAGCGGACGGGGGTGCCGTCGGCGAGGTGGACCTCCACCGCGGTGTCGTGGACGGTCACCGTCACCGGGGGCGCGGCCTCCGGGTCGAGGGGTTCGCCGCTGAGCATCGCACAGCTCGCGTACAGGGCGGTGCCGCCCGGGTGGACGGCCGTCAGGTGCGGGAGCGCGGCGTACCGGCCCCAGGCGTGGACGTGCTCGGCCCGGCTGACCTCGTGCTGCGCGTAGCCGTGCAGCGGGGCGAGGGCGCTGACCGTTCCGTCGGGGCGGGTGGCGGTGGCCCAGTGCGGGGTGACGGTGCTGGTGGGCGGGTCGGTGGCGGCCAGGGGGTGGCCGCCCTCCCGGACCTGCCAGCCGGCCGGTGCCGTGACCGCGTGCAGACGGACCTCGATCCGACCGTGGGCGAGGGTGTGGCTCTCCACCCGGGCCCGCGGCTCGGGCACCGGGCCCCGGGGGGCGGGACGCAGGGGCGTGTGTCGGGAACCGGCCGTGGACCAGGTGGGCCCGTCGATCCCGCCGAGGGGGGTGAGCGGCCCCCGGCGCAGGGTGGTGCCGTCGCCGTCGGTGAGCACGAGTTGGTTGTCGGGGCGGTGTTCGGTCGCTTCGAGCCAGGGGCCGGTGGCGGTGGAGTAGGCGAGCCGGGCGTAGAAGGGGTCGTCGCCCGCGGAGCCGAGCCCGGCGCCGTCGCTGCCGTGGTTGTGCAGGCGGACGATGCCGTCCGCGGCGGTGCCCTGCACCAGCCAGTGCGCGGAGGGCAACCGCCGTAGGGTGTCGGCCCGTTCGACGGGCAGCGGTTCCTCCGGGGCGGTCCACACGGGGTGGGTGGCGGGGAGCAGCAGCCCGAGGAAGCCCTTGGCCGCCCAGTAGGGCGAGGCGGGCCCGGAGTAGGGCTGGGTCATCGGGAGGAACGCGTCGTACCAGCCGAGGGGGAGCAGTCCGGCGGTGTCGGGGGCGCCGCGTTCGGCGAAGTGCCGCAGCATCCCGGTGGCGGCGCGGCGGGTGAGGCCGGGGGCCAGGGGGGTGCAGTCGAAGAGGGCGCCGGTCCACAGCGGTGCCGCGGCGGCGTGCCGGTAGGTGAGGGAGCGGCCCTGGTGCAGGGGGGCGCCGTCGGCGCCGATCAGGTGGGCGTAGTCGGTGAGGAAGCGGTGGAGCCGCTCGCGGTGGACGACGGCGCGGTCGGCGGCGAGGGCCGCGCGGGGGCCGCCGTGCGCCATCCGGGTCCACAGCAGCGGGTACAGGTGCAGGGCCCAGCCGTTGTAGTGGTCGATGCGGCGGCCGTCGCCGTCGGTGTACCAGCCGTCGCCCAGGTACCAGCCGTCCAGGGCGTCGAGTCCGCGCACGATCTCGTCGTGGTGGTGGTCGGCGCCCACGGAGGAGAGGAACTCCTCGACCAGGGTCTGGAAGAGCATCCAGTTGTTGGGGACGGTGTGCCGTCCGAGGAAGCCGCTCAGCCAGTCGACGAGGTGGGCGCGGGTGCGGGGGGCGAGGGCGTCCCACAGCCAGGGGCGGGTGAGGTGCAGTCCGAGGGCGAGGGAGGCGGCCTCGACCATGGGTTGGCCGCGGTCGGCGTCGATCCGCGGCCAGGCTTCGGGGTGGTCGGGGTCGGCGCCGGCGGCGAGTCCGGCCGCGTAGCGGTCGAGCAGGGCGCTGGCCTCGGGGCCGCTCCCCCGGGCGCCGGCGATACGCAGGGCGGCGAGCAGGAAGGTGCGGGCGAAGCCTTCCAGGGCGTCGGAGTCGGGGCCCGACCAGGAGGTGCGGCCGGGGAGTTCGATCCGGGCGTGGGAGGGCGAGGCGTGGCGGGCGGCGGCGTGCAGCAGGGTGTCGGCGGCCCGTTCGCAGCGGGCCCGGTCCCAGCCCGTGTCCGCCGGTCGCCCGGTGCGCTCGGCGGTCATGCGGTCCCCCGTCTCGTGGCCTTGCCGGGTGCGGGTCACGGCCGGTCGCGTGCGCCGGGGCGGCGCGGATCGATCCGTCCGTCCCGGGCGCAGCCGTTCACCCACTCACAGTAACCACCAGAAAGTATCACGACAGAACGAATTCGAACATGGGCAACGGGGATGTCGAGCGCAGTGCGGCGGGATCGGCGCCCGACGACAGCACGAGGGGGCGGAAGCCGCCCGTGCGGCTTCCGCCCCCTCGCGGTCAGGTCGTCAGCCCGTGAAGTCGACCCCGCTGTCGCGCCGGGTGCGGTCCACGGTGAGGGCGAACACGTCGGGGCGCCCGTAGTGGCCCGCCACGTCCAGGTCGATGGACTCCTCGTAGCGGCGTCCGCGGTCGAGGGTGGCGGTGATGATGCGGGCCTCGCCGTGCACCGGTTCGACGATCCAGGACCCGTCCGGGCCCACCACGCTCGAACCGCCCGTGAAGAGCGGGCCGTTCTCCGGGGCGTCGGGGCCGACCCCGGCCCGGTAGGCGGCCAGCAGGTCGTCGGGGACGTCGTCGGTGGAGAGCAGCAGGCCGGCCGAGACCACGAAGCAGCGGCCCTCCAGCGCGTAGGAGCGCGCGGCGATGACGTGCGTCTCCGGCATGTCGGGCCAGGCGGCCACGTGGACCTCCTCGTGCTGGGCGTGCAGGGCCTGCCGGGCCAGCGGGTGGAAGTGCTCCCAGCACACCAGGGAGCCCAGGCGGCCCGCGGGCGTGTCCACCACGCGCAGGCCCGCCCCGTCGCCCGCCGCCCAGACGATGCGCTCGGTGTGCGTCGGCGTCAGCTTGCGGTGCAGGTTGAGGGTGCCGCCGTCCGGGCCGATGGTCACCAGCGAGTTGTAGAGGGACCCGGAGGAGGGCGCCGCGCGCTCGTTGAGGCCGAGGACGACGGTCACCCCGTGCTCGCGGGCCGCCGCCCGCACCGGGGCGAGGGCGTCGTCCCCGTGCACCGGGTCCAGGGTCGGGCTCTGCTCCAGCAGCCGGGCGTGCCACCGCCGGGCCTCGGCGTCGCGCCAGCCGGCCAGGCCGAACACCCATGCCGGATAGCAGGTCAGCCAGGTCTCGGGGAAGACGACCAGGTCCGCGCCGGCCTGCGCGGCCTCGGTGACGTGGGCGGTGGCCCGGCGCAGCGACTCCTCCAGGTCCAGCAGGGCGGGCGGCTGCTGGACGATGGCGACGGTGGTGGACGCGGTGCTGGTCATGACTGCTTCCCTCCCGGGAGTGCGTACAGCGCGGGCCGGCGGTCCGCGTGGACGTCGTTGTGCTCGCTGATGGCCTTGTCACGGGCCTCGGCCAGGTCGAGGGTCGCGGTGGCGATCGCCTCCCGACCGAGGTGGAGCGGGGTCACCGGGTAACCGTCGGCGTCGACGATCACGCTGCCGCCGAGCCAGTCCTGACCGCGCTCGGTGCCGGTGCGGTCGGCGACCGCGACGAACATGCGGTTCACCGAGGCGTCGGCCTGGATCCGGACGATCTCGCCGGGCCGCTCCCCCTCGGGGCGGGGGTACAGCGGCCAGTTGACGGGACCGCACAGCAGTTCGGCGCCGGCCAGGGCGGCCAGCCGGACCCATTCGGGGAACTCCAGGTCGTAGCAGACCATGAAGCCGATCCGGCCGTGGGCGGTGTCGACGACGGGCGGCGGTGCGTCGCCGGGGGTGAAGCCCCAGGTCTTCTCGCCGTTCCACAGGTGGGCCTTGCGGTAGGTGGCGCGCAGCCCGGTGGCGTCGATGAGGACCGCCGCGTTGTAGGCACGGCCGTCCTCGCCCAGCTCGGCGAACCCGCTCACGATGACCAGGTCCCACCGGGCGGCCAGGTCCTCCCACTGCCGGATCGTGTCACCGTCCAGCGGTTCGGCGGCGGCGAGCAGTTCGTCCTCGTCGGTGAAGACGTAGCCGGTGTTGGCCAGCTCCGGCAGGACCACGATCCGCGCACCCCGGCCGGCCGCCTCCTCGACGGCCACCCGGGCCCGCCGTCGGTTGCCCGCGGTGTCACCGACCTGCGGGGCGATCTGGCAGACGGCGACCGTGACCGCGGTGCGCCGCGGTTCGGCGGGCCGGGGTGGCTGCTGACTCATGAGGACGTTCCCTCCAGTTCCGCTTCGCTGGCCGCCCGGGCGACGGCCTCGGCGTCACGGTCCAGGTTCCGCGAGAACAGCAGGTACAGCACGCCGGAGACGGTGAGGCCGACGACGAACGAGAAGTCCGCCCCGCCCAGCGCGTCCGCGACCGGTCCCACGTAGAAGGTGGTCGAGAAGAACGGGATCATCGCCGCGAAGCCGAGGAGGTAGGCGGTGACGCCGCGCCACGCCCAGCGGCCGTAGATGCCGTCCGGCTTGAGGATCTCGGCGATGGCGTACTTGCCCCGGCGCACGAAGTAGAAGTCGACCAGGTTCACCGCGGTCCACGGGACGAGGAAGTACAGCATCATCAGCACGAAGTTGTTGAAGCTGCCGATGTAGTCGTCCGGGATCAGCAGGGCGACCACCAGGGACACCAGGCCGACCACGATCAGTCCGGTGATCCGCAGGCGCACCGTGGGACGGACCTTGCGGAAGCCGTCGATGGCGCTGGCACCGGTGAGCATCGCCCCGTAGGCGTTGACGCCCATGATCGAGATCAGTGCGAGGACCGAGGTCATCACGACGATCAGGCCGAAGCCGGGGAAGAGCAGGTCACCGACCTCGCGCAGGGCGAGGATGGGGTCCGGGTTCGGCAGGTAGCTGGCGAGGATCGCGCCCAGCGACATCAGCCAGACGGCGGAGAACGCGGCGCCGGCGTAGACGGCGGTGATCAGGCCGCGCGCACGGACCTTGGCCGGCAGGTACCGGGTGTAGTCGGAGACGTAGACCGAGTAGCTGATGTTGTAGCCGGCGGCCAGGGAGAACTGCACCAGGAAGGCCGTCATGTCCCAGCCGGCGGCGGCCGCGGGCACGTCCGCGGGGGTGGGGTTGGAGCCGAAGTGGACGATGGCGACGACCGTGAGGATCGCGAACACCACGACGAGCAGGTAGGTCAGCCAGCGCTGCACGAAGTGCAGCAGGTCGTGGCCGACGACGGCGATCACGATGGAGACCGCGATCAGCACCGGGAACCAGAAGAGCTTCCCGTCCGGCAGCAGCAGCCCGAGGCCCTGCTCGGCGAGGACCGTGTCGAAGACCAGGAAACCGACGTAGACGAAGACGGTCGCGGCGAACGGCACGGTCGAGCCGCGGCTGCCGAACTGCGCACGGGACTGGATCATCTGCGGCAGGCCCATGCGGGGGCCCTGGTTGGCGTGGAAGGCCATGAAGAAGGTGCCGGCGCCGACGCCGAGCACGATGGCCAGCACGCTGTACCAGACGCTCAGCCCCATGGAGGCGCCGACGAAGCCAGCGACCATGGTCGGCAGCACGAAGTTGCCGGTGAACCAGAACGGGCCCTGGTGCCAGACCTTGCCGTGCCGTTCCGATTGGGGCACGTAGTCGATCGAGTGCTGCTCGATCGCGGATTCGCGCTGGGTCGCGGTTTCCGAGGAGGACATGGCGTCTTCCCCTCTCGTTCGTGGGCTAACGCCCGTGGGGCCGTTCGTGCGGCGGCAGGTGGTCGGGCGTCATCGCCGAAAGGATCTCGTAGCCGGTGTGGGCGGCCGCCACGGCGGTGAGCTGGGCGTGGTCGTAGGCGGGGGCCACCTCGACCACGTCCGCGCCCACCAGGTCGACCCCGCGCAGGGCGCGGATCATCGCGAGCAGTTCGCGACTGGTCATGCCGCCGGCCTCGGGGGTGCCGGTGCCGGGGGCGTGCGCGGGATCGAGGACGTCGATGTCGATGGACAGGTAGACGGGCCGGTCGCCGAGGCGGGCGAGCATCCGCTCGATCGCCCGGGGCAGGCCCTCGGCCTCGATCTCGGGGCTGGAGATGACGGCGAAACCGAGGCGTTCGTCGTCACGCAGGTCCTCGCGGGAGTAGAGCGGCCCGCGGGTGCCCACGTGCAGGCTCGCCGTGAGGTCGATGAGCCCCTCCTCGGACGCCCGCCGGAAGGGGGTGCCGTGGGTGACGGGCGCACCGAAGTAGGTGTCCCAGGTGTCGAGGTGGGCATCGAAGTGGAGCACCGCGACCGGGCCGTGCCGGCCGGCGGCCGCACGCAGCAGCGGGAGGGCGATGGTGTGGTCGCCGCCGAGGGTGAGCAGTCGGGTGCCGTCCGCGGTCAGCTCCTCGGCGGCGGCCTGGATCTGGGCGACGGCCTCGTCGAGGCTGAACGGGTTGGCGGCGATGTCACCGGCGTCCGCGATCTGCTGGGCCGCGAAGGGCTCCACGTCCTGCGCGGGGTTGTAGGGCCGCAGGAGCCTGGACGCCTCACGGATGTGCGCGGGCCCGAAGCGGGCGCCGGGCCGGTAGCTGACCCCGCTGTCGAACGGGACACCGACCACGGCGATGTCCGCGCGCGGCACGTCCTCCAGGCGGGGCAGCCGCGCGAAGGTGGCGATCCCGGCGTAGCGGGGGCTGACGCTCGCGTCCGGCGGGCCGATCGGGGGCTCCTGCGGGAGCGGGGCGGAGTTCATCGGTACCTCGGTTCCGGTCACCAGGTGAAGTTACCTATACACAACAAAGAATGCTTATTTGACAACTTCTATTCCGGGTAGTGTTGCCCCGGGTTACCACCCTGTCAAGGGTCGTCCGGAAGCCGTACGAGCGACGCGAGGATTTCGATGAAAGCGCTGCACCCGGAGCCGTCCGCCGATCCGGTCCGCGTGGGCGCCCGGCTCCGGGCCAGCCGCAAGGCCCAGGGGCTCACCATCGAGCAGATCGCCGCCGCGACCGGTCTGACCAGGGGTTTCCTCAGCCGGGTCGAGCGTGACGAGACCTCGCCGAGCGTCACCACCCTGGTCACCCTCTGCCAGGTGCTGTCCCTGCCGGTCGGCTCGCTCTTCGAGGACGCCGACACCGAGGTGGTCCGGTTGGAGTCGGCCCCGCACCTCAACATGGGCGGCCACGGCGTGGTCGACCGGATGGTCACCCCCCGGGCCCAGTCCAAGATCCAGATCCTGCGCTCGCACCTCGAACCGGGGGCGCACGGGGGCCAGCAGCTCTACACCGTCAACTGCGAGGTCGAGGTGCTGCACGTGTTCGACGGCGAGGTCGAGGTCCGCTTCAGCGACCGCACCGAGACCCTCGCCTCCGGGGACACCCTCACCTTCTCCGGGCGCGAACCCCACACCTGGCGCAACGCGGGACCCGGCCCCGCCGAGGTCACCTGGACCTTCGTCCCGGCGCCCTGGAGCGGTTCGCGCTGACCGCCCTTCCGGCATCGGAGCCGAGCCGGCGGAACCCGACGGAAAGAGGAGAGGTGACGGGGGAACCCGTACTCGCGGCGGACCGCGCCTCGGTGGTGCGCGACGGGACGACGCTGCTCGCGCCCACCACCTTCGCGGTGGCGCCCGGCGAGTCCTGGTGCGTCACCGGCGGCAACGGCTCGGGGAAGACCACCCTGCTGCGGGCCTTCCTGAACAGCGCGATCCTCACGGCCGGTTGCTGCACCCTGCGGGGCGAACCCGCCACCACGGCCAGCACCGCGCACCGCAAGCTCGTCGCCTCGCTGGTCGAACCCATCCCCGTGGCCCGCGACATGACACTGCGTGAGCAGGTCGTCCTGGTCGCCGCCTCCTGGTACGGCAACGCACCGGAGACCACCGCACGCGCCGACGAGGTCATCGAGCGGATGGGGCTGTCCCGCCTGGGCGAGCGCTTCCCCCACCAGGTCTCGTCCGGACAGTTCCACCTCTTCACCTTGGCGCTGACCTGGGTGCGTCCGGCCGAGGTCGTCCTGCTGGACGAACCGGAGCGGCACCTCGACGGACAGCGGGTGGGCCTGGTGGTCGACCTGGTCGCCGAACGGGCCGCCCGGGGCACAGCCTTCCTCATCGCCACCCACGACCCCGCGTTGGTCGACGCCTGCCACGGGCGGGTGGAGTTGGGGTGAGCGCGCCCGCCCGCACCGCGCCCGATGCCGCTCCCGACGTCCGGGTGCGGTCCGTGTGGCACCACCACGCCCGCCGCGCCGGGCGCACCACGGTGCGGGGCCGTGCGTACACCGCCTACCTCCTCGTGCTGTTCGGCCTCTTCTACGGGGTGCCGGTCGTCCATGCCGCGAGCACCGCCCCGACGCTCGTCCCCCTCGCCGCCGCCGACCGGACGGTGGCCGCGGTCTCGGCGCTCGCGGTCGCGGCCTGCGCGGGCGCCCCGCTGCTCGGCCGGCTCTGGGGGCCGCTGGTGATGCGCCCCTTCCTGCTGCACGTGTTCACCACCACGGACATCCCCCCGACGCACTACCTCGGTGCGATCGCCCGGCGCCGGCTGGCGTACGCGGGCACCACCGTGCTGCTCGCGACGGCTACCGCCGGCTACCTCACCACGGACCTGTTCGACCGCCTCGACACCGCGCTGCCGGGTCTCGCGCTCGCCGCGGGCCTGGGGGCCCTCACCGCGGCGGCCTGGCTGTGGGGCCAGGTCCGCGGCGCGTTCGACCACCTCGCGCTGGTCGCCGCCGCGGGCGTCGTGGGCGTGGCCGTGACGGTGGCGGGCCGGACCGGGCCGGGCGGTACGGGCGCCCCGTGGCTCCTCGCCGGCGCACTGACGGTCGCCGCCGCCGCCCTCGGGCGGGTGGCCTTCCGCTCACTGGCCGCCCTGGACCTCACACGGCTCGCCCGCGCGTCGACGCGCGCCTCCCAGGCCCGGGCCTACGCCTGGACGGGCACCCTCCACCACGCGCTCGACCTGTACCGTCCCAAGCCGCACGCCCGCACCGCCGTCCTGGTCCGGGCCGACGGACGGCTGCGCGGGCACCTCGCCCGGGGTGCGGTGCGCGCCCTGCGCACACCCGGTCGTGCCCTGGCGGCGGCCGTGTTCCTGCCAGCCGGCGGCGCCGGCACCGCCCTGGGCGCGGCCGGGCCGGAGAGCGGGCGGACCTTCGCCCTGTGGACGGCCGGTGCGATCTGCCTCTACCTGGGGTCCGGGTGGGTGGGCGAGACCTGGCGCGACCTGCGCGAGGAGTTGACGCTGGCCCCGCTGTTCGGCGACCGCTGGGGCACGGCGCCCGCCCGCGCCCTGGCCTGGCCCGTCGTCGCGGTACTGGTCGGCGCCTGCCCGGGTGCGGCGCTCGCGCTCCTGGTCCCGCCCACCGCCCTCGCCACCGGCCCGGCCGACACGGCCCTGCTCGTCGCGGGATCGGCCGTGGTGGCCCTCGGCGCCCGATTCCTCCGGGAGATGAAGGGGGACCTCCCCCTCGAACTGCTGCTCCCGGTCCTCACCCCGCTCGGTGACCTCTCCGGGCTGCGCGTCCTGCGGTGGCAGTTCGACGGCGTGGTCGCCGTGGTGCTCGGCATCGCCCTGCTGGACCTCGTCCCCTCCGCACCGGGCGCGACGGCACTGGGCGCGGCCGTGGCGGTCTGCTGCGTCCGGGCGGGGCTGCGCCGCACGGGGTGGGTCCGCCGCAGACCGCTGCCGCGGCTCGGGGGGCGGGCCCGCCGGGCGTAGCGGGCGGGTGAGCTCCCCACGGGAGGGGCCCACCCGCCTTCCGGCGGCTACCTCCCGCGACCGAGCGCGGAGACCGGGGCGACGTGCCGGGGCGAGAACGCGAGGAGCAGGCCGCCCGTGGTCGGATGGGTGAGGTGGGTGCAGGTGACGCCGAAGACCGTGCGGACGAGCTCGGGACTCAGCACCTCCGCCGGTGGACCGCCCGCGACGATCCGCCCGCGGTGCAGGACGTACAGCCGGTCGCAGTAGGTGGCCGCGAGGTTCAGGTCGTGCAGGACGCACAGCGTGGCGCGCCCCAGATCGCGGACGAGTTCGAGCAGTTCCAGGCCGGCGTGCACATCGAGGTGGTTGGTCGGCTCGTCGAGCAGGAGCAGCGGGCTCTCCTGGGCGAGCGCCCGGGCCACCAGGACCCGCTGCCGTTCCCCGCCGGACAGGGTCGACAGCCGCCGGGTGCGGTAGTCCGTCAGCCGGACGCGTTCGAGCGCACGTCCGATCGTGTCGCCGTCGCGGCCGGACGTCGCCTCGAAGGCGCGGAGCCAGGGTCCGCGCCCCATGGCCACCACCTCCTCGACGGTGAAGTCGAAGTCGGGGTTGTTGTCCTGGGCGACGAGGGCGGCGCGGCGCGCGATCTCCCGCTGGCTGAGCGTCCGCACGTCGTCGCCGGCCAGTGCGATGCTGCCGGCGAAGGGATCGATCGCCCGGTAGATGGTCCGCAGCAGTGAGGTCTTGCCGCTGCCGTTGGGGCCCACGAGGCCGACGCGCTCGCCGTCGTCCACCGTGAGGTCGCAGTCGGCGACGATCGGGACGGGGCCCAGTCGCACGCTCACGTCGTGCAACGAGAGTCTCATGAAGCCTCCGAGCGTCGCAGCAGCCACAGGAAGACCGGTGCGCCGAGTAGTGCGGTGACGATGCCGATGGGGAGTTCCTCGGGACGGACGACGACCCGGCACAGCACGTCGACGGCGACGAGGTAGATCGCACCGACGAGCATGGCGATCGGGAGCAGCCGCCGGTGGTCGGGGCCGATCACGAGGCGCACCAGGTGCGGAACGATGAGGCCGACGAATCCGATGCCACCGGACACCGCGACGAGCACCCCGGTCAGGAGCGAGGCCACGACCAGGAGTTGGATGCGGGTGCGGTGCACGGCGACGCCGAGCGAGAGCGCCGCGTCGTCCCCCGCGGCCAGTGCGTTGAGGGAACGGGTCTGCACCGTCAGGTACAGGCCGGCGGCGAGCACGGCCACCGCGGGCAGCAGCAGGTTCGACCAGGAGGACTCGGAGAGCGAGCCCAGCAGCCAGAACAGCACCGAGTGCGCCGCGTCCGCGTTCCCGCTGCGGAAGATGACGAAGCTGGTGGCGCCGCTGAACAGGTAGGAGAGCGTCACCCCGGCGAGCACCAGACGGTTCGGGACGACCCGACCGGCGCGACGGGACAGGGCGAGGACCACGGTGGTGGCCAGGAGCGCGCCGACGAAGGCGGCGGCCGAGGTCGAGAGTCCGGCGACGGCGAACGAGCCGAACGCGATCGTCACGGAGGCCAACAGGCCCGCGCCGGCGGAGACTCCGAGCACGTAGGGGTCGGCGAGCGGGTTGCGCACGGTCGCCTGGAGCGTGACGCCGACGGCTGCCAGGCCGGCGCCGACGACGGCCGCCAGCAGGACGCGCGGGAGCCTGAGGTTCCACACGATCTGTTCGTCCATGGCGCTGGCCGTGGATTCGATGCCCAGGAGACGTTCGCCGATGACCATGACGACGGTCCTGAAGGGCACGCCGACCGACCCGACCGCCACGGCCGCGCAGACCGTGACGAGGAGCAGCACGAGCAGCACCGGGACGAGGACGCCCGGGGAGGCGCGCCAGCCCGCACGGCGCAGGCCCTTGTCGGAACCGCCGCCGGGGCGGGCACCGTCATCGGTGACCGTCGCCGCGGAGGGTTGCTTGGACATGGGGGTCCTCACCGGGCGGCGCGGAAGACGCTCGGGTGCAGGAAGCGCGCGGTCTCCGTGACGCCCTCCACCGGCCGGGTGCTGCCGCGCGCCCCCGACTTGGCCGCGTCCAACACGAGGACGCGTCCCTCCTTCACGGCGTCGACGGTGGGGAAGGTCTTCTCCAGGAACTCGATCGACTCCCGGTGGCCGGCCTTCGAGGCTGCGAAGTCGTCGATGATGAGGGCGTGGGGGTTGCGCGCGACGATCTGTTCCGCGCTGATCGGGGCGAACTGCCCCGGCAGTTCGGCGAAGAGGTTCTTCCCGCCGGCCCGTTCGATGACGTCGTTGGAGAGCCCGCCGGAGGTGACGTAGAGCTGGCCGGCGACCCTGGATATCTTCGCGACGCCGCGCTTGGGCTGCTCGGCCACGCGCCGTCGCACGTCGTCGAGTTCCTCGCGCTTCTGGTCGGCCACCTTCTTCGCCCGGTCCTCCACGTCGAAGATCCGGCCGAGCTGCCGCAGGTCGCCGTCGAGCGCCTCCAGCCCGCTGGCGTCCGCGGCGAGGTCCTTGGCGCAACCGCCGCCCACCACGTAGGTGGCGATGCCCAGTCGCTTCAACTCCGCGACGGTGGGGCTGCCCTGCTTGCCGGAGACCTTCTCGACCTGGTCGGTGATCAGGAGGTCGAGCTTGGCCGCCATCATGGCCTCGGTGCTCGGGTTGCGGGCCCCGAGGCTGGGCAGGTCGGCGAGTCGGTCCCTCAACTCCGGTGCGGGAGCGGACTCGCCGCGCGTCTTGGCGACGATCCGCTTGCCGACCCCGAGGTCGAACAAGGTGTCGGCGATGGCGTCGGTGGTGATGGCCACGCGCTGCGGGGCGCGGTCGAGTTCGAGTCTCTCCCCGCAGGACTCGAAGGCGATCCGGCTTGGTTCGCCCTTCCCGCCCCCCGTGTCGTCGCTGCCTCCGCATCCGACGGCCGTGAGCGCGAGGAGGGCGCCGAGTGCGACGGCCCGGAACCGTAGAGGAGCGAAGTGCGGTGCACGGCTGCGGGACGTGCGGTGGAAGTGCGGCTGGAGCATGAAGCGGTTTTCCCTTCACGGAATGGCACGAACAAGCCACTGAGGGTGATGTGCACATTATTGAATGAGCCTCAGTCGCCATGTTAGGTTACCCTAATGAAACCATCAACATCGTCGTCGCAGACACCAGGATTGGCAGGTCCGGGCGCACTCATGCGCCTCTTCGCCCCCATCCGCACCCACCTCGTCGTCTGTGCGGTCCTGTCCGCCCTGAGCGCGGCGGCGGGCATCGTTCCCTACATCGCCGTCGCCGAGATCGCCCGCCTGATGCTCGACGACCCCGGGGGCTCACGGACGGCCATCTGGACCTGGGTCGCCATCGGTGCGGCGGGAGCGAGCGTGTGGCTGGTCCTCTTCGTGCAGTCCGCCCGGGTGGGCCACTACGCGGACGCGAAGATCCTGCACGACGTGCGGGTGCGGATCGTGCGCCACCTGGGCACCCTGCCGCTGGGCTGGTTCCGGGCCTCGGGCTCGGGCAAGGTCAAGCGGGCGATGACCGGTGACCTGGAGGAGATGCACGAGGTCATCGCGCACGCCCTGGGCCAACTGACCGGAGCCGTCACGGTGATGGTGTTCGCCACCGGCTACCTGCTCTCCGTGGACGTCACCATGGCCCTGGTCGTGTTGGGCGTCCTGGGCCTCATGGGGCTCTTCTACCGCATCTCGATGCGGTCCATGACGACCCACATGAACCGACTGATCGCCGCCGACGCACGGATCAGCGCCGCCAGCGTCGAGTACGCCGACGGCATCCAGGTCGTCAAGACCTTCGGCACCGGCGGGCGCGTGATGCGGCGCTTCGACGACGCCGTGGACGAGCACACCAAGGCGTTCGGGGCCTGGGTCGCCGAGGTGCGCTACAGCTCCGCGGCCTGCCGGCTGTTCGGCTCGGAGATGGCCGTCCTCACCGCGGTGACGGCCGCCGGGCTGGTGCTCGTCGACCGGGGGTCGCTCGGGGTCGCCGACCTCGTGGCCTTCCTCGTCGTCGCGATCGGACTGCCCAACTCGATCCTGCCGGCCGTGAGCGCCGCCCAAGGGGTGCGCAAGGGCAGGATGGGTGCCGCCAACATCGAGGAGCTCCTGTCCCGTTCCTCGCTGCCCGAGCCCGAGCGCCCGCAGCGGCCGCAGGGGCACGGCGTGGAGTTCGACCGGGTCACGTTCTCCTACGACGGCACGAAGAACGCGATCGAGGACGTCACCGCCGTCTGCCCGCCCGGTCAGGTGACCGCCCTGGTGGGGCCGTCCGGCGCCGGGAAGACGACGCTCACGAGCCTGCTGCCCCGCTTCTACGACGTGTCGGACGGAGCCGTCCGGATCGGCGGCGTCGACGTGCGGTCCGTTCCGTCCGCGGAGTTGCTGGCGTCGATGTCGCTGGTGTTCCAGGACGTGGCGCTGTTGCGCGACAGCGTGGCGGAGAACATCCGCATCGGCCGACCGGACGCCGGCGACGAGGAGGTGCGGCGGGCGGCGGAGGCCGCGCACGTCCACGAGGTGATCGAGCGGCTGCCCCAGGGGTACGACACCCCGTTGGACGCGGGCGGCGGCGGTCTGTCCGGTGGGGAGCGCCAGCGGCTGACGATCGCCCGGGCCATCCTGTCCGGAGCGCCGATCGTGGTCCTGGACGAGGCGACGGCCGCCCTGGACGCCGACAGCGAATCGGCGGTCCAGGAGGCGTTGGCCACCCTGGCGGTCGGCAAGACGGTGATCGTGATCGCCCACCGGCTGCACACCATCGCCGGCGCCGACCAGATCCTCGTCCTCGACGGCGGACGACTGGTCGAGCAGGGCCGGCACGCCGAACTACTCGCCCGCGACGGGCTGTACGCCCGCATGTGGGCGGCACAAGAAGGAGTGCTCGCATGATCCGTCGGTTGTACCGGCTGTGGCCGCAGCCACAGGTGCTGGCCCGGTTGTGGCTGCTGACCGCGGCACAGGCGGTACTACAGGGTCTGATGCTCGGCCTGCTCGTGCCGATCCTGGACGCCGTGGTGCGCCCCGACCCCGATCTGGGGGCGGCCACCCCGTGGTTGGTGCTGGGCGGCGTCTGCGCGCTCGCGTACGCCGTGCTGAGCATCGTCGCCACCCCGGTGGGCTTCAAGGCGTCGGGGGTCCTCGCGGCGCAACTGCGGCGGCGGTTGATGCGTCATGTGAGCACCTTGACGCTGGGCTGGTTCACCGCCGAGCACAAGGCGCGACTCGCCCGCGGGGTGACCGCGGACGTGGGCAACGCCGCGCACCTGGCCGTGACCGTCGCGGGACCGGCGATCACCTCCACCCTGCTGCCCGCCACGATCGTGACCATCACCTTCTTCGTCGACTGGCGGATGGCCCTGCTGCTGTGCCTGATCGCGCTCGTCGCCTGGTGGGCGCTCCAGCGCGCCGCCCGGATCGCCGAGATCACCGAGATCGAGTTGGAGCAGGCGGCAACCGGGGTCGCCAGCCGGGCGATCGAGCTGGGCCAGGCCCAGCCGGTGCTGCGGGCGGCCGGCCACGCCGACGGCACGCCCCGCATGCGTGCCGCCCTGGAGGACCACCGCGAGACCTACCGGGACGGCATGCGTCGTGCGCGCCGCCCGTTCTTCGTCTACACCGCCGTGATCATGGGCGGCTTCGTCGCGGTGCTCGCGCTGGCCGCCGGGCTGATGCTCGGCGAGCGCATCGGGGTCGCCGAGGCGATCGCGCTGCTGGTGCTCTCCGCCCGCTTCCTGGAGCCGCTCGGCAACCTCATCGACCTCATCGGGGCGCTGCGGGCGATGCGGAACCAGATCGCGCGCATCGAGGACCTGCTGGCCGCGCCCGCCCTTCCGGTGCCGGCCGAGCCGGTGCGGACCATCGAGCAGGCCGACATCGAGTTCTCGCACGTCGACTTCACCTACCCGGGCGGTGACGCCCCCGCGTTGCGGGACGTCTCCCTGCGCTGCGCGGCGGGCACCACCACCGCGCTGGTGGGGCCGTCCGGTTCCGGGAAGACGACGGTCACCCGGCTCATCGCCCGCTTCTTCGACGTCCAGGAGGGGCAGGTGCGCGTCGGCGGCGTGGACGTGCGCGCACTCGATCCGAGCACCCTGCTGGACGAGATCGCGATCGTCTTCCAGGACGTCTACCTGTTCGACGACACCATCGAGGACAACCTGCGCCTGGCACACCCCGAAGCGACCTGGGACGAGCTCCGGCAGGCGGCCACCGCGGCACGGCTCGACGAGGTGATCGACCGGCTGCCCGACGGCTGGAACACCCGGGTGGGCGAGGGCGGGGCGCAGCTGTCGGGGGGCGAGCGCCAGCGTGTCGCGATCGCCCGGGCCATGCTCAAGCGGGCGCGGATCGTGCTGGTCGACGAGGCCAGCTCGGCGCTCGACCCGGAGAACGAGGCGGCGATCACGCAGGCCATCGCGAACCTGGGCAACGACCCGGGTCGCACGGTGATCGTGATCGCGCACCGCCCCGCCACGCTGGCGGCGGCCGATCACGTGGTCTCGCTCGACGAGGGCCGGGTCACCGAGACCGGCACGCCCGAAGAGCTGCTCCGTACCGGCGGGGCGTTCGCGCGCCTCAGCCAGCAGTACGAGCGGGCACGGCACTGGCGCATCGCCAACGCGGTCTGATCCGAGCGCTGCCGGGGGTCGTCACACGGGCCGCCGGCAGCCCGCCCCGTCAGGGTTCGATGCGCAGGTAGCGATGGGTGAGGTCGGTGATGGCGGCGATGAGTTCTGCGGCGAGCCGGTCGATCTCCTCGGCCTCGTGGTGCAGCAGTGCGTGGGTGGCCCCGTACCAGGCGCCGTAGATCAGGATCGCGGCCATGGCGGGGTCCGGGGCGTCCGCGGGCGGGTCCGGGCGCTCGGTGATGAGCCGCCGGAAGGCTTCGACGTGCGCGTTCTCGGGGCTGGCCTGGACCGTCGCCTTGGCGTTGATGGGGGTGTGGCCGTAGAGCACGTCGTGCAGTTCGGCGTGCTCCAGATAGGCGTGGACCGCGTCGCTGAGCCAGGCGTCCACGCGTCCGACCCAGTCGTCGGCGGGCAGCTGCCGCACCACGGCGTCCTGCCGCTCGACCAGCCGGTCGATGAAGCGGGCCTGGAGGGCGAGCATGAGATCGCGCTTCGAGCCGAAGTGCAGGTAGAAGGTGCCGATCGCGACGCCCGCGCGGTCCGTGATCTCGTCGATCCGCGCGGCGTCGATGCCGCGTTCGGCGAAGACCCGCTCGGCGGCGTCGAGGAGGTCGGCACGCCGCTCCTCAGCGGGTTTGGTACGCGGGCGGCCCGGTGCTGATCGGCGCTGACTCATTCCAGGAAGTCTACGCGTCCGGGGGCGGTGGTGCCGCCCCCGAGGGGCCCGGCAGACGGCCGGTCGACGGGGCCGGCGCGCACGTCAGCACGGGCGCAGGCCCCGTCGACTGAGGTTCATTCACGAACGTCACGGCCGTTCTCCGCGCGCCGCGCGCCGGGACCGTCCCGCCTTCCCCTTGGCATCGGCGGCAGGTGGGTGGCGGGGGAACGTTTCACGACAACTTCCTTCGCCGCCGGCAGTGAGGGGCCCGTTCGAAGATCGCCCACGGGGGCCTGCCTGCGGACGCGCGGCGTTCGAAACCCCTCCTCGACGATCACAACAGGCCAACCCGCACCACCGCCCCCTGTCGTCGTTCGGAGTGCGCGTCCTACGCTGCCACCGCAGTCGGTTCGTGCCGCCTCAGGCGTCACGTCGCAAGAGGGAACCCGGTGCGAGTCCGGGACTGTCCCGCAGCGGTGAGTGGGAACGAAGGCCGTCATCGGCACTGGCGCCACCAGCGCCGGGAAGCGACGGCCGGTAGGTGAGCCCCCGGGCTCGTGCCCACGAGTCCGAAGACCTGCCGCTGCGCGCGTGCGGAACGGTGCGCGCTGTTCACGGCGGCTCCGGGGACTGGGCCCGCGGTGCGGGCGTCCGTCGCTCATCGACGGCACGCGCCCTCCCCCACCCCCGTCCGCACGACCGTACGACCCGATGGCCCCTGCATGACCAAGGAGGAACGGTCCGTGACGAGTGGTCAGAGCGATCCGTCCGCCCGGGACGCCGTCCGGACGGCCCGGCCCCGGGAGGCACACCGCTGATGCCCTCCGGCGACGAGCGGGCCGCCCGGACCTTCGCGGGCGTCTGCCACGGCACACTCGGCGAGTTGTACCAGGGCCCCTTGCGTCCGGCCGCCCAGCCGGACATCGCCCTCGTCTCGTTCCCGGTGGGCCGCCACTCCTGGGTGTACTTCTCCCCGGGGCGCACGCCCCCGGGGCCGTCTCCGCTGGGCGCCAAGGCGACGGCCGCCGTCGACCTCTTCCTCGACCACCACGGCCTGACCCTGCCGCCGGGTCGCTGGACCACGCACTCCGAACTGCCCGTGGGCGTCGGCATGGCGAGTTCCACGGCGGACGTCGTCGCCACCCTGCGCTGTCTGTTCCGGATCTTCTCCCTGCCCTACGACCCCGCCCTCGTCACCCGGGTGCTGTCCCGGATCGAGCGGGCCGACAGCGTCTTCCTCGACGAGTTCGCGCTGTACCTCAGCGCCCGGCACCGGGTGGTCCGACAACTCGGCACCGACATCGGCTTCCACACCGCCTACGCGGTGGAGCCCGGCGGGGTGGACACCGCGGCCGTCACCCCTGCGCTGTTGGACCAGTACCGGCGGCGGGCACGGGAGTACGAGCGCTGCCTGACCGACCTGCTCAAGGGATTCGCCGCCGGCGACCCGGCGGCCGTGGCCCGCGCCGCGACCACCAGCGCCGTGCTCTCCCAGGAGGTCCTACCGAAACGGACCTTCGAAGCCGCCCTGGCCCACCGCGAGGAGTTCGGGGCCGACGGAGTCTTCGTCGCCCACACCGGGTCCCTGGTCGGATTCCTGTTCACCCGCCCGATCGGCTTCTCGGCCCGGGACGAACTCTCCGCCTTCTTCCACTCGCACGGCCACCAATGCGCCTTCGCCCAAGGAGGATACGGGTGATCCACCCCCATATCGCGGACGCCCTCAAGACCCCCGACCTCGTCCGGCTGTCCCCGGACACGGTCCTGATCCGCTTCGAGTCGATGAAGGTCTACTCGGCGCTGGCCGCCGTACGGCACCTGCTCGACCGGGGCGCCGTACGGCCCGGGCAGACCCTGATCGACAGTTCCAGCGGCATCTACGCCTACGCACTCGCCCTCGCCTGCCACCGCCACGGCCTGCGCTGCCACATCGTGGCCTCCACCACCGTCGACGAGACCACCCGGGCCCAACTGGAGGTCCTCGGGGCGAGCGTCGAACAGGTCGCCCCCTCGACGAGCCTCAAGCTGGACCAGGAGTTACGGGTCCGCCGGGTGCGGGAGATCCTCGCCGAACGACCGGACGTCCACTGGATGCGCCAGTACCACGACGACATCCACTACCTGGGCTACCAGGAGGTTGCCGACCAGCTGGTCAAAGCGCTGCCCGAGGCGGCACTGACCGTCGTCGGCGGGGTGGGTTCCGGGGCGTCCACCGGCGGGCTGGTGGAGCGGCTGCGGCAGCGCGACCCGTCCGTGCGGCTCGTGGGCGTCCAGCCCTTCGGCAGCGTCACCTTCGGCAGTCAGGACCACCACGACCCCGAGGCCATCATCGCCGGGATCGGTTCCTCCATCCCCTTCGACAACGTTCGCCACCACCTCTACGACGCCGTCCACTGGATGGACTTCACCCACGCCATGGCCGGCACGGTCGCCCTCCTGCGCGAACACGCGGTGTTCGCCGGGCTGTCCACCGGCGCGGCCTACCTCACCGCCACCCACGAGGCCCGCCGCCATCCCGACCGGGTCCACCTGGTGGTCGGCGCCGACACCGGGCACCGGTACGTCAGCCGGGTCCACGCCCGACACGCCGAGGCCCTCGACCCGGCCGGGCTCGCGCCGGTCGAGGTGGACTCTCCGCAACAGATGTCCATGCCCTGGTCGACGATGGCGTGGGACCGCACGCCCGACCCGGACGAACGGAAGGAGGACACCGCGTGACGGTCGTCTGCCTGGAATCCCTCACCTTCGGACTGGGCCACCTGGTCCGCGCCGCGGACGCGCTCGACGAGCGGCTGGTGCTGCTGACCCGTGACCCCGCCTACTACGGGTACGAACTGGAGCGCCTGCCGCCCGGCGCGCTGGACGTCGTGGAGATCGACACCTTCGACGTCGCCGCGGTCACCGCGGAACTCGCGCGCACGCCCGAACTGCACGGGCTGATCGGCTCCACCGACACCTGGATGCCGGTGAGCGCCGAACTGACGGCCGCCTTCGGCCTGCCCGGGCTGGATCCGCAGGTGCTGCGGCTGACCCGGGACAAGGCGCGGGTCCGTTCGCTGCTCCACGGGGCGGGCCTCACCCGGGGGGACGCCACCGAGGGCGCCGACCCGGCCCAGTTGCGCAAGGGGGTCCTCGCGGACACCGGTCTGCCCGCGATCCTCAAGGACACCGCGGGCACCGGGAGCCGCAACGTCTGGTTGGTGCGCGACGAGGCCGAACTGGACGCGGCGTTGGCCGAGGCGGGGCAGCGCGAGTTGATGGGCCGCCTGTTCGCGGAGCCCTTCTTCCCCGGCCCGGTGTACAGCGCCGAGACGCTGACCTGGGCGGGCCGCACCCGGCTGCTCGGGGTGTCCAGCAGGCTGATGTCCCCGGAACCGCTCTTCCGCGAGGAGATCACCGCGTTCCCCGTCGCCTTCCCCGAACGGCAGCGGGCGGAGCTGGAACGCTGGTTGGACCGGGTGTTGGCGGCCGTCGGGTACACCGACCGGTTCGCGCACGTCGAGTTCGTGCTGACCGCCGACGGGCCCGAGGTGGTGGAGATCAATCCCCGGATCGGCGGCGCCCTGGTCGGGGAGGGGCTGTGCCGGGCGCTGGGCGTCAACGTCTACGAGGCGATGGTGGAGGCCGCCCTCGGACGCAGGCCCCGGCTCATGGACACCATGCCGCCGGGCGGACCGGCCGTCGCCTTCGTCCTCGGCTATCCGCAACGGCCCGGCGTGTTCGAGGGCGTCGCCGGCTTGGAGCGGTTGGCCGACCTGCCCGGTGCACCCGTCTGGTACCCGATCAAACGGGCGGGCGACCCGATCGAGCACCTCGACGACAGCCGCGGCTACGCGGGCATCGTCTACGCCGAGGCCGAGACGGCGGAACTGGCCACCCACCGCGCGGTGGCGGCGGCCAACACGGTCCGGGTCCTGACCCGGCCGTTCCCCGGGACCCCACGAGGCGCCGGTGGCTGACCCGCCCACCGGACGGGTACCCCTGCGCGCCGCCCTGGCGACCCTGACCGGGCCCTTGCGGTTCCTGCTGCTCAGTTCGTTCCTGATCCCGCTCGGCAGCTTCATGGTGCTGCCGTTCATGTCGGTGTTCCTGCACGAACGGCTCGGGATGGGCCTCGGGACGGTGGGCGTGGTCCTCGCCGTCGCCTCGCTGGTGCAGTTCTCCGGCGGGGTGCTCGGCGGGGCGCTCACCGAGCGGATCGGGCTGCGGCGCACCATGCTCTGGGCGCTGGCGATCCGCACGGCGGGCTTCCTCGGTCTGCTCCTGGCGCTGCGCTGGCCACCGCTCGCGGTCGGCGCGCTGGTCCTCACCTGTGCCGGGGCCGCGCTCTACCTCCCGGCCAACAAGGGCTACCTGGTTCACGGGGTGGACGAGGAGCGCAGACCCGCCTTCCTGTCCGCCGGGAACGCCGCCCTCAACGCGGGCATGGCCCTCGGGCCGTTGATCGCGGGCCCGTTCGTGCTGTCCTCGCCGGGGCCGGTGTTCCTGGCCTCCACGGTGCTCTTCCTCGTGGTCGCCGCCGGGCACGTGCGGCTGCCCGCGGCCGGGGAGGAGGCGCCGCGGACGCCGGACCCGGACGCCCGGCTGCTGACCGGGGTGGCGGTCCTCCCGTTCGCGGCCAACGCCCTGGCGTTCTACCTGTACTTCCACTTCCAGCACTACCTGGCCGTCTATGCGGTGGAGCGCGCGTCGAGCACCTTCTACAGCCTGGTGCTCCTGGTCTGCTTCCTGCTGGTGATCGTCGTCCAGCCGGTGGCCTCCGGGGCGATCGCGCGGATGTCCTACCCGTGGGCCTTGGGCACGGGCTTCGCGGGACTGGCCGCGGGGCTCGCGGTGTTGGCGATCGGCACCCGCCCGGCGCTGGTGGCGGGCGGGGTGTTGATCACCCTCGGCGACATCGTGCTGTTCCTCAAGAACGACCTGGAGGCGCTGCGCCGCAGCCCGCGCTCCGATGCGGTCGTCTTCGGCCAGCAGCGGTTGGCGGCCGGGGTCGGCGCCGGGGTCAGCGCACTGATCGGCGGCGTGCTCTACGACCTCACCGACCGGACCGGTGGCACGGGCTGGTTCTGGCTGGCCGCCGCCGCACAGTGCCTGCTGCTCCCTCCGCTGCTGCTCGTTCCGCTGTTCCGGCGCACCCGACGCGCACGGCACCACCCCCACCACGACGACCCCGAAGGGACACCCCAACCCCATGGCGAACACGGGCGGATTCCAGGACGATGACTTCTGGATCGAGTTCTACGACTTCCTGTTCTCCCGGCAGCGGTTCGCCCAGGGCGAGGAGTTGCTGAGCTCCTCCCCCCTGCTCGACCTCCCCGAGCGGTCGCGGGTGCTCGACCTGTGCTGCGGACCGGGGGTCTTCACGGTGCCGTTGGCCCGCCGCGGGCACCAGGTCACCGGGGTGGACCGCAGCCCCGCCCTGCTGGAGCGGGCCCGGGAGCGGTCGGCCGGGGAGGGGGTGGCCGCGCGGTACGTCCGGTCCGACGTGCTGGAGTACTCCGCCCCCGGCGAGTTCGACGTGGTCCTCAACCTGTTCACGTCCTTCGGGTACTTCGAGGACCCCGAGGACAACGCCCGGGTGCTGCGCACCATGCACGCCTCCCTGACGCCCGGCGGGACGCTCCTCCTCGACCTCGCGGGCAAGGAGCTCCTGGCGCGCAGGGTCACCCCGCCCAAGGTCGTCCGACAGGGCGAGGACCTCATGGTCCAGACTGACACGGTGCTGGACGACTGGGCCCGGCTGCGCAGCGACTGGGTGCTGGTGCGCGGGGAGCGGGTGACCCGGGCGGCCCTGGTGTGGTTCGTCTACAGCGCCGTGGAGCTGCGCGCGATGGTGGCGGAGGCCGGGTTCGAGGGGATCGAGGTCTTCGGCGGGTTCGACGCCCGCCCCTACGACGAGAACGCGGAGCGGTTGGTCCTGCGGGCCGTGCGCCCGCGGTGACCGCCGCTTCCGTCCGGTTCCGTCGGACGTCCGCCCTGGTCCTGGCCTCGGCCCTGCTCGCCGGCTGCGGTACCGGGGCCCCGGAGCGGCGCGGCGGCCGGGACGCCCCGTCCGCACCCGGCTTCCCGGTCACCCTGGACAACTGCGGGGTGCGCACCACCTACGAGCGGCCGCCCGAGCGGGTCGTCACCATCCACCAGCACCCCACCGAGGTGATGCTGGCGCTCGGGCTCGGGGACCGGCTGGTGGGGACCGCCTTCCCCGATTCGGCTCCGCTGCCCGGGCACGCGCGGGAGTTCCGCGGACTGCCGGTCCTGTCGGAACGGGAGCCCTCGTTCGAAACGGTGCTCGCCGCCGAACCGGACTTCGTGTACGGCGGATTCGACAGCGCGTTCGCCGCACAGGAGGGCCGCTCCCGCGAGGCGTTCGCCGAGGCGGGCATCGACACCCGGTTGAACCTCGAGTACTGCGGGCGGGGCCGGACGTCGATGTCCGACGCCTATGCGGAGATCCGTGCCGTCGGCAGCGTGTTCGGCGTGCGGGAGCGGGCCGACCGGCTGGTCGCGGAACTGCGGCGACGGGTCGAGGACGCCCACCGGGCCGTGCGGGGCGCCCGGGCGGTGCCGGTGCTGGTGTACGACAGCGGGCAGAAGACGGCGTACACGGCGGGCGGCAGGAGCCTGGCGACCGATGTCATCGCCCTGGCAGGGGGACGCAACGTCTTCGCCGACCTGGACGAGGTCTTCGGCGACGTCTCCTGGGAGCAGGTCGCCGAGCGTCGCCCCGAAGCCATCGTGATCCACGACTACGAGGGTGGGGGCGGCCTGGAGCGGAAGAAGGAGTTCCTGCGTTCCCATCCGGCGCTCGCCGAGGTGCCCGCGGTCCGCGAGGAGCGGTTCGTGACGCTTCCGCTGGCCGCCACGCTGGTCGGGGTCCGGCCGCCGCACGCGGTGGCGGAACTCGCGCGGGGCCTGCACCCCGAACGCTTCCGCTGAGCGCCGGCTCCGACCGGTGGCCGAGCGCCGCCGTGCCTCCCGGCAACGTCACGGGGCGGCACGGCGGGCGCCATCGCCCCGGTCGGGAGGCGGGGAGGGGGCCCACGCCGCCTCCGGGCGCGCCGTCGCCGGGTTCGACCCGTTCGGGCGCGCAGGGCCGGGAGTCCCGCAGCGTCAACGAGAGCGGGAGCTCCCCCGTTCCTCGCCGGAAGTCCGCATGAGGAGCCCCCGACGCCGGGGATGATCCCTGCGGTGAGAAGTGGACCCCACCCGTCACCGATGACCGTCCCGAGGAGACCCCGTGCACCTGCCCGGTACCGAGAGGGAGCGTTGGCTGCGCCGCTTCCGACCCCGACCCCACGCCCGTGTCCGGCTCGTCTGCTTCCCGCACGCAGGCGGCTCCGCGAGCTTCTACCATCCCGTCGCCACCGCCCACGCCTCCGCCGACGTCGTGATCCTCCAGTACCCGGGCCGCCAGGACCGCAGACACGAACCGCTGGTGCGCAGCGTCTCGGAGTACGTCGATCGCATCGCCCCGGTCCTGGAAGGCGAAGAGCCCCTGCCGACCGTCCACTTCGGGCACAGCATGGGTGCGGTACTCGCGTTCGAGACGGCCCTCGCGCTCGCCGGCACACGGGCCGCGCCCCGGGCGATCGTCGCCTCCGGCCGACGGGCACCCGTCACCTTCCGCGACGAACGGACGCACCTCGGCGACGACCGGAGTCTGCTCGACGAGATGCGGCGGCTCAACGGCACGCAGGCGGACGTCCTGGACGACGAGGAGATCCTGCGCATGGCCCTGCCCGCGGTGCGCGGCGACTACCGGGTCATCGAAACCTACCGGGCCGCGCCGCACCGCGGAGTCGACTGTCCGATCACGGTGCTGGTGGGAGAGGACGACCCGAAGACCACCGTGGCGGAGGCCGATCGGTGGCGCGAGCACTCCACCGCGGAGTTCCGCATCCGCACGTTTCCCGGCGGGCACTTCTACCTGACCACGCAACAGGCCGAGGTGAACGCCGAGTTGGCCGCCGCCTTGACTGCGGCCGCCCAGGGGCGCGCCACCCGGTAGCCCCAGGGGGCGCTGCCGTGTCCGAGGAACGTCAGCGTCCCCGCCGCGCCGCATCCGGCCGCACGGCGCTCCGCGGAGGGCCGGCGCACGCGGAGGGTCTTCTTTGCGCCGAGGTGGACGGCAGGTGATCCTCGGGCCGGCCCGGCGGGCGGTCGGAGTGCGGACCGCGAAGGTGCGCTCTCCGAGGTGGCCTGGACGTGTTTCCCGGACGCTCGACCCCGCGGACGGGTCATGATCAGAAGTGGCCAGCGGGCCGCTCTCGACGTTGACCCGCGCGGGGCCCGCTCCTACGGTCGGTGCCGGTGGTGGTCACGGCGGCAGGTGGACCACACCGCCCGGGGAACCGGCGGGGCCGCCGACGCAGGCTCGCCGGCCACCGCCCGGCGGACGCACCGGGCGCCCGTCGCCCCGCTCCCCTCCCCCTCGTCGCGGCGCACGCGTTAGACCCGCGCGCCGCCCGACCGGGAGGGCGGGATCCGACAACACCCCAGGAGAAAGGCCCTCTTCGTGCGCGTACTGGTCACCACCCTCGGCAGTCCGTCCCACGGTCGCGCCCAGCTTCCGCTGGTACGGGCCCTCGCCGCAGGCGGACACACGGTGCAGGTGGTCACGACGCCGATCATCGCTTCGGTGTTCGCCCGGGAGGACGTCCGGGTGGCCGCCCTCCTGCCGGACGTCATGCCCGGGCACCGCGAGGTGCCCCGGCTCCAGGCCCTCGCCGCGCGGGAGGACCTCGACGAGGAACAACGCGCCCAGCAGTTGAAGCAGTTGATGGTCTCGGGCCTGTCCCGGTCGATGGCGCTCGATCTGCAACAGGTGCTGCTGCCGGTCGTCGAGGACTTCGCCCCCGACCTGATCCTGCGCGACGGGATGGACCTGGGCAGCGTGCTGATCGGGGAGGCCCGCGGCATCCCCCAGTTGCCCACGCCCTCCGGGGCGAGCAACTCCCTCGACCCGGCGGACCTCCTGCCCGGGCTGAACGCCTCCCGCACCGAGCAGGGGTTGCCGGTCCGGGAGGACCCGCTGTCGATCGTCCCGTTCGGACGGATCGACTGCGTGCCCGAGGCCTACTCCTTCGCCCAGTTCCTGCCCGGCGCCCGGACCTATCGGCAGGCGCTGGCCGTGGACCGGGCGCTGGCGCTGCCCGACTGGGTGGCGGAACTCCCCACCGACCGGCCGCTGGTGTTCGCCTCGATCGGCACCGCGGCACCGCTGATGCTCCAGTGGGGCCTGGAGACGGACAGCGGCGCGATGCCCCTGCCGATGCCCCACCCGGAGGAGAGCCTGCGGACGATCCTCCGGGCCGCGGCCCTGCTGGAGGAGTGCACCGTGCTGGTGACGTCCATGGGGTTGACGGTGGACGTGGCGGACCTGCCCTCGCACGTCCGGGTGACCGAGCGCCTCCCGCAGCCGCTGCTGCTGGAGACCGTCGACCTCTTCCTCACCCACGGGGGGTTCAACAGCGTGCGGGAGTCGATGCGCACCGGCACGCCCATGGCCGTGCTCCCGCAGTTCGGCGACCAGCATCCGAACGCCCAGCGGGTGGAGGAGTTGGGCTTGGGCCGCCACGTCGCCGACGCCACCCCCCAGGGCATCGCCGACACCTGTCGTGCGGTCCTGGCCGACCGCACGATCGCCGCCGGGGTGCGCCGGGCGCACCTGGCGATGCTGGCCCTCCCGGACATCGAGCACGCCGTCGCCGACCTGGTGGAACTCGTGGGTTGAAGCGGCCCCGCCGCAGTGGGCCGTGCCGGCGAGGGCACGGCCCACGCCCCGCGGTCCGGTACGGCCCCACGGGGGCGGCGGGGGTCACAGACCGCCGGTGTACAGCATCCGGTTGGGGGACGACTTGCTGACGGTCAGGGCGTCCCGGGTCGCCTGGCCGACGATCCAGGTGCCGACCTCTTCGGCGGTGGCCGAGGGGTGCACCGCCTTGTAGAGCGCGGCGACGCCCGTGACGTGCGGGCTGGCCATCGAGGTTCCGTCCAGGGCGAGGCTGCCGCCGCCCGCCCGGGCCGAGACGACGTCCTTGCCGGGGGCGTAGAGGGTCAGGCAGGGGCCGAAGTTGCTGAAGTCGGTCTCCCGGTCCCGGTGGTCGGTGGCGCCGACGGTGAGCGCCCAGGCGGCGCTGGCCGGGGAGACGTCGCAGGCGTCCTTGGCGTCGTTGCCGGCGGCGATCACCGGGAGCACCCCGCGGGCGGCGACGTTGTCGACCGCCCGGTTGACCGCTTCGCTGCGTTCGCCGCCCAGGGAGCCGTTGAGGACCGCGGGTTGGCGGGCGTTGCGGGCGACCCAGTCGAAGCCGGCGATGATGCCCGACCAGGCGCCGCGGGCGGCGCAGTCCAGGACCCGCACGCTGACCAGGGAGCTCTGGCGGGCCACCCCGTAGGTCGCACCGCCGACGGTGCCCGCGACGTGGGTGCCGTGTCCGTTGCAGTCGGCGCCGCCCCTGCCGTCGCCGATCGCGTCGAACCCGGGGGCGGCCCGGCCGCCGAAGTCGGCGTGCCGGTAGTCGATGCCGGAGTCGACGATGTAGGCCGTCACCCCGGCGCCGGTGCCGTGCACGGTGAACTGTTGGTCGAGCGGCAGGTAGGGCTGGTCGATGCGGTCCAGTCCCCAGCTGGCGGCCGGGGCGGTGGCCTCGGCGGTGCCGTCCTCCTCGACGGACTCCACCCCCGGCAGGGCGCGCACCGCCGTCAGTTGGGCGGGGGTGAGCTTGGCGGCGAAGCCGTGCAGGGCCGCGGTGTAGGTGAAGAGCCGCCTCGCCGTGGGTGCCGCCTTCTTGAGCACGGCGTCCGGGGTCGTGTCCTTCTTGACCGTGACGATGTACTGCCCCGGGACGGGCACGGTGGCGCGGTGCAGGGGGGCGGGCTCGGCGCGGGTTCCGGCGGACGAGGGTCCGGCACCGGCCGGGGGCCCGGGGGGCGGGGCGGGGGCCGCGAGGGCGGGGACCGCCAGTGAGGTGAGTGCGGTGACCAGGGCCGCGAGGACGAGCGGTCGGGTGTGCTTGGGCATGGCAGGGACCTAACAAATCCACCTCCGCGAATCCAGCACCCCGGCGGTCCGATCGTCATATCGAGTGACCGGAAGCGGGGAGACGGAGCAGGGGCGGGGCGCCGCCGGGGTGCCCGGCCGTCAGGGCAGCAGTTGGCGCACCAGCGCGTCGGCGGCCCAGCGCTCCCAGCGGTCCGGGGTCCAGCCGCGGACGGTCACCAGCAGGCCGTGGGTTTCGGGGCCGAGGACGGTGAAGGCGAGGTCGGCGGCGGAGGTGGCGTCGTGCCCGTCGCGCAGCCCACCGTCGGTCTTGTCCACCAGGGCCCGGGCGAAGGCGAGTTGGACGGTGTGGCGCTGTTCCATGCTGGTGCGCCACAGCTCGGCGAGTTCGGGTTCGGAGGCGGCGGCCGCACGGACCACCTCCAGGACGGGCGCGGCCCTCTCCAGCACCCGGCGGGCGCCGGCGGCCTGGAGGGTCAACTGTTCCGCGGGGTCGGGGGCGGCGAGGACCGCACGGGCCCAGGGGCGGTCCAGCGTGGCCGCGGGGTCGGTGTCCCCGGCGATGGCGGTGTCCAGCACCTCCTTCAGCAGGGCGCGCTTGTTGCCGAACGTGAAGTACACGGTCTGCACGCCGACCTCGGCGCGGCGGGCGATGTCCTCGACGGTGGCTCCGCTCCAGCCTCGTTCGACGAACAGCCCGGCGGCGGCGTCCAGCATGCGGCGCCGGGTGCGCCGGGTCTTCTCGGCGCGGGTGACGGGGGCGGCCACGGCGGCTCCTTCGACGACGGACGGGCCGGCCTCCCCGCGGGACGGAGTCGCGCACCCATTTTGCTGTAGTGACACTACAGTGTGGTTCACTGGAGTATGACTACAGTGAATTCTGGAGTCGCCGGGCGCATCCTCGTGCCCGGCGGCTACGGTGCGGTGGGCGAGGAGGTGACGGCGACGCTGGAACGGTGGTTCCCCGGGCGCGTGGTGCCCGGCGGACGCAGCGCCGAGCGGGCCCGGCGCCACGGCGGGGTGCAGGTGGACGTGACCGACCCGAGGGGCTTCGAGCGGGTGCTCGACCACCTCGGCGACGTGGCGGTGGTGGTGCTGTGCGTGGAACCCCCGGACGCCTCGGTGGCCCGGATCTGCCTGGAGCGCGGCATCCACCTGGTCGACGTCGGGGCCGACGCCGACCTGCTCGCCGCCGTCGAGGGGCTCCGGGAGACGGCGGTGCACACCCGGGCGGCGGCCGTGCTCAGCGTGGGGGTGGCCCCGGGGCTGACCAACCTGCTCGCCCGCCGCGCCCACGAGGAGGTCGGCGGCGCCGAGCGGATCGACGTGACGGTGCTGCTCGGCTCGGGCGAACGGCACGGCGCCGACGCGGTGCGGTGGACCGTGGCGCACCTGGCCGCGCCGACCGCCGGGCGCCGGCTGCGCACCTCGCTGCCCGGCTTCGGACGGCGCACCGCCCACCCCTTCCCGTTCTCCGACCAGCACGCCTCGGCCCGCACCCTGGGCGTGCCCCGGGTGACCACCCGGTTGTGCCTCGACTCCCGGCTGCTGACGGCGCTGTTGTTCGGGGCCCGCGCGACGGGGCTGCTGCGGCTCGCGGCCCGGCCCGGCCCCGGCCGGCTGCTGACCTCGCTGTTCGGCCGGGTGCACCCGGGCGGGGACGCCTTCGCGGTACGGGTCGACGCGCACCGCGGCGGGCGACGCGTCGGCTACGCCGTCCGGGGCCACCGGCAGAGCCGGTTCACCGCCCTGGTCGCCGCCCACACCGCCCGCCACCTGCTCCACGCCCCTTGGCCGCTCGGGGTCGTCCACCTCGACGAGATCGCCGAACTGTCCGATCTGCCGGACCGGTTGGCTTCCGCCGGGCTGACGCTGCACCGACTGGTGGACGGGGCGTCCCGATGAGCGGCTCGTGGTCGGGGGCGGGGCCGGACGGCTACGCGGCGGCGGGCGACGCCTGGGCGCACGCGGCGGACGACGTGGTGGCCCGGGTACTGGCCCGGGCCGCGTCGACGCGGCCGGCGACGGCCCCGACGGTGCTGGACGTGGGGACCGGCACCGGGCCCGCGGCCCTCGCCGCCGCGCGGGCCGGCGCCCGGGCCGTGGGGCTCGATCCGGCGGCCGATCTGCTGGCCGTGGCCGCGGCGCGCGCCGCGGCGGCCGGCCTCGGCGGACGGACCCGCTTCGTCGAGGGGGAGGCCGGGGAACTGCCGTTCCCGGACGGCTCCTTCGACGTGGTGGTGTCCACCTTCGGGGTGATGTTCGCCCCGCACCCGCGGCGCGCCGCGGCGGAACTCGTCCGGGTGTGCCGTCCCGGCGGCTGGCTGGCGCTCGCCGCGTGGACGCCCGAGGGGGTGTTCGGCCGGATCGCCCCGACCGTCACCGCCGCGTTGCCCGAACCGCCGCCCGCGGTGGACGCGCCCACCCGGTGGGGGGACGGGGAGCGGGTCCGCCGCTGGTTCGCCCCGCTTCCGGTGGCCCTGGAGACCCCGGTGCGGGAGGTCCGCGTCGGCTACCCGTCCGTCGACCACGCGGTGCGGGCCTTCGCCGAGAAGCCCGGGCCGCTGCGCGGCCACCGCTCGGCGTTGGAGGCGGCGGGCCGTTGGGGCGCCGCGCAGGAGGCGCTGGCCGCGCTCTTCGCCGCGCACAACCGTGCCGAGGACGGGCGTCTGCTGATGGACGTCCCCTATCTGCTCGCCCTGGGCCCGGTACAGGGGGCCGGGTCCGGGGAGTGAGCGGCCTGACGTCCGTGCGGACCCGGGGTCCGCACGGACGGAGGGCGGTTCAGGTCCGTTCCGGGGCCCGGACGGCGGCCGGCACCGGATCGGCGGCCCGGGCATCGGTCGCGAACTGGGTGCGGTGCAGTTCGGCGTAGCGCCCGTCGGCGGCCAACAGGGTCTCGTGGGTGCCGCGTTCGACGATCCGGCCGTCCTCCACCACCAGGATCTGGTCCGCGGACCGCACGGTCGACAGCCGGTGCGCGATGACCACGGCGGTCCGGTCGGCGAGCGCCTCCGCCAACGCCTGCTGCACGGCGGCCTCGGAGGTGTTGTCGAGGTGGGCGGTGGCCTCGTCCAGGATCACCACGCGCTGCCGGGCGAGCAGCAGTCGGGCGATGGTCATCCGCTGGCGCTCGCCGCCCGACAGCCGGTAGCCGCGTTCGCCGACCACGGTGTCGAGGCCGTCCGGCAGCGAGCGCACCAGGCCGTCGAGGCGGGAGCGGCGCAGGGCGTCCCGCAGGTCGTCCTCGGTGGCGTCGGGCCGGGCGAGCGTCAGGTTGGCGCGGACCGACTCGTGGAAGAGGTGCCCGTCCTGGGTGACCATCCCGACCGTGGCGCGCAGCGAGTCGGCGGACAGGTCCCGCACGTCGACGCCGCCGACGCGCACCGTTCCGGCGTCGGTGTCGTACAGCCGGGGCAGCAGCGCCGCGATCGTCGACTTGCCGGCGCCGGAGGACCCGACGAGGGCGACGGTCTCCCCCGGTTCGGCGCGGAAGGTCAGGCCCTTCAGCACCTCTCCGCCCTCCCGGGTGTCCAGGGTGGCGACCTCCTCCAGCGAGGCGAGGGACACCCGGTCGGCCGCGGGGTAGCCGAAGCGGACGTCGCTGAACTCGACCGCCACCGGGCCCTCGGGGACCTGCCGGGCGTCGGGCCGCTCCTCGATCAGCGGCTTGAGGTCGAGCACTTCGAAGACCCGCTCGAAGCTGACCAGGGCGCTCATCACCTCGACCCGGGCCCCGGCGAGGGCGGTGAGCGGGGCGTACAGCCGGGTGAGCAGCAGGGCCAGCGCGACCACCGCCCCGGGCTCCAGCGCACCGTGCAGGGCGAACCAGCCGCCCAGGCCGTACACCAGGGCGAGGGCGAGCGCGGAGACCAGGGTCAGCGCGGTCATGAAGGTGTACTGGGCCATGGCGGTGCGCACCCCGATGTCACGGACCCGGGCGGCCCGCGCGGCGAACTCGGCCGACTCCTCGCCGGGCCGCCCGAAGAGCTTGACGAGGGTGGCGCCGGGGGCGGAGAACCGTTCGGTCATCCGGGTGCCCATGGCGGCGTTGAGTTGGGTGGCCTCCCGTTGGAGGGAGGCCATCCGGGTCCCCATCCGTCGGGCGGGCACCACGAACACGGGGAGCAGCACGAGGGCGAGCAGGGTGATCTCCCAGGAGAGGGCGAGCATCACCACCAGGGTGAGCAGCAGGGTGACCACGTGTCCGACCACCCCGGACAGGGTGCTGCTGAAGGCGCGTTGGGCGCCGATGACGTCGTTGTTGAGCCGGCTGACGAGGGCGCCGGTGCGGGTGCGGGTGAAGAAGGCGACGGGCATCCGCTGCACGTGGTCGAAGACCGCGCGCCGCAGGTCCAGGATCAGGTCCTCGCCGAGCGCCGCGGACAACCGGCGCTCCAGCAGGCCGAGTCCGGCCTCGGCGACGGCGATCACCGCGATCAGCAGGGCGATGCGCACCACCGTGCCCGGTGGGCCGCCGCTGACGAGGGCGTCGACGATCCGGCCGGCGAGCAGCGGGGTGACGACGGCGAGGAGCGAGGTGAGGGCGCTGAGGATCAGGAAGCGGATGATGGGCGTGCGGTGGGGGCGGGCGAACTCTCCGATGCGGCGCAGGGTGGCCCGGGTGAAGGGGCGGGCCTGCTGGGCGTGGACGAGTCCGTTGAGCTGGGTCCAGGCGGTGATCTCCATCGACATGCCTGGGACGGTAGGACCTCAATCAATCTTGAGGTCAAGTGCGCACGGTGTCCGGGACGGCCCGGTAGGAGAGGTTCCCCCCGGGCGGCCGGTGTGCCAGAGTCCTGATCACCCCCGGTCCGGGGGACGAGCGGGAGGGGCATGCGGGTGACGCGCGCACGGACGGCAACGGCGGGCCCCGGACTCGTGGTGGGGGTGATCGGTGCGGGGGCCATGGCCCGGACGCACCTGCCGGCTTGGCTGGCACTGGGTGCGCGGGTCACCGTGCTGTCGGCGCGGGACGGGGCGGCCGTGCTGGCGGACCGCTACCGCGCCGAAGGCGTCACGGTGGCCCGGGACCTGGACGACCTGCTGCACCGCAGCACCGTGATCGACGTCTGCACCCCGACGCCCGAGCACCGTCCCCTCGCGCTGGCCGCGATCCGGGCCGGCCGGTCGGTGGTGTGCGAGAAGCCGCTCGCGTTGACGGGCGCGGACGCCGCCGAGATCGCCCGCGCCGCCGAGGAGGCCGGGGTGTTGCTGTTCCCGGCGCACGTGGTGCGGTACTTCCCGGCGTACGCGGCGCTCGCCGGGGCCGTGGCCCGCGGCGAGCTCGGTCCCCCGTCCGCGCTGCGGTTCACGCGCAGCGGCGCCCACCCGGGGCGGGCTTCGTGGTTCGCCGATCCGGCGTCCTCCGGCGGCGTGCTGATGGACTTCATGATCCACGACATGGACTGCGCCCGGTGGGTAGCCGGCGAGGTGGTCCGGGTCCGGGCGGGGGTGCGCAGCCGGCCGCCCGGCGCCGGGGGCACCCCGCTGGTGCAGGGCGCGGCGGTGCTCACGCACGCGTCGGGCGCGGTCAGCCGGGTGTACGGCACCTGGGGGCGGGGCGACCTGCCGTTCCGCACGACGTTCCGGGTCACCGGCCCGGGCGGGGTGCGGGAGCACGACTCCGCGGCCGGCGGCCAACCGGCGCCGGGCCCCGCGGACGGCCCGTACCTCGCCCAGCTACGGGACTTCACCACCGCCCTCGCGGGCGGACCGCCGCCGCGGGTGAGCCCCGGGGACGGAGTGGCGGCGGTGCGGATCGCCGCCGCGGCCGTGCTGTCGTCCCGCACGGGCGAGAGCGTGGACCTGGTCGACGGGCACCCGGTGGCGCGGGGCGGCGGGGTCCGTCCGACGGGCTGACCCCGGTGGGGCGGGGCGGCGGGCCGCGGGTCCCGGGTTCCGGCCGGTGGAGCCGTCCGGAGTTCCGGAGGCCGGGCGGCGCTTCGTCCGGGAGGTGGTGGACGTCCCGGGCCGCACCGCGGGGGCGCGGCCCGGTCGGTTCAGAGCGGGCAGACCGTGGCGGCGCGCAGACGGCCGCCGGCGTTCTCGTCGTCCGTCCCGAGCACGCCCCGGGCGGCGGGGCCGCAGGCCAGGGCCTCGATCTTGTGGCCGGGGAAGACCGCGATCCGCAACGGGGCGTCCCGCAGCACCGGTCGGGGGCGGCCGAAGAGGTCGGACTCCACCCGGCCGACGTCGTACACCGCGGAGTCGAAGGGTCCGTCGTCCCCGGCGTCGGAGGCAGAGGTGACCGTCACCCGGCCCGTGGGCGACACCGTCAGATCGCTGACGTGCCGCACGCCGGCCGCCGGGTACGGCACCCGCACCGGGGCCGAGTCGCGCGCGCCGAAGGCGAGGGCCGTCCAGTCGAGAGCGGCGGCGTGCAGGACGGCCGGGTCCGCGTCCTGGCCCCGGTGGGCCCACACCGCGGTGAGCCGGCCCGGGGTTCCGGCGAGGAAGAACGCCTCGTAGTTGTCGCGGTGGCCCGCCGGGTCGACCGCGTCCGCTCCGGGAACCGCGAACTCCCTGAGCACCTGTGCCGTGTCCCCGGTCAACCGCAGGTGGAAGCCGTGCCCGGAACTCTCCAGGGCGACGAGTTCCCCCGGGGCCCCGGGAACGGGGCTCAACGACTCCAGGTCCACCGGGGCCCGGTCGCCGCCCCGCCAGCGAAGGACCCGGACGGCCGGCGCCGACCCGGGCACCAGCCCGATCCGGGAGATCCGCGGCTCCCCCGGCCGCTTGTTGTCGTGCACCACCACGGTGTCGACGCCGGCGGGGCCCCGGGCCACCACGGCGATGCCGCTGATCCCGGCGGTGATCCCCTCCCCCGTCCGCACCCACTCCTCCTGGGCGGGCGCGGCGAGGGCGGGGGTGACGAGGGCGAGTCCGCCGAGCACGGCGGCGGCGAGGCTACGGGTCACGCGCGGTTTGTTCACCGGCGCACCGTAGGACCGTCCCGCACCCGGACCCGGACCGCGCCCCCGGACGCTGCTCCGACCGGCCCCGCGATGTCACCCCGGACGGACCCGACCGCCCGGCGTCGGGACGGGACGACGTCGCAGCGGGAGCCCGTCCCTCCGGGCCCTCGGACGGACACGCACGAACACCCCCCAAGGCAAGGCTTGCCTAAGTCGCTCCTTCCGGGGACGATCTAGAGCGCCCCATCCCACGACGGCCACGAGGAGTTCCCGATCGCCAGCCGTGCACCGACCCGGAGTCGGCTGTGGAGCACCGCCGATCGGAGCCCAACCACCCCTCCCCGCCCTCGTGTTCACCGGCGCCCTCCGCCGACCCGCCCGCACGGCACCGTACCGCCCTTACCCGGTCGGGGCCGTGCATCCGAGAGAAGGGTTCCCATGCGCACGCGCGACCTCGACGACACCGCGGACACCGACCGCACCCCGACCCGGACGGCCGACCCGGCCGACTTCACCGTCCGCCACGTCGATCCGGCCACGGACTCCGCGCTCATCCACCGGTGGGTCACCCATCCCAAGTCGGCGTACTGGATGATGCAGGACGACTCGCTCCAGGACATCGAGGAGAAGTACGCGGCGATCGCCGTCGACGAGCACCACGACGCCCTGATCGGCCTGGTCGACGGCGTCCCCGCCTATCTGATCGAGCGCTACGACCCCCGTCACGTGGCCCTGGTGGGGCTCTATCCGCCGGAGCCGGGGGACGTGGGTCTGCACTTCCTCGTCGCGCCGACCACCACCCCCGTGCACGGCTTCACCCGGGCCGCGATCACCAGCGCCGTGCACACCCTCTTCGCGGACCCGGCGACCCGCCGGGTGGTGATGGAGCCCGATGTGCGCAACACCGCGGCGCACGAGGTCTTCGCCCACGCCGGCTTCACGATCGTCGAGCGGATAGCGAAGCCGGAGAAGGACGCCTACCTGTGCGTCTGCACGCGCGAGGAGTTCACCCGGAGCCCCGGCGGGCGGGCCCTGGCCAACTGAACGACCGCGCGGGGAGGGGCGCCGGTGCACCGGCGCCCCTCCCCTGCGGACGCCCGCGCCCCGGAGCGCCGATCGTCGTGACGGCCCGGGCGCGGCAGCGCGCGGGCCCGGCTCACCCGGGCAGGGCGCCCGTTCCGGTGGCGGGCACCCTCGCGGGGGCTCCGCCCGGCTTCCCGGCGAACCCGACGGCCAGGGCCAGCGCGGCCAGTACCGCCGCGCTCCACAGCAGCGTGGTGATGCCGGCGCCCTCCACCACGGTGCCGCCGAGGAAGGCGCCCAGGGCGATGGCCGCGGTGAAGACGCCCACGTAGACGCCGGTCACGTGCTCGACGCGGTGCGGCGCCGCCTGGGTCATCCAGATCTGACCGGCCACCGACAGACCGCCGTAGGTCAGCCCCCACAGCGCGACGCTGACTCCGGTCAGCAGCGCGGTGGTGCTGACCAGGGCGAGCAGGCCGATCGACAGGGCGATGCCGCCCGTCAGGCCGAGGACCGTGCCGCGGGCGCGCCGGGCGGCCAGGGAACCGGCGACGAAGTTCCCGATCAGCCCGAACAGGCCGTAGACCAACAGGACCAGGGCGATGGATCCCGGCGCCAGTGCGGTCCGCTCCTCCAGCACGGGCCGTACGTAGGTGTAGGCCGCGAAGTGGGCGGTGACGAGGAGGAGGACGAGGACCAGCCCGGAGACCACCGGCCGGCTGCGCAGCAGCCCCTCGTGGCCGACGGCGGCGTCCGCGCCCTGCGGGTCCTCGGGGCGCGGCAGTCGGGGCAGCGTCAGGAGCAGTCCGGCGGCCAGCAGCACCGAGCCCGCGGCGAGCGCGGCGAACGCGGCGCGCCAGCCGAAGCCGTTGCTGATCAGGGTGCCGAGGGGCACACCGGCCACGGAGGCCGCAGCCACCCCGCTGACGGTGGCGGAGACCGCGAGGGCCGTGTTGCGGGGGGCCACCAACCGGGTGGCGACGGCGGCGGCCAGCCCCCACACGGCCCCCATGCCGATGCCCAGGACGATCCGGGAGACCACGAGCAGCCCGAAGCCCTGGGAGACCGCGGTGAGGGCGTTGCCCGCGGCCAGCACCACCATGGCCACGACGAGCACCAGGCGCCGGTCGTGCGCTCCCAGCAGTCGGGGGACCGCGGGAGCGGTGACGGCGGTGACGAGACCGGTGATGGTCAGGCTGAACCCGGCGGAGCCGGGGGCGATCCGCAAGCCGTCGGCCATCGGGGTGAGCACCCCGACGGGCAGCATCTCCGAGGTCACGACCACGAACGTGCTCAAGGAGAGCACCAGGACGGACACCCACTGCCAGGGCGAGGTGCGTTCCGTATCGGACCCGGTGTGCTGCACCGGCGCGTGAGAGACCATGCCGACCAGCCAAACACCGCGCCGGAACCGGAACAACGACGATCTCCTCAAGGTTCGATCAGTATGGGTAATCCATGAGGACGTCGAGGGGGACGCCATGAACCAGGTCCACGTCCAGGAGATCGAGTGCCTGCTGGTGCTGGCCGAGGAGTTGCACTTCGGTCGGACGGCCGAGCGGCTGGGGTGCTCGCAGAGCAGGGTGAGCCAGCTGGTCGCCGGTCTGGAGCGGCGGGTCGGGGTCCGGCTGGTCGACCGCACCAGCCGGCGGGTGGCGCTCAGTCGGTTCGGCGCCCAGTTCGTGCAGGACGTGCGTCCCGCGTTCGAGGCGCTGTCCACGGTGGTGGTCCGGGCGCGCGAGCGGGCGCGCAGCGGCACGTTGAGCCAGCTGCGGATCGGCTTCCACGGCAGCGTCTACGAGGAGGTGACCGAGGCGTTCCGCCGGCTGCGCGTGCACCACGAGGTGGCACTGGTGCTGAGCGAGATCCCGCTCGGCTCGCCCTTCACCGCCGTGCTGGAGGGGAAGGCGGACGCCGTGGTGGTGGAGCTCCCGGTGGAGGAGCCGGCGCTCGCCGTCGGCTTCCGGTTCCCGCCGCAGGACCGGCTGTTGGCCGTGGCCTCCTGGCATCCGCTGGCCGGGGCCGAGCGGGTGCACGTCGAGGAGTTGGCCACCGTGGACGTCCTCCATCCGGTGGGGGACGCACCGGACTACTGGAAGGCGGCACGGGTGCCGCCCACCACTCCGGGCGGCGTGCCGATCCGTTCCACCACCGGGATCTCCACCGTCCAGGAGGGGTTGGCGCTCGTCGCCGCCGGCGACCACGGGATGTTGGTCTGCCGCCCGTTGACCGAGCGCGCCGCCCGCAGTGACGTGCGCTACCTGGGCGTCGAGGGGCTCGACGAGCCGTCGCAGCTGGGGCTGGTCTGGCGCAGGGACCGCGAGTCCTGGCAACTCACCACCCTGGCCGGCCTCCTGGCGGAGGAGTTCGCCCGGACCACCCGCGGGGAGCGGGTCACCGCCTGAGCCCGGGCCGCCCGTCGTGCACGGGCGGCCCGTCCGGCGTTCCGACCCGGGTGCGACGGCCACCGCGACCGTGTGGACGGGGCCCCCGGTCTCCTTCGTGTTGCGCCCAGATGAACGATTCTCCGCCGCTCGGAGCGGCCCGCGCCCGCGTCCCTACCGCCCGCGCGCGAGGGGGCTGACAGGGCACGTCTCGGATGTTGGGACGGCCTGGGGAAGTCCTTGTGCCGCTCAGTCGGGCGCTGCGATGCTCACGGCATGAGCACTCCGACCTACGTTGTTGACACGCCGCCCGGCAGGTGTCCCCGTACGGTCCCGGGTGCCTGTTGTCTGGCCTGATCCTTCCCACGGCCCGTCGCCCCGCCCCCGTCGTCCGCCCGCCCGGGCTCCGGCGCTGACGCGCCGTCGAACGCCACCACCCACCCCACCGGGTGCGCGTGCCCCGGGGCATGACGGACGACACCCCGCACCGCACCCACCACGCCCCTGCCCGCCACGCCCCGTTCGGCGATCAGTGACGCCGTGACGGCGCGCTCCGCCCTTCCCCGAACCGGCACGTCCGCGGTCGCCCCACGACCGCCGGGACGGCGCCCTCCCCACCATCCCGCACCGACGACCGGCCACGCCCACGGCGTCGTCCGTCGGTGCGGCGAACCGATGTGCCGGCGGCTGCCGGCCGCTCCCCACGGCCATGACGAAACGAGAGGACCCCCTCCATGTGCGGTATATCCGGATGGGTCGACTTGTCCGGACTCGGCCCGGACGCCCGGGCCGTCGCGACGAGGATGAACGACGAGCAGAGGCACCGCGGGCCGGACGGGTCCGGGGTGTGGACCTCCCGTTGCGCGGCGATCGCGCACACCAGGCTCTCGGTGATCGACATCGAGAACGGGGAGCAACCCATGCTCTTCCCCGCCGGATCGAGCACCGCCGCCTCGTACGTCCTCTCCTACAACGGCGAGTTGTACAACCATCGGGAGCTGCGGGCCGAACTCGCGTCCCGGGGACACCGGTTCCGCACGTCCAGCGACACCGAGGTCGTCCTCGCCGCCTGGGTCGCGTGGGGCGCCGGCGCCGTCGAACGGTTCAACGGCATCTTCGCCTTCGCCCTCTGGGACGAGCGCGCCGAGACCCTCTGGCTGGTCCGCGACCACCTCGGGGTGAAACCGCTCCACTACCACCACGAGGGCGACCGCCTGGTCTTCGGTTCCGAGGCCAAGTCCGTCCTCGCCCATCCGGACGTGCACACCGTCGTCGACGAGGACGGCCTGCGCCAACTGGTGCTCCCCCTCCTGAAGTTCCCGGGCGCCAACCCCTACCGGGGGATCTCCGAGGTGCTTCCGGGCCAGGTGCTGGAGTTCTCCCGGCGCGGGGTGCGCACCACCCGGTACTGGGACGTCCGGGAGTTCCTCAACGGGCCGGTCGAGGACGACCACGCCGGTGCCGTCGAGGAGTTGCGGGCGCTGCTCCACGACACCGTCGCCCGGCAGACCGTCGCGGACGTCCCCCTGTGCACCTTCCTCTCCGGCGGGCTCGACTCCTCGGCGGTCACCGCGATCGCTGGCCGGCTGCCCGGTGGCGGCGGGGTGCGCTCGTTCTCCGTGGACTTCACCGACGCGGCCGCTTCGGCCGACTCCCGCTCGGCCCTGGACCGCCACTACGCACGGGAGGCGGCGCGGCACATCGGTGCCCGGCACTCCAACGTCGTCCTGGACAGCGCCCTGTTGGCCGGCGGCGAGGTCCGCGACGCCACGGTGCGCGCCCGGGACCTCCCCAACGGCTTCGGCGACCTGGACACCAGCCTGCTGCTGCTCTGCCGGGAGGTGCGGCGCCACGCCACCGTCGCGCTGTCCGGCGAGGTAGCCGACGAGATCCTCGGCGGCTACCTGTGGTTCCACGAACCGCGCGCGGTGGAGGCGGACACCTTCCCCTGGATCGCCGACAGCCCGGCCCACGGCTACCTCCACCAGCGGGTCCTCGGCGCCGTCGACCCCCAACTGCTGCGGGCGCTCCGGGTGGAGGAGTACCTGCGCGACGAGTACGCCACGGCCCTCGGCGGGCTGGACCTCGATCCCGCGCTGAGCCCGCGGGAGCGACGGCACCGGGAGATCCTCCACCTCGGCATCACCTACTTCCTGCCGATGCTGCTGGACCGCAACGACCGGCTGAGCATGGCCAGCGGACTGGAGGTGCGGGTCCCCTTCTGCGACCACCGGATCGTCGAACTCGTGGTGCGCCTGGGCCGCGACGTCCACAACGCGGGCGGCCGGGAGAAGGGCGTCCTGCGGGACGCGGTGGGCGAACTGTTGCCCGAGGACGTGCGGGAGCGCCGGAAGTCGCCGTACCCCACCACCCCGGACCCGGACTACTCGCGACGGCTGGAGGAGCAACTCGCCGAGGTCCTCGCGGACCCGCCGGACGGGCTGGGGGACGTGTTCGCCCCGCACGTGCTGGCGCCCGGCAGCGTCACCGGGGCGGCCCGGTCGCACGGGCTCGTCAGCAACTTCGAGGGCGAGGTGGTCCTGAACTTCGCCTCCTGGCTGCGCCAGTACGCCCCCAAGCTCGCGCTCTGACCCATCCGCAGCCCCTTCCCCGTACGCCCCCGCTCCGCCCGCGCGGCACAACCACCAGGAGTACCGACGTGTCCTCGTCAGACGTCCAGCAGAAGACCCGCGACCACCTCTGGCTGCACTTCACCAACCACGCCGGGCTGACCGCCGGCGAGGAGGTGCCCGTCATCACCCGGGCCGAAGGCGCCCACCTCTGGGACGACCGGGGGCGCCGCTACCTCGACGGGCTGTCCGGCCTGTTCGCCGTCAACGCCGGGCACGGCAGACCCGAGTTGGCGGAGGCCGCCGCACGCCAGATCCGGGAGCTCGACTACTTCCCGGTCTGGAACGCCGTGCACCCGCGCGCCGCCGAACTCGCCGAGGCCCTCGCCGAGCGGGCACCGGGCGACCTGAACCGGGTCTTCCTCACCAACAGCGGCAGCGAGAGCGTCGAGACGGCCTGGAAGTTGGTGAAGCAGTACTACAAGGCCATCGGCCAACCCGGCCGCCACAAGGTGATCAGCCGCACCATCGCCTACCACGGAACCACCCACGGCGCCCTGTCCATCACCGCCCTGCCGGGGCTGCGGGCCCCGTTCGAACCCCTGGTGCCGAGCGGCCACAAGGTGCCGACCACCGACCTGTACCGCGCCCCGGAGCACCTGCGGGACGACGCGGAGGCGTTCGGACGGTGGGCGGCCGACCGGATCGCCGAGGCCATCGAGTTCGAAGGCCCGGAGACCGTCGCCGCGATCTTCCTGGAACCGGTGCAGAACTCGGGGGCTGCGATCCCGCCGCCCCCGGGGTACCTGGAGCGGGTCCGGGAGATCGCCGACCGGTACGGCGTGGTCCTGGTGGCCGACGAGGTGATCACGGCCTTCGGCCGCATCGGGGACTTCTTCGCGGTCAACCGCTACGGGGTGGTGCCCGACATCATCACCGGCGCCAAGGGCATCACCTCCGGCTACGTACCGGCCGGGGCCACGATCGTGAGCGACCGCCTCTTCGCCCCGTTCACCAAGAAGGAGAACACCTTCGCCCACGGACTCACCTTCGGCGGGCACCCGGTCGCCGCCGCCGTGGGACTGGCCAACATCGCCGTCTTCGAACGCGAGAAGCTCAACGAGAACGTCCGCGCCAACGAGGACCTGTTCCGCACCACCCTGGACCGGCTGCGCGACCTGCCGATCGTGGGGGACGTGCGCGGCGCCGGCTACTTCTGGGGCATCGTCCTCGTCAAGGACCGGCACACCCGGGAGCCGTTCCCGGCCGTGGAACGACGCCGGTTGATCGACGAGCTGCTGGGTCCCGCGCTGCGCGCCGGCGGACTGCACGCGCGGCTCGACGAACGGGGCGACCCCGCGATCCTGCTGGCCCCGCCCACCACCGTGGGCCGGGCCGAGTTCGACCTCATCGAGGAGATCGTCCGCGCCGCCCTCACCGAAGCCTCGCAGAGGCTCTGAGCCATGGCCCGGTTCCCTCGCCCGGCCCTCGCCCGGTACCTCGCGCGGCGCTGCGGCGCCTTCCTGGTCGTGCTGCTCTCCGTCCACGCACTGGCGTTCCTCCTGCTCTACGCGCTGCCGAGCGATCCGGTGGCCCTGATGCTCGAACGGCGGTCCGCCGGTGCCGGCGGCGGCACCCCGGAACAGGTCGAGGCGCTGCGCGCCGCACACGGGCTCGACCGCCCCCTCCCGGTCCGCTACGTCGAATCGCTCGGCCACCTCCTCCGGGGGGACCTGGGAACCTCGTTCCAGTCGGGCCGGCCCGTGCCGGAGGTACTGGCCTCGGTGGCGCCGAACACGGTCGCCCTGGCCGGGGCGGGGCTCGCCGTCGCGGTGCCGTTCTCCCTGGCCCTGGCGCTGCTCACCTCCTGGCGACGGGACGGGGCCCTGCACCGGGCCCTGGTGAACCTCCCCCCGCTGATCGCCTCGGTCCCCGCGTTCTGGCTCGGTCTGCTGCTGGTGCAGGTGTTCTCGTTCGCCCTCGGCTGGCTGCCCTCCACCGGCGGCAGCGGCCCGACGGCGCTGGTGCTGCCGGCCCTCACGCTGGCGCTGCCCGTGTCGGCCTCCCTGGCCGCGGTCCTGGTCCGTTCCCTGGACGACGTGCAGGACGCGCCCTTCGTGGCCCTGCTGCGGGCCCGCGGGCTGCCCTGGTGGCGGGTCTACCTCCGCCACGTGGTCCGCAACGCGCTGCTGCCCTTCGTGACGCTCGCCGGGCTCACCGTGGGCGGGGTGCTGGTCGGCACGGTGGTCACCGAGACGGTGTTCGCCCGAGCGGGCCTCGGCCGTCTCCTCGCCTCGTCCGTGGAGGCCCAGGACGCCCCCGTGGTGCTGGCCATCGCCCTGGCCGCCGCCCTCGTGTTCGCCGTCGTCAACCTCACCGTCGACCTCCTGTACCCGGTCCTCGACCCGAGGACCCGCAGACAGGACAGTGGAGCAACCGCATGACCCTCGTCCTCCCCTCCGCCGCCCGGCACCGCACCCGGGCCGGCACGCCCCGGGTCGCCCTCGCGGTGCTCGGCCTCGCCGCCGCGGCGGCCCTGCTGCCCCGGGTCGTGGCGCCCCGGGACCCGTACGCCCAGGAGGTGTCCGCACGGCTGCGACCGCCGTCGACCGCCCACCCCTTCGGCACCGACGAACTGGGCCGCGACCTGTTCAGCCGGGTGGTCCTCGGCACCCAGGCCAGCCTCGGCGTGGCACTGCTGGCGCTGGCGTTCGCCTTCTCCCTGAGCGTCCTCGTCGGCCTGGTGGCCGGCTACTTCGGCGGACCGCTGGACCGGGCGCTGATGGCCGCCGTGGACGTGCTCTTGGCGTTGCCGTCGTTGCTGGTCTCCCTGCTGGTCGTCTCCGGGCTGGGCACCGGGCCGGTCCAGCTCGCCCTCGCCGTCGGGATCGCCTCGGTCCCCGCGCTCGCCCGGGTGACCCGCGCCGAGGTGCTGAGGGTGAGCGGGCAGACCTTCGTGGAGGCGGCGAACGGCTTCGGCCTCTCCCGGCCCCGGGTGCTGGTGCGGCACGTACTGCCCCACGCACGCGGCCCGGTCACCGCGCTCGCCGCGCTGGAACTGGCGTCGATCGTGCTGTCCGTGTCGGCCCTGAGCTTCCTGGGCTACGGCACCCAACCGCCCGCCCCCGAGTGGGGCAACCTCATCGCGGGCGGGCGGGACCACTTCGCCACCGCGTGGTGGCTCACCGCCCTGCCCGGCGCGGTGCTCGCCCTCGTGGTCCTGGCGCTGCACCGGGTGGGACGCGTGCTCGGCGCGTCGAAGGCGGGGGCACGATGACGGCCACCGACCCCCTGGTGAACCACCATCACAACGTGCTGCTGCGTCTGGAGGGACTGCGGGTGCACTACCCGGGCGGCCCCGGCCGGGATCCGGTCGTCGCCGTCGACGACCTCTCCCTCACGGTGGCCTCCGGCAGCACGGTCGCCGTCGTGGGCGAGTCCGGTTCGGGCAAGTCGACCACCTTGAAGGCCCTGTTGGGGCTGGTCCCGCGCACCGCCCGGGTCGGTCTGCGGCGACTGGAGTTCCGCGACGGGCACGGCGTGCTGCGGGTCGTGCCCGACGTCCGGGCGCTGCGCGGCCGGTCGGTGGGCCTGGTCCCGCAGGACCCGGGGGACGCACTGGACCCGCTGATGCGCATCGGCGCCCAGTTCGCCGAACTGCACCGGCACTTCCTGGCCGTGACCGACCGCGAGGAGAGCCGTGCCCTGACGGCCGCCGCCCTCGACGCCGTCGGCGTGGACCGGCCCCTGCTGCGACTGCGCCAGTACCCCCACGAACTGTCCGGGGGCCAACGGCAGCGCGTCCTGATCGCCCTGGCGCTCGTCGGCACGCCGCGGCTGCTGCTGGCCGACGAGCCGACCTCCCAACTGGACGCCACGGTCCAGCGCAGGGTGCTGGACCTGATCGACGGGGTGCGGGCCCGGCACGGGCTGGCGGTCCTGATGGTCACCCACGACATCGCCGTGGCGGCCGGGCGCGCGGAGCACCTGCTGGTGATGCGGGCCGGGCGGGTCGTGGAGTCCGGCCCCACCGCGCGCGTCCTGGACGCACCGGAGCACCCGTACACCCGTCAACTGCTGGGGGCGCGGCCGGACGCCCTCCCGGCCCGGCCGGTGTTCCGGCCCGAGGCGCCGGCCCGGGTGGTGCTGGAGGCACGGGGGTTGGTCAAGTCCTTCCGCGCGGGGCGCGCAGGCGCGCCGATCGAGGCGGTGCGGGACGTGAGCCTGACCGTGCAGCGCGGACAGACGGTCGCGGTGGTCGGCGAGTCCGGGGCGGGGAAGTCGACGCTGCTGCGGCTGCTGACCGGACAGGAGCGCGCGGACGCCGGTGCGGTGCTCCTGGACGGCGAGGAGCTGTTTCCCACCCGCCGCAGGCACGAGCCGTTCGCCCGGCGGGTGCAACTCGTGTACCAGAACCCGGCGCGCAGTCTGGACCCGCTGCTGACGCTCGGCCGGGCGGTGGCCGAACCGCTGGAGGCGCACCGGCTCGGGGACGCCCGGTGGCGCGCCGGACGGGCCCGGGAGCTCCTCGAACAGGTGGGGCTGCCCGGCGCCTTCGCCGAGCGACGGCCCCCGGAGCTGTCCGGCGGGCAACTGCAACGCGCCGCGATCGCCCGGGCACTCGCCCTGGAACCGGACGTGGTCGTGCTCGACGAACCGGTCTCGGCCCTCGACCAGGCCGTGCAGTTCGCCCTGCTGGAACTCCTCGACGTGCTCCAGCAGCGGCACGGCATCGCCTACCTGCTCGTCTCGCACGACCTCTCGGTGGTGCGGGCGGTGGCGGACGAGGTCCTCGTGATGCGGCACGGCCGGATCGAGGAACGGGGACCCGCCGCCGAGGTCTTCGACCGCCCCCAGCACCCCTTCACCCGCGAGCTGTTGGCGGCCGTCCCGGTCCTGCCGCGCCCCGGTCCGCCTCACCCGGGGGACGTCCCCTCCGACCCCGCCCCCCGCACGAACCCGCACCCGCACCCTGCCGACAGGACACCTTCGCCATGACCCGCGCGCCCCTGACGCGTCTGTTCGCCACCGCCTCGGCGACCGCACTGCTGCTCACCGGCTGCTCCGGCACGGCCGGCACCACCGCCGACACCGACACGAGCCACCTGCGGGTCGCCTACGGCTGGTACCCGACCTGCTTCGACTACGCCCAGTCCAATCCGTTCGCGCTCTTCGGCAGGCAGGTGCTGGACACCCTGCTCAGCGAGGACCCCTCGACGGGCCGGCTGGCACCGTACCTGGCCGAGTCCTGGAGGAGCCTGGACGGCGGACGCGCCTACGAGTTCACCCTCCGTGAGGGGGTGACGTTCAGCAACGGCGAGAAGCTGACCGCGCAGGTCGTCGCCGACAACTTCGAGACGCTGTGGCGGATGGCGCAGCAGGGCGTGTCCCCGACCCCCGGCGCCTACCTGCGCGGCTACCACCGGGCCCGGGCCCTGGACGGGCGCCGGGTGCGGGTCGAGTTCACCGCGCCCAACGCCGGCTTCCTCCAGGCCAACAGCGAGGGCCAGTTCGGCATCGTGGCTCCGGAGAGCCTGGCGAGGACGCCGGAGGAGCGGTGCGCCGAGGGCACCATCGGCTCGGGTCCCTTCGTGCTGCGCGAGGCGGTGCAGGACGAACGCGTCGGCTACCAGCGGCGCGAGGGCTACTCCTGGGCGCCCGCGGCGTTCGCCCGGACGGGCGGGGGGTCCGCCCTGGAACGGGTGACGGTGCAGATCGTGCCGGAGGAGAGCCTGCGGGCCGCGGGGGTGGTGGCGGGCGAGTACGACCTGGCGTACTCCATGACCGAGACCGGGCTGGCGCAGGCCCGCGGACGGGGCGGGACGCGGACCGTCCTCGCCCCCAACCGGGGGGTGGTGAACACCTTCGTGGCCAACACCTCGGACCCGGTGGTCGCGGACCCCGCGGTGCGCCGGGCCCTCCAGCACGGCATCGACCGGGCCGAGTTCGTGGACACCTTCTACGGGGAGGGCGTCGAGCCCGCCACCGACGTGGTCTCCCGCGGCCACCCCTCCCACCGGGACCGGAGCGCGTTGCTGCGGCACGACCCGGCGCGCAGTCGCACGATCCTGGACCGTGCGGGCTGGGCGACGGGGGCCGACGGCGTCCGGGTCAAGGACGGGCAACGGCTGCGTCTGGCGCTGACGTTCGCGAGTTCGGACATCGGCGCCGACGAGGCGGGCTGGGAGTACGTCAAGGACGCCCTCGCCGACATCGGGGTGGAGATCACGCTGAACCGGGTCTCCGAGGCCCAGCAGGCCGACCTGCGCAAGACCGGGAAGTGGCAACTCGCGGTCTACCAGGGGGCGAGCCGCGGGGACGCCGACGGCATCGCCGCCTTCTACCACACCGCGCTCGCGCCCTGGGACGGCCAGGCGCCCCGACCCGCCGTCGACCGTCCCCTCACCGAGCAGGCCACCACCGTCGACCCGCGCCGGCGGGCCGCCCTCGTCGACCGGGCGGTGACCGCGATCCTCCGGGAGGGCTACGGCATCCCGCTCTTCGACTCGGCCCAGGTCCTGCTCGCCCGGAAGGGCGTCGAGGACCTCGCCTTCCCCGTCAACGCGTGGGAGCCCGTCTTCCACCGCGTCACCAAGCGCTGATCCGGGGGTGCGGGACGGCCCTCCTCCGTCCCGCGCCCCCGACACCCCCGCACCCGCACCCGTACCCGTGAGAGGAAACGATGCCCCCCTCGTCCCCCAGGACCCCCGTCGAACCCGCACCGCCCGGCGCCGGCACCCGCGGCGGCGGTCCCCTCCTCCTGCTCAACGCCCAGTACCTGCCGTCCAGTCGGGACTGGCGCGACCCCCGGGCCGAGGCCGACTCCCCGTTCCTGGTGGACACCTTCGTCCGGGCGGCCCGCCGGGCCGAGACCGCCGGGTTCGACGTGCTGTTCCAGGCCGACTTCTCGGGGGTGAACCGCGCCGGGCTGCGGGCCGGGCCGCCGCTGACGGTCTTCGAACCGTTCCAGGCCGCGGCGCTGATCGCCAGCGCCACCTCGCGGATCGCGGTCATGCCGACCGTGTCCACGCTCCACACCCACCCCTCGTCCTTCGCCCGCTCCCTGGCCAGCCTCGACCGGATCTCCGCCGGCCGGGCCCGGATCAACGTGGTGTCCTCCTTCCGGCCGGGCACCGCGATCGGGGTCCGGCGGGAGGTCCCCCGGGACCGGCGGCACGCACAGACCGAAGAGTTCGTCGAGGTGGCGAAACGGCTGTGGGCGAGTTGGCCGCCGGCCGCGAACGTCCCGGACCGGGTGACCGACCGCTACGTGCGGGAGGACCTGATCCTGGACGTGGACCACCGCGGCGAGTTCTACGACCAGTCGGGCCCGATCGACATGGCGCCCCGCTCGGCCGACTTCCCCTTCGTCCTCCAGGCCACCTCCTCCCTGGCCGGGCTGCGACTCGCGGCCCGCACCGCCGACGGGGTCTTCGCGGGGACGCCGACCCTGGGCGCGGCCCGGGAGCTGCGCCGCGCGCTGCGCGCCCGGACCAGGGAGGCGGGCCGCGCCGCCGGTGCGGTGGCCCTGCTGCCGGGCTGCTACGTCCATCTCGTCGACACCCCCGCCGAGGCCGAGCGGCTGCGGCGCGCCCAGCGCGAGGTCCTGCCGGCGGGGCGGGCCGCGCTGCTCGCACTGCGCGCCCGGTTCCCGGACCTCCGGCTGGACGGGCTCGACCTCGCCGACCGGCTGCCCGGCGGCCTCCTGCCCGAGGACCCCGAGCAGGTGCTGGCGGCCCACGGCTCCCGCTACCTCCCGCTGTGGGACCTGGCCCGCGCTCCCGGCGGGACGGTCGGGGAGTTCGCCGCGGAGGTGCTCGCGCTGAGCGAGCACGCGCGGTTCGTGGGCACTGCGGAGCAGATCGCCGACGCGTTGCGGCGGTGGTACGAGGAGGAGGGCGTGGACGGGTTCCAGATCATCCTCGGCAACGACTTCGACGCCCTGTGCGAGCGGCTGGTCCCCCGGCTGCGGGAGCTCACCGCGTCCTTCCCGCCCGGGGCGTCGCGGCCGGCCGGGCCTGCGGTCCCCCGGGTCGCCGCGGGCTCCTGACCCGCGCCGGGTTCCGGTCCGCTCCGGGCGACCCGCCCGCGGACCGTCGGGGCCGCCGACACCGGCGGCCCCTCGGCCCACGCCCCCACCGACAGGAGAGGTAGTCCCGCAATGACCGAGCACCATCCGACGTCGACCTCCGACGCGGGGACGGACGTCGCCACGCCCCCCGGCCCCCCGACCGGCGCGGCGCACCGCTCCGCCCTGTGGAAGCGGCGGCTGTTCGAAGCCGAGGCGGGGCTGACCCGCTATGTGGTCGAGGCCCGGGCGGGCATGCACATGCAGGAATTGCTGCACGTCAAGCAGGCCATCTTCGAGTCGCTGCCCCAGGGCGAGGAGGAACAGGGCTGGAAGGCCGCGTTCTTCCGCGGCCAAGCCCTGATGGAACGTTTCGTCGTGGCGCACTTCGGCCTCGGCGAACTGGCCGGCTGGGCCCGCTCCAACAGCACCGTCTACGCGGCCGTCGACCCCGCCCCCAAGCACGACGCCCGGGTGCCCCTCGAACGCCTCCACGCCCAGGCCGACCTCTACGGCTCGGACACCGAGTGGGAGGAGCACGGCACCGACCGCGCGGTGCTCCGCATCCGCCGCTGCGCCATCTGGGAGTACCGCGAGCAGGCCCGCCGACGGGGCGTGCCGCTGACCCTCGGGTCCCCCTGCGAGTACTGCGTCCCGGCGACCTCCGGGATGGCCACCCACAAGGGCCTGTCCGCCGCCCACGAACTCACCGACGACCAGGGCACGCGGGGCTGTGTGTGGACCGCCTCGCGCGGCCCGGCCCACCCCGCCCCGCACCACTCCCCCACCTCCGAAGGATGACCGCCATGCCGGGACGCACCGGACTCGCCCGCCACGCCCCCGTCGACCGCATCCGCCGGCTGCCCGCCCTCCAGCAACCGGAGTGGCCCGACCGGGACGCACTCGACGAGGTGCTCCGCGCCCTGCCCCCCGAGGACCTGGTGGGCCCGGAGTCGGTGGCCGAACTCAGAACCGAGCTGGCCCGACTCGACGCGGGCGGCGGGCTGGTCCTCCAACTCGGCCACTGCGTGGAGGACATCGACACCGACATGGGCGCCTACACCCGCTGCATGCTCGCCTTCCTCACCCACTTCCGGTCCCATCTGCGGGCCCGCACCGGACGCCATGTGGTGGGCGTCGGGCGGCTCGCCGGGCAGTACGCGAAACCGCGGTCGCAGGACCACGAACTCGTGGACGGGGTGCGGCTGCCCAGCTACCGGGGCCCCATCGTCAACGCCCCGGGCGCGACGCCCCGGGCCCGCCTCCCCCGGCCGGAGCGGATCGCCGAGGCGCACAGCGCCTCGCTCGCCTCCTACGCCACGATCGCGGACCACCACCGGGCCACCGCGTACCTCGATCCGGTGTGGACGAGCCACGAGATGCTGCTGCTCGACTACGAACTGCGGTTCGTGCGACAGGGCGCGGCCGGCCTCCACCTGGGCACCACGCACTGGCCGTGGATCGGCGCCCGGACCCGTCAACCCGGCGGCGCCCACGTGGCCCTGGCCGCGGCACTGGCGAACCCGGTGAGCGTGAAGGTCGGCCCGGACACCTCCCCCGAGGAGGCGGCGGAGCTGGCCGCCGTGCTCAACCCCCGCGACGAGCCCGGGAAGCTCACGTTCATCGTCCGCATGGGCCACACCGCCATCGACCGGCTGGGGCCGGTCGTCCGCGCCGTCCGGCGCCGGGTCGAGCACGTGCACTGGATCAGCGACCCCATGCACGGCAACACGGTGACCGGCGCGCACGGGTTCAAGACCCGTCACCTCGAACACATCGTCGCGGAGCTCACCGGATTCCAGCAGGTCCTCGCCGAGGCCGGCGGGCGTCCGGCGGGACTCCACCTGGAGGCGACGCCGGAGGACGTGTTCGAGTGCGCCGAGGGCGGCCGTGAACCCCGCGACCCGACCCGCTACCGGTCGCTGCTCGACCCCCGGCTGAACCCCGAGCAGACCGCACAGGTGCTCGGCCACTGGTGGGCGTGACCCTCCGCGAGCCCCGGAAAGGGAGATCCATGACCCGTTCGTTCCTCGACCTCGAAGACGACCCCACCACCACCCCCGACGCCTATCTGCGGGCCGCGCTCCGTTGGCACTTCTCCCCCGACACCGGATCACGACTGTGGCTGGAGCGCGCCAAGGAACTGGACTTCGACCCCGTCCACGACGTCCGCGGCTACGCCGACCTCGCCAGATTCCCCGACATCGCCGCGGACCTGCGCGAACGCCCCGTCGAGGACCTCGTTCCGCGGGGACTGGAGCACGAGCCGGCACCCTCGGTGTTCGAGACGGGAGGCACCACCGGGTCGCCCAAGCGGCTCGTCTACACCGAACGCTGGGTGCGGCGCGCGCTCGGGTGGAAGACGGCCGAGCTCCGCGCGGCGGGCTTCCCGGTCGGCGCCCCCTGGCTGGTGGCGATGCCCTCCGGCCCGCACGCCTTCGGCCACACCACCCGGCTCCAGGCCAGGGCCCTGGGCTCGGTCCTGCACACCGTCGACCTGGACCCGCGCTGGGTGAAGAAGCAGATCGCCGCCGGCCGGGACCCGGCCCCCTACCTCGCCCACCTGGTCGACCAGATCGGGGAGGTGGTCCGCAGTCAGCACGTGGCCGCACTCACCACGACCCCGCCGATCCTCTCCGAGCTCCTGCTGCACGAGGACCTCGGCGACCGGCTGCGGCGGTCCCTGCGGTACCTGGCGCTCGCCGGCGCCCATCTCGACGAGGACACCCGCGACCTGATCACGGAGGCCCTGCCCGACACGGTGGTCCAGAACGTCTACGGCAGCACCATGGTGCTGACCACCGCCCGGCTGCGTCCCGGCACCCAGGGGGCGCGGACCGTGTACGACGGCTACTCCCCCCATGTCGTGTTCGCCGTCGTCGACCCCGGGTCGCACCGTCCGGTGGCCTACGGCGAACGGGGGCAGGTGCGGATGACCCACGTCAGCAGCGGGGTCTTCATCCCCAACAACCTGGAACGGGACTCCGCGATCCGGGTGCCCGCGCCCGAGGGCTCGGTGGGCGACTCCCTGCGCGCCCCGGAGCCGCTGGCCGCCTTCGACGGCGAGCCCGTCGTCCAGGGGGTGTACTGATGAGCGCACCCGCCCCGGCCGCCCCCGCCCGGCCCGCGGTCCTCGACCTGCCCCTGCTGACCCACCGGGGCAGCCGGAACACCCGGACCACGGAGACCGTGCACGGGGTCGACGGGCGTCCCCTCGCCGCCCTGGCCCTCGCCCCCGACCTGCTGGTGGCCCAGAGCCTGCGCGCCCTGGCGGGGGCGGCGCCGCCGTCCGCCCCGGAGCGGGCCGCGCTCCTCTCGGAAGCGGCGGAGCGCTTCCTCGACGACGTGCTGGGCGGGCTCTCCTTCGCCGAGCACAACGCCTACGTGTCCCGGGTCTCCGGACACAACGCCGGGCTCACCGAGGAGTTGGGCCGGGCCGTCGCCCTCGCCCTGGCCGAGGCCCCGAGCAGGGCGGACCGGGCGCGGCCGGTCGGCTCGGTCCGCTCGTGGCGGGAGGTCGGGCGGGGCGGCGGCAGCGGGGTGTGGACCCGCAGCGGAGAAACCCTGGCCGCCGTGCTCTCGGGCAACACGCCCACGATCCAGAACGGCTGGCTCCAGGCGTTCGCCCTGGGCTACCGGGTGGTGGTGCGGCCCTCGCGGCGGGAGCCGTTCACCGCCTTCCGCACCGTGCTCGCGCTGCGCGCGGCCGGTGCGCCCGACCACGCCGCCGTGTACCTCCCCACCGGGCACGCCGGGGTGGCGCCCCTGTTGCGCCGGGCGGACCTCGCCCTGGTGTACGGGGGCGACGAGGTGGCGGCCCGCTACCGGGGCGCCCCGGACGTCAAGGTCGCCGGCCCGGGGCGCTCCAAGACGCTGATCACCGCGGGGCGGGCCACCGACCCTGGGACCGTGGCGCGGGCCGCGGACTCGGTGGCCGCGCTCTCGGGGGCGGCGTGCGTGAACACCACCGCGATCCTGGTGGAGGGGGACCACCGGCGCTTCGCCCGGGACCTCGCCGAGGTGCTCCGGGCCCGGGCGGAGGGCCGGCAGACCACGGCGGACCACCTGGGGCCCCGGGTGTCCGGTGAGGCCGCCGAGGCGCTGATGGACCGGCTGGCACGGGTCGGGGCCCGTCCGGTGATCCCGCTGGGGGACGTGGCCACGCCCCATCCGGAGGGCGGGGTGGTGCTGGGGCCCGCGGTGTTCACCGTGGACGATCCCGGCGACCGACTCCTCGCCGCCGAACTGCCCTTCCCCTGCGTCTGGGTCGCTCCCTGGACGCCGGCCGACGGCGTGCGTCCCCTGCGGGGGTCCCTGGTGGTCAACGCGGTCACCGACGACCCGGCGTGGGTCGACGCCCTGTTGCACGAGCCCGGCGTGGGGAACGTCCACGTCGACGTGCCCACCGTGCACGGCGACGGCCATCTGCCCCACGAGGGCTATCTCGGGGACTTCCTGATGCGGAACAAGGCCGTGGTCCGGGCCTGAGCCGCGCCTCCGGGTCGGGGGCAGCAGCGGGTCGACGCCCCCGACCCGGACACCGCCGCGGACGGGCCGGGCCCGCCGCGCCGGCGGGTCGGAGATGTCGACGGATTCCGTGCGGTCGCCCGCATGTTCCGAAGGTCCGGAACCCCCAGACATGGGATGACCGAATCAGCCAACTGTTGCCCCTCTCTGGTCATTCCTTGTTAGCTAGTTGTCATCCTCGTTCCCTCCCTCGAATCTGTGCGGAAGACCGGCCGTTCGACTCGTGCCGCCCCTCGCGGGCCCGCCCCGGCCGCCCCGCGAGGTCGATCCCGCAGCGCGATCGCAGAAGGAGTCCCGCCATGTTCCGCAATGCCCAGATGCCGTCCACGGGGTGGTTCGCCGCAGTGGGGGCCACCGCACTGCTCACCGTGCTGATGACCCCTCCATCGGCGCACGCCTCGGTCGTCACCTGCGGTCAGACGCTCACCACCAGCGTCGTCCTCCAGGCAGACCTGCTCAACTGTCCCGGCGACGGCCTGGTCGTCGGGGCCAACGACCTCACCATCGACCTCAACGGACACTCCGTCGACGGGGTCGGCCTGGGCGTCGGCATCCGCACCGGCGGATTCGCCCGCACCACGCTCACCAACAGCGCGGTCACCGCCGCCCAGGTGCAGGAGTTCGACCACGGGGTGCAGTTGGCCCCGGGCACCTCGGGAACCGTCGTCGAGAAACTCACCCTCCGCAGCAACGAGTTCACCGGCGTCGACGTCAACGGCGCCACCCACAGCCGCATACGGAACAACGTCATCGATCGGCAGTCCCACCGAGGCGTCCTCGTCACCGGCGGGGCGCACGACAACGTGATCGCCGACAACGCGCTCACCGGGAACCAGGGCGGGGGCCTGCTGATGCAGAACTCCCGTGCCAACCGGCTGGAGGGCAACCGGATCACCGACAGCGGGAACGCCGGTCTGGTCCTGGAGGGCTCCAGCGGGAACACCCTGCTGACCAACACCGTCGGCGGCAGCGGCGACGGCTCGTTCATCCTGCAACTCGGGTCGAACGACAACCTGGTCCAGGGCAACTCGACCGGCAGGAGCGCGGACGCCGCGTTGATCGTCTCCGACTCCACCGGGAACCGCATCCTGTCCAACACCTTCCGCGACAGCGGCGACAGCGGCATCTCCCTCCAGTCCGCCCACGGCACCACGGTCGTCGGCAACGACGTCAGCGCGAACCCGGGCGGCATCGACCTGAGCCGTTCCGACGGCAACACCATCAGGTCCAACACCGCGAACGACTCCAAGGGCGACGGGATCAGCCTGGAACTCTCCTCCAACAACCTGGTGGAGCTCAACCAGGTCAACCGCAGCGGCTCACGGGGCATCTACGTGGTCGGGGAAGCCACCGCGGCCACCGGCAACCGACTGATCGGCAACACCGTGAACGACAACAAGGGCGGCGGCCTGTCCGTCTCCAAGGCCGTGCACCTCGTCCAGGGAAACACCGCACGCGGCAACGGAGGTTGGGGGATCAGCGCGGACCCGGGCAACACCGACGGCGGAGCCAACCTGGCCAGCGGCAACGGTCAGGCCGCCCAGTGCTCCGGGGTCGTCTGCGCCCCCTGACCCACCCCCGTCCTCCCTCGCGCGCCACGCGGGGGAGGACGGGATCGGGGAACACCCCGAGGGTTCCCCGGGGAATCGCCCAGGCCCCATCTGAGTACGCGCACTCACGCGGCCCGCCCGTGCGCTCCGTAGCGTCCCCGGCATGACCAGTCAGAACGTCAGCCGCGCCGGGGCGCCGCGGGTGGGCATCACCTCCGTGGGCGCCGCCCTGCCCGAACGGATCGTGACCTCCGAGCGATTGGGTCGCGAGGTGGCGGCGGCCAGCGGGCTGCCGCTGCCCGAGGGGCTCGTCGAGCGGACCACCGGCATCGTGAGCCGCCGGGTCGCCTCACCCGGGGAGTACGCCTCCACCCTCGCGGTGCGGGCCGCCCGGGCGGCCCTCGACCGGGCCGCACTCGACCCGGCCGACCTCGACCTGTTGCTGTTCGCCTCCGCCTCGCGGGACGTGGTGGAGCCCGCGACCGCGCACATCGTCCAAGCCGAACTCGGCTCCCGCGCCCACGCCTTCGACCTGACCAACGCCTGCAACAGCTTCGTCAACGGCATCGACACCGCCCGGGCGATGATCCTCGCCGGACGGGCCCGCAGGGCCCTGGTGGTGACCGGGGAGACCCCGAGCCGGGCGGTGCGGCACGCACCGGCCGACCTGGAGCAGTTCCGCGCCTCCTTCGCCGGCTACACCTTCGGGGACGCCGGGGCCGCGGTCGTCCTGGAGGCCGTGCCGAACGGCGGGATCCTCGACGTGGACACCGTCACCCACTCCGCCCACTGGCGGGTCGGCGGCATACCCGGCGGCGGCTCGCGGCTGCCCCGGGGCGACGACCACACCTACTTCCACGGCGACGGGAACGCGCTGCGGGAGGTGTTCGAGAAGGTCGGCACCGAGGTGCTGGACCGGATGCGCACCCGGACCGGTCTCGACTGGACGGACTTCCGGCACGTCCTGGTCCACCAGGTGACCCTGCCCTACCTGGAGCGCTTCGTGGCGGTGACCGGAGTGCCCCGCGAGCGGCTGGTGGTCACCGTGGACGCACTGGGCAACCTGGCCAGCGCCACCCTCGGGGTGCAGTTGGACCGGGTGTACGACGACCTGGCGCCCGGTGACCGGGTGCTGTTCGTGGGGCTCGGCGGCGGCGTCAGCATGACGACCACGGTCTGGGAGCGGACGTGAGCGCGCTGTGGGTGGTGGTGCCCGCCCACCGCGAGGCCGCGCGGATCGGCGCCACCCTGGACGCCCTCGCCGCCCAACACGACCGCGACTTCACCCTGGTCGTGGTGGACAACGCCTCCGACGACGACACCGCGGGGATCGCCCGGTCCTTCGCCCGCTGGGCGCCCTTCCCCGTGCACGTCCTCAACGAACCCGACAAGGGCGTGGGGTGCGCCGTCGACACCGGCTTCCGGTTCGCCATCGGACACGGGGCCCGGCTGCTGGCCCGCACCGACGCGGACTGCCTGCCGCGCCCCGGCTGGACGGCCGCCGCGCGGGCCGCGGCGGACCGGGGCGCCGCCCTGGTCTGCGGCCGGATCGAAGCCCGGCGCGACGAACACGGCCCCCTCGGCCGGGCCGTCTTCCGCGCCCTGGTGGCGACCGCCGCCCTCTTCGGCCGGGTCCGTCCCGCGCACCACCGCCGGCACGGCTACCTCACCCCGTACCGGATGCACGCGGGCAACAACATGGCCGTCACCGCCGCCCTGTACGAGACGGTGGGCGGGATGCCGCGCCGCCCCTCGCCCACCGACCGGCTGTTCCTGAACCGGGTGCGCCGGCACACCACCGCCGTCGTGCGGGCCCCGGACATGGTGGTGGAGAACTCCACCCGCCGGCTGCGCGCCTACGGTCTCCTGGGCACCGCCCGCTGGTACCTCGACCGGGGCCCGGGCCGACACGGGGAGGACCCGCGCTGATGCTCGACCGTCTCGACCGGGCGCTGCGGACCGCGCCCCATCTGCCCGCCGTCCTCGGCACCGGCCCCGGCGGAGCCGTCCGCACCCGGGCCACCCGCGGTGACCTGGCCGACCTCGCCGACCGGTACGCCGCGGGCCTGCTGGCCCGCGGGGTGCACCGCGGCGGCACCGTCGGCGTCGCCGTCCGGCCCGGCCCCCGGGCCCTGGCCGTGCTGCTCGCCGCCGACCGGATCGGGGCGCGGGTCGCGGTCCTCGATCCGGCCGCCGGCCCCGAGGTGCTGCGGGCCCGACTCGCCCTGGCCCGGCCGGACCTGGTGGTGGCCGACGCCCTCGCCCAGGCCGCGGCCGGTCGGGGCCGGGCCCTCGCCGAGCGCGCCGGGATCGTCCTGCCCGACCTCGCGGACCTGGGGACGGTGGCCACGGTCGGCCCCCAGTGGCCGGGGTGCGCGCCGGCCTTGGCCGCCGGGCACGCACCGCTCCCCCGACGCGAGGAGGGGGACGGCGACGCGGTCATCGTGTTCACCTCCGGCACCACCGCCCGACCCCGGGCCGTGGTGCACACCCGGTCTTCGTTGGCCGCCGGCATGACCGCGGTGGCCGACCTGGTGCGTCCGACGCCCGGAGTGCCCGTCCTCGGGGGCACCCTCTTCGTCCTGGTGCCCTCGCTGACCGCGGGCGCCCCGGTCGCCCTGCCCGCCCGTTCCTCCCGGGCCCTGGCCCGACAGGTGCGCCGGCTCGCACCGCAGGCCACCTATCTGACGCCCCCTCAGCTACGGGCGGCGCTGGACCGGGGCGCCCGCTTCACCGGGCGGGTGTGGACCGGATCGGCGCCCGCCAGCGCGGAGTTGCTGACCCGGGTCCGCGCGGCCGGAGCCGTCGAGGCGTGGGGGGTGTACGCGCTCACCGAACTGTTCCCCGCAGCCGCCGTCGAACAGGCCGACAAAGCGGCCTTCGGGGGCACCGGCGATCTGGTCGGCCATCCGCTGCCGGGCGTCTCGGCGACCGTCTCCGCCGAGGGGGAACTCGTGCTGTCGGGGCCCGCCGCCCGCCACCGCTACCTGGGCGCGGCGCCCGACCCCCGGGTGGCCACCGGGGACCGTGCCGCACTCGACCGGGGCCGCATCGTGCTGGCCGGGCGCCTGAAGGACATGGTGCTGCGACGGGCCGAGAACATCTACCCGGGACTGTACGAACCCGCCCTGCACGTACCCGGTGTCGAACTCGCCCTGCTGGTGGGCGTTCCGGCCGCGGACGGCGACGAACGCCTGGTGGCCGTCGTCCAGCCGGCCCGGGGCGCCAGCCCCGCCGCGGTGCGCGCCGCGCTCGGCGGGGTGCTGGACCGGATGGGGTCCGCCCGTCCGGACGCGGTGCTCCTCGGCGACATCCCGCTCTCCGGCCGCTCCCGCAAGCCCGACCGGGCGGCCACCGCCGAACTCGCCGCCGCCCACCGGCCACGGCCCGCCCGGTGAACCGCCGCGCCCGTGCCGTACGCCCGCCCGCCCGCACACCCGAGACGGACCTCCCCGTGACCCCGCTCCCGCCGCCTCCCCCCGTCCGCACCGCCCGCCGTCGTGACCGGCGCGTCTACACCCGCGCCCGCCCCCTGCTGTTCGCCCTGCTCGCACTCACCCGGACCCGTCCGGTCCTGCGCTGCGGTCGCTCGGTGCTGGTGCAGGACGAGAGCGCCTACCGGGAGGCGCTCCTGCACGTCCCGCTGGACCGGACCGCTCCCGGCACCACCGGTGGCGCCGTCCGACGGCTCACCGACGGGGGCTCGCTGTTCGACCAGACGGACGGCGAGCACCGGGCGGCCCGCAGGGCCGTCGCCCCGCTCCTGGGCACCGCCGGGGTGGAACGGGTGCGGCCGGTGTGGCGGCGGACGCTCACCGAGGCGCTGGCCCCGCTGGAGGCCCACGGGACCGTGGACCTCGTGGACCTGGCCCGGCTGCTCTCCGGGGTCACCGTGTGCGCCCTGCTGGACAGTCCGGCCGACCCCCGGGCCGTGGCGGAGGCCGCGGCCCGCGCGGCGGCCGCGGCGGTGCGGGAGCACCTGCCGGGACCGCGGCTGCCGCACACCGGGCGCCGGGCCGCCGCTGCCGCCGCCCGGCTGGAGGGCCTGCTGGATCCGGACCGGAGCGGACCGGACACCGCACTGCGGGCGATGCTCGCCGTGGCAGCCGTCAACACCACGGTCGCCGCACTGCCCCGGGCCGCGGCCTGGTGTGCGGACGCCGGGCTCTGGGAGCAGGCCGCCGACGACCGGCTGCGCCCCGCTCTGGTCACCGAACTCCTCCGGGTGACCGCCGCCTCCCCGCTGCTGCCGCGCGCCGTCGCCGCGGACGCGGTGCTGGCCGGTCACGCCCTGCGCGCCGGTGACCGGCTGGTGCTGGTGGCGCGGCACGCTGCGCGGGCCCACAGCGACCCGCCCGACGCCCTGCACCCGGCCCCGCCCGTCCGGTCCCGGTTGGTGTTCGGCGCCGGCCCGCACGCCTGTCCGGGCGCCGGGCTGGCCCGGGCCCAACTCGACGACGTGCTGCGGCTGCTGGCCGCACACCGGCCCCGGGTGGTCGCCGCCCGGGTGGACCGGCGGGCCGCGCTGCCGAGTTGGCGGACGCTGACCGTGCGCGCCGGGGTCCGACCGACCGCGACGGAGGCGGCATGACCGTGATCGCGGTGACCGGTGCCAGCGGCTTCTGCGGCTCCCGGGTGGCCCGGGCCGCGGCGGCACGGGGTCTGGAGGTGCGGTGCCTGGGGCGGCGCCCGGGGCCGGTGGGGCGTCATGTGCCCTGGGACGCCACGGTCGGACCCCCCGACCTGGACGGCGTCGACGTCGTGGTGCACTGCGCGGCGGCGGTCGGCGACCCGGTGCCGGGGTCCGCCGCGGAGCGGACGATGCGGGCGGTGAACGTCGACGGCACCGCGCGGCTGCTGGAGGCGGCGGCGGGGCGGAGGGTGGTCTGGGTGAGCAGCGCCAGCGTCTACGCCCCGTCGACCGACCGGCGTCCGCTCGCCGAGGAGCACCCGGTGCGCCACCAGCTCAACGCCTACGGCCGGACCAAGGCGGCGGGCGAGGCCCTGGCCCTGGCCGCCGGAGCGGTGGTCCTGCGCCCGCGTGCCGTGTACGGGGCGGGCGACCCGCACCTGGTGCCCCGCTTGCTGGCCCGGGTCCGGCGCGGTCTGCTGCTGCTCCCCGGCCCCGACGCGCTGCTGAGCCTGACCGCGGTGGAGAACCTCGCCGGGGCCTGCCTGCTGGCCGCCGAGTGGCCGCCGGGTCCCTACAACATCGCCGATCCCCTGCCCTACCGGCGCGATGACGTGGTCGCCGCGGTGCTGCGGGCCCACGGGGTCCGGGCCCGCATCCACCACGTGCCGTTGCCGGTGGCGGAGGCGGCGGCGGGGGCCGCCGAGGCGCTGGCCCGGCTGCGCCCGCGGTCGACGCCCCCGTTGACCCGGTACGCCGTCGCCCAACTCGGTCGCCCGGTGGTGCTGGACGTCACCCGGGCGCAACGGCAGGGGTGGTGCGCCCGGCGCACGTTCGCCGACCTCTACGGTCCGGTGGCGGCTGCCGGTTGAGCGGAGGACGGGCGGAGCCCGTCGGCGGTGTCCTCGCCGGTGTGCCGGCCGCGGGCCAGGAACTTGCCCGCCTCCCAGACCACCAGCAGGGCGAGGGGGGCCAGCAGCGCCCAGCCGAACTGGCGCAGGTCGAGCTGGGTGGTGCCGAGGACCCGGCGGAACCCGTCCACCTGGGTGACCAGCACGGCGAGGACCAACTCGGCCAGGGCCGCCCGGTTCATCTGCTTGCTGTCGAAGGTGGTGGTGCGCAGCACCGACTCCGTTTCGCTGCGGCATTCGAACGCGGCCACGATCAGGCAGAGGGCGAAGGCCGTGAACGCCATCGAGCTGCCGATCTCCACGCTGTCGAAGCGGTGTTCACCCAGGATGATCAGGGCCAGCAGCAGGGCGGTGATCGCGAGTCCGGTGAGGCCGACGGTCACCAGCAGCCGGCCGGTGAGCACCGACTCGCCGCGGGGGCGGGGCAGCCGGCGCATCAGTCCGGGGCTCTCGCGGTCGAAGCCGAGCGCGAAGCCGAAGGGGGCGTTGACGACGAAGTGGATCCACAGCACCTGGGCGGGGGTGAAGGGTTGGCCGGCGGCGATGTTGAGGACGGTCGCCCCGAGGAAGGTGAGCACGAACGCGACGAGGAGCAGCAGGACGAAGCGGATGTACTTGGTGAGGTTGTCGTAGAGCTTGCGGCCCTCCTCCACGGCGAAGACGATGGTGGCGAAGTTGTCGTCGGAGAGGATCATGCGGCCGGCGTTCTTCGCCACGTCGGTGCCGCTGCCCATGGCGACCCCGATGTCCGCGGCCTTGATCGCGGGTGCGTCGTTGACGCCGTCGCCGGTCATGGCCACGACCTCGCCCTTCTTCTTGAGGGTCTCGGCGAGCAGCACCTTGTGTTCGGGGGCGACCCGTCCCACCACCCCGATGGTGTCGATCCGGGAGAGTTGTTCGGCCTCGGTGAGGGCGGCGAAGTCGGCGCCGAGCACGGCCTCGCCGGGGATGCCGAGTTGGCGGGCGATGGCGGCGCCCGTGGTGACGTCGTCGCCGGTCACCATGCGGACCCGGATGTGGGCGTCCTGGGCGCTGGCGACGGCGGCCCGGGACTCGGCCCGCGGCGGGTCGACCATGCCGACCAGGGCGGTGAGGGTCAGTGCGGTCACCTGGGCGAGGAGGTCGCCCTCCGGGTCGAAGTCCGCGGGGTCGAGGTCCCGGGTGGCGGCGGCCATCACCCGGTGGCCCTCGGCGCCCATCCGACGGATCTCCCGGTCCGCCCGCTCGCGCTGCTCGCCGTCCCAGGCGGCGGTGCGTCCGTCCACGAGCACGGTGCCGGTCCGGGAGGTGACCGCGGGGGCGGCCCCCTTGACGAAGCAGCGCACCACCGTGCGGCCGGTGTCGTCGGTGACGCGGTGGAAGGTGGCCATCAGCTTGTAGTCGGGGTCGAACGGCAGGGTGGCCAGCCGGGGGTACCGTTCCCGGGTGGCGTCGACGGCGAGCCCCGCCTTGTGTCCGAGGACGAGCAGGGCGCCTTCGGTGGGGTCGCCGACCACGGTGCCGTCGACGAGCCGGGCGTCGCTGGCGACCAGGAAGGGCAGGATCGCCTCGTCGATGCGCGCGGCGGAGCCCACGGCGTGGTGGACCGCGCCGGTGAGCCCGTACCCGGTGCCCGAGACCGTGTAGCCGTCGGTGGGGGTGATCACCTCGACGGCGGTCATCTGGTTCATGGTGAGGGTGCCGGTCTTGTCCGAGTTGATCGCCGAGGTGAACCCCAGTGTCTGCACGGACGGCAGTTCCTTGACGATGGCGTGGTGCTTGGCCAGGTTGAGGCTGCCGACGGAGAGGATCACCTGGGTGACGGTGGGCAGGGCCTCGGGGATGGCGGCGATGGCGAGCGACACGGCGCTGACGAACAGGGTGTCCCACGCCTGGCCGCGGGTGCGGCCGAGGGCGAACATCACCACCATGGTGAGTCCGGCGGCGCCGGCGATCCACAGGGTCAGGTTGTCGAGTTGTCGGGTGAGGGGGGACTGTTCGACCCGGGTCGAGGACAGCATCCCGGAGATCCTGCCGAGTTCGGTGTCCGTGCCGGTGCCGGTGACGAGGAGCACCCCGCTGCCGTGGGTGACCGGGGTGTTCATGAACGCCATGTTGGTCTGTTCCCCGGGCCCCGGGGCCCCGTCCGGGAGGGGCGCGGAGTCCTTGGCGACCGGCACGCTCTCGCCGGTGAGTGCGGACTCGTCGATCTGGAGGGCGTTCGCGGTGATGATCCGGCCGTCCGCCGGCACCTGGTCCCCGGCGGAGACCAGCACGACGTCACCGACGACGAGCCGTTCGGCCGGGACCTCCGACTCGGTGCCCTCGCGCCGGACGCGTGCCGTCGTCTTCATCATCGACTTGAGGGCGTTCATGGCGCTCTCGGCCTTGCCCTCCTGCCGCAGGCCCACGACCGCGTTGAGCAGGGTGAGCAGGACCAGCAGGACGGCGGTGCTCCACTGGGCGATCGCGAAGGACACGGCGGCGGCCACCACCAGGATGATCTGCATGTAGCTGCGGTACTGGGCCAGGAACCGCCGCCAGGCCGGGGGCGGTTGCTCCTCGGGCAGGGCGTTGGGGCCGTTCGCCGCCAGCAGTTCGGCCGCCCGCGCCGCGGTCAGTCCGCTCGCCGGGTCGACCGCGAAGGCGGCGGCGACGTCCTCGGGGGTGCGTGCGTACCAGTGCGCCGGGCCGGGTTCGGGATCGACGGCCATCGGGTCACCCCTCCGTCCGGGAACGCGGTGCCGGGTCGTCCGGGGTCCCTTCGGGGGTCTGTTCCTCCAGTTCGCGGCGGGCGGTGAGGAGGTCCTCGCGGGCGCGCTCGCCGATGGTGGGGTACTGGGGGTCCAGTTCCCTCAGGGTGTGCACCAGCACCGCGGAGGCGCAGATCCGCGCGAACCACTTGCGGTCGGCCGGGATGACGTACCAGGGCGCCCACGGGGTGCTGGTCTCCGACAGCATCCGGGAGAAGGCCCGCTGGTAGTCGTCCCAGAAGCGGCGTTCGCGGACGTCGGCGGCGGAGAACTTCCAGTTCTTCTCCGGGCGGTCGATGCGTTGGAGGAAGCGGGTGCGCTGCTCGTCCTTGGACAGGTTGAGGAAGAGTTTCACCACCGTGATGCCGTTCTCGGTGAGGTAGCGCTCCCAGTCGTTGATCTGTCGGAAGCGTCGCTTCCAGAGCTTCTTGCCCCGGGTTTCGGGGGGCAGCCGTTGGCGGTCCAGGACGTCGGGGTGCACCCGGACGACCAGCACCTCCTCGTAGTGCGAGCGGTTGAACACCGCGATGTCGCCCCGGGCCGGCAGGTGGTGCGTGTACCGCCACAGGTAGTCGTGGTCGAGTTCCTCGACGGAGGGCACCTTGAAGCTGCTGACCTGCACGCCCTGCGGGTTCATCCCGCTCATCACGTGCCGGATGGTGCCGTCCTTGCCACCGGCGTCGAGCGCCTGGAGGCAGAACAGCACGCCGTAGGTGTTCTGGGCGGCCAGTCGCGCCTGGTACTCGGCGAGGAGCTCCACCCCGGTGCGCAGCAGTTCCCTGCCCTGCCGCTTCTTGAGGTGCGCCTTGTAGCGGGGGTCGAAGTCCCGGGCCAGGTCCACCCGGGTGCCCGGTGGTACGCGCAGGGGTGCGATGAGTTCCGCGATGCGCTCGGCACGCTTGTCCGCCATGGCCGACCAGCCCTTCCGCCCGTGCAGGGGGCACTGGTCACGATCCTTGCGGGCGGAGGAGCAGTCAACGGCGGCGAGCCGTTCGGGTGAGCGTCCGGGCGGGCTGCGGGGGCCGCCCCGGGGCCGGCCCCGCAGCGCCCGTCGCGGTCCCGGGCGCGTCGTGGGCCGGAATGCGATCCGACCGGTTTTCGCATCTCCGCCCACGAATTCACCGAGCGCTCCCGGACGCGATTAATTCAATTTTCACCCAATGCCGATGGGGCCCTGTCCAGGCAGGCTTTCGTTTTACGCTGAAAACAAGTACTTTCCCTTCCGCGGCACTCTCCACCGTCATGCACGCCAGGGGAATTCACCTGCGCACACCCCGGGAACCACCCAGGAGGCCACCCCTTTCCCTGCCGAAAGAACGGCGACTCGAACCCTTTCCCCGCCACCCGTCGGGCCTACCCGTTCGCACGCTCCGGCGGGAATTCCCGCCCGCGCCCTTCCCTTTTCCCGCCGACCACCGGCGCCTCGACGGCCGCACGGTCGAGCATTCCACTGATTCGCGTACGCACCGCTCACCGAATTCGCCGCCCACCCATTCATCCGCTACGGACACGCACGAAATCACCCACCACGGACCGGAACCGAAGGAGTCTCAATGATGAAGTCAAGCCGCTTGCGCGACCGGCAGCTCGGGGGTGAAGACACGGTTGTCGCGCAGGAGAGCCCACAGGACGCTGGCCC
>NZ_JBEOWM010000030.1:0-86131 GCF_040296045.1 Streptomyces sp. NPDC002490 | reverse complement strand
CACCCCATATAAACTCCCCCCCCCCGCCCCCGAGCTGTCCGCGCCCGGCCCGGGGCCCCGGGGGCCCCCGGGCCCCGTCCCCCCCTCCCCCGCCCGCGGCCGGCGCTCCCCAGCGGGGACCGGCCGCGCCCGACACCTGATCAGGACTCTCCGATGAAGCACCGCATGACCCTGTCCGTCTGTGCCCTCGCCCTCGGCCTCACCGTGACCGCCTGCTCGTCCGACTCCTCCGACGATGCGGCCGGGAACGACGCCGGGACCGCCATCAGCCACATCCACGGGGTGGAGATCGACCCGAAGGACGACGCGCTGTACGTCGCCACGCACAACGGCATCTACACCCCGGACGGCGAGGGGCGGCCGCAGTTGGTCGGCGAACGCAAGGACGACTTCATGGGCTTCACGCTCGGGAAGTCCGGTGCGTTCCTCGCCAGCGGTCACCCCGCCCCCGGCCGGGACGCCCCCCACAACCTCGGACTCATCGAGAGCACCGACACCGGACGCAGTTGGAAGGAGAAGTCCCTCGGCGGCGAGGTCGACTTCCACTCCCTGGAGTACGCCCACGACACGGTCTACGGCTACGACAGCACCAACGGCCTGCTGCGGGTGAGCGCGGACGGCGTGCGGTGGGACGACCGGGCCTCCCTGGCCGCCGTGGACATCGCGGTCAGCCCCGAGGACCCGGACACCGTCCTGGCGACCACCCAGCAGGGACTCGTCCGCAGCACGGACGGCGGCGCCTCCTTCGGTGCGGCAGCCGAGCCCGTGCTGGCCTTCGTGTCCTGGCCCGAGGGCGCGAGCCTGTACGGCATCGACCCGGCGGGCGCGTTGCGGGTGAGCGCGGACGGCGGGAAGACCTGGAGCAGCCGGGGCACCGTCCCCGGTGGCGCGCCCCAGGCCCTGACCGCGGTGGACGCGAAGCGGCTCGTGGTCGCCTCCCAGGACGGGGTGTACGAGTCCCGGGACGGCGGGAAGACCTTCGACCGCACCATGGAGGTGGCGGGCGACGAGCACTGAGGACGGGCTCAGTCCAGGGGGGTGCCCACCCGCAGCCGGTTCCCGTCCGGGTCGGTCAACTCGATCTCCCGCGCCCAGGGGACGTCCTCGGCCGTGACGCCGAACTCGCCCGCCACCGCGTCCACGTCGGTGACCCTCAGGTACACCAGCGTGCCGGGGCGGGCGTCCCCCACGTGCTCGGAGAGGAACAGCCGGACCGCGCCGCGGGCCACCTCCACGAAGGCGGGCAGACCGGGCTCGAAGCGGTGCTCCCACTGCCGGGCGAAGCCCAGGCGGGCGTACCAGCGGGCGGCCCGGTCGGCGTCGCGCACCCTGAGCACGGGGATCGCCTCCTCCCGGACGGCAGGGGGGATGCGGGCCACCGGCGGACCGGGGCTGGACTCGGGGTTCGGCGTCGTGGTCATGCGGTCACTCTCCCAGAAGGCGGTGACAACCGGGGCGCAGGAACGATCCGCCAGCCGCGGCCCGCCCCTCACCCGCCGACGACCGCCTCCCGCTCGCCCCGGGTCAGGGGCGGCCCGGTCAGTTGGGGGCGCAGCGGCCCACGGGCGGCGGCGAGCAGCACGGACGGCTTGAGCAGGAGCAGGGGGCCGTGCTCCATGGAGGTCACCCGGGTGACCTCGCGGGCGATGCGACCGTTGCCGGTCGCGGTGTGCAGCAACCGGTCCAGATAGGCGGCCGAGGCCCGTTCGCGCAGGGTGGGGCCGTGGGGTGTGGCCCCGGGGTAGAACACGTCCTGGCTGGTCGCCATGGACCACGCGACCGACACCGGTCCGGCGACGGCCCGTTGCAGGTGGCGGGCGAGCCCCGGCGTCTCCCAGCCCCGGCTGCGCACCACCGCCCGCACGGCCCGGGCGCTCTGCGCCGCGACCGACATGCCCTGGCCGTAGGTCGGGTTGTAGGCGGCGACCGCGTCACCGAGGGCGACGAAGCCCTCGGGCCAGCGCCGGGCCCGTTCGTAGTAGTGGCGGCGGTTGGCCGTGGTCCGGGTGAGCGCCACGTCCTCAAGGGGTTCCGCCCGGCTGATGAGGTCGGCCAGCACCGGGTGGCGCAGTCCGCGGGCGAACCGTTCGAACGCGTCGTTGCCGCGGGTGGGTTCGCCTCCGGTGGTACCGGAGAGGGTCACGTGCCAGCGGCCCCCCTCGACGGGGATCAGGGTGCCGGCGCGACCCGGGCCGAGGCCGCGCGGGTCGGCCTGGATGTTGACCGCGGGGAACCCGTCGTGGGTCGCCTTCGGCGCCCGGAACAACCGGCTCGCGTAGACCAGCCCGGAGGAGACCGTCCGTTGCGGGACCGGGGGCAGGCCGAGGTCGCGCAGCCAGGCGGACGCGCGCGAGGCCCGCCCGGTGGCGTCCACGACCAGATCGGCCCGGAGCGCGTACCGCGCGCCGTCGCCGTCCCGGACCCGGACGCCGATGACCCTCGAAGCGTCACCGACCAGCCCGAGGGCCTCCGTGCCCTGCCGCAGGGTGACCCGGTCGCAGGCGAGCACCTGGGCCCGGACCGTCGCGTCGAGGAGGTCCCGGGAGGACAGGAGCATGTAGTGGGCACCTGCCCAGCGCCGGAACCACCCCTGCGGCGAGAGCCCGACCATGTCGTCGGGCAGGGCGAGGCGGCGGGCTCCGCGGGCCAGCAGCCGGTGGGTGACGCCGGGGAGGAGTTCCTCCATGGCGTCCGCGCCACCGGACCACAGCAGGTGGACGTGGCGCGCCTGGGGCAGGCCCCGGCGGGGCGCCGGCTGGGCCGGGAGCACGTCGCGTTCCACCAGCGTCACGTGGGCGACGGCGGACAGGGCCTGGGCGGTCAGCACACCGGCGAGTCCGCCGCCGAGGACGACGACGGATCTGCCGGAGCGGGCGGAGCGGTCACTCATGGGGGCACGCTTTCTGTTCGGGCGTTCACACGTGCGCGGACCGCCTCGACGACGGCCGGCGAGCGCAGGGCCCGGGCGATCTCCTGGGCCTGACCGCCGAGCGGCGCGCCGGGGGCCTCGCCCCGGACCGCGTCGTCGCGGGAGCGGACGGCCCGGTGCTCGATCGCGGTGAGCAGGGTGACGGCGCCCGCGATGCCGGTGGCCTCCCCGGGGGCGGCTCCCCTGTCCAGCGCCTCGTCGCGGGCCCGGCGCCACAGCGCGTAGTCGATGTACGGGCCCAGGTGGATGACCTCGTCGCCGATGTAGGTCTCGCGGGCGGTCAGGGCGAGGGCAGCGCTGCGCGAACGCCCCACCCGTAGGGCGGGCTTCACGTCGGCGTGGGACTTCAGCAGTCGGTACAGCGGGCGCAGCCGCCAGTGGCTGGCGCGGGCGTGCCACCAGTCCTGGGCGGCTTGTCCCGCGTGCGGGAGGATGAAGCCGGCCCCGATGAAGACGGCGCTGACGCAGGCGACCGGCGGGGCGACCCGGGTGCTCAGGTGGTCCAGGTTCCCGCCGGCCCACCGGGCCACCACGGCGGTCCACTTGACGGTGTCGAAGCCGAGGTTCGCCACGTAGCCGATGCCGAGGCAGACGACCCCGCTGCGCAGCCATCCGTGCAGGCGTCCTTGCCAGGACCAGATGAGGTAGGAGGTGATGAGCACCGCCACCGTGTGCGCCAGCAGGTAGAGGACCACCACTTCGCGGATGAACGGCGTGTCGGCGTAGTGGGTGTCGAGGTCGTGGACGCGTTCCTCGGGCACGTCGGCGAGGGCGAAGAGGACCCACAGGCCCACGATCACCGTGCTGTAGACGGCCGTGACCCAGCACACCGCGCGACGGGTGGCCGCGCGGTCGTCGTTCTTCCAGACGATGATCAGGATGAGGCAGGACGCGCAGAACGCGGTCAGCAGGGTGTACACCCAGGGCGCGGAGACGTTCGGGACGCCGGTGACCCGGTTGAGCCAGACGATGGTCCGGGGGTTGGCGAAGAGGAACACCCCGCACGCGAGCACCAGCAGTCCGCCGACGGCGCGCAGCAGTTTGTCGCGCCAGAACCGGACGATGGCCGGGGCCTTGTAGAGCAGGGCGGCGATGAGGACGGCGGCGGGTATGAGGTAGGTGACGTCCAGGTCGGAGGGTCTCACGCGGCTACCGGACGCCGAGGGACGCTTGGATGCGGATGCTGATCCCGTCCTGTCGCACCGGGCGCCGGCGGTGGGGGTCCTCGATCAGGGCGCGCAGTCGACTGCCCAGCAGCAGGCCGAAGGACTCGGCGTCGCGCTCGTGGTGGTCGTGGCAGTGGCTGCGGGCGGCGAACGAGCGCAGCATGTCCGTCCACCGGCAGCCCGCCTCGTCGGAGGGGCGTTCCCCGGCGAGGGCACGGGCGGCGGCCGGATCGTGCGCGGCGGGGCGGCCGTGGCCCTCGGTCAGGTGCCACAGCTCGTGGCCGACGATGACGACCTGTTGGACGGGGTCGTGGCGCTGCTCGACCAGGATCATGTCGTAGTCGTCGAAGTTCAGCATGAGTCCGGTGACGCCCGCCTGGTCGGGGAAGGTCTCGAAGCGGAGCACGATGGGGCGGCCACGGCGCTGGGCCATCTCCTCGCACAGGGCGGCGCAGAGCACCGGTGCCCCGGCGGGGAGTTCGAGGCCCCGGGCGTTCACCGCGTCGGAGAGGTTCAGGGCGAGGCGCCGCATCCTCCGGTTGATGTTCATCACCGCGGCCTTCCGCTCGCGGCGGCGAACGGTTCCCGCGAGGCGGTGTGCGGACGTGCGGGGCCTGCCGGGCGGCGATGGGCCGCGTCCTGCCGCGCGAAGGGTGTGCGAGGCGGAACGGAGGAGGGACTCACCGATGGTCTCCGTGGACGTGGGGTTCCGTGACGGGTGGGGGCAACCGGTTCGCAACGCCCCCGTGCGCCTGACCTTAACGCCTTCCGTGCGGACCGCAATGCCGGTTCCCCCGCGGATCGTTGGCGGGGTCCGTGCGAGCGGGTCGGCCGCTTCGGAGGCGGGCCGGCCACGGCGGTCGGTTAACGTGCTGATCATGGGTCGGAAGGCCGCGACGGGGCGGCCCAGACGACGACCGACGGCGAGGAAGGCGTACGGATGGCGGCGAAGGGCACGGGGTCGGGCGGCGGGCGGAAGCTGCCGCGGGAACCGTACGAGCGCGAGTTGTACCGGTTGCAGAGCGAGTTGGTGAAGCTCCAGGAGTGGGTGCGGGCCGAGGGGGTCCGTCTGGTCATCGTCTTCGAGGGACGCGACGCGGCCGGCAAGGGCGGCACGATCAAGCGGGTGACCGAGTACCTCAATCCCCGGGTGGCGCGGATCGTGGCCCTGCCGCGGCCCACGGAGCGGGAACGCGGCCAGTGGTACTTCCAGCGCTACGTGGAGCACCTGCCGACGGCCGGGGAGATCCGGCTGTTCGACAGGAGCTGGTACAACCGGGCCGGGGTGGAGCACGTGATGGGCTTCTGCACCAAGGCGGAGCACCAGCGCTTCCTGCACCAGTGCCCGATCTTCGAACGGATGCTGGTCGAGGACGGTGTGCTGCTGCGCAAGTACTGGTTCTCGGTGAGCGACGCGGAGCAGGAACGTCGCTTCCGCAAGCGGCTGGAGGACCCCTTGCGGCGGTGGAAGCTGTCGCCCATGGACCTGGAGTCCATCACCCGGTGGGAGGCGTACTCACGGGCGAAGGACGAGATGCTGGTGCACACGGACATCCCCGAGGCCCCCTGGCACATCGTGGAGAGCGACGACAAGCGCCGGGCGCGGCTCAACATGATCGCTCATCTGCTGTCGACGGTCCCCTACCGCGAGGTCCCGCCACCGGATGTCACCATCCCTCCCCGGCCGCCCGCCTCCGGCTACCAGCGCCCGCCGAAGGACCTCCAGTCGTACGTGCCGGACCATGCGGCCGGCCTGGTGGAGTAGCCGCGGCAGGCAGAGTGGGGAGCATCGAAGACGTGCGTGCTCAGCCATCGAAGAATCCGCTTTCGTGTGCCAGCGGCGGGCCGCAGGATGGCGGGGAGCCCGTCTGCCCGTGGGAGGAACCGTGACCCCGTCAGCCATCGACCCGGACCTGCTCCCCCGCACCGCCACGACCGGCCCCGCGGGGCTGGCCGTGGGAGGGGTGCCGCTGACCGAGTTGGCGGAGCGCTTCGGCACGCCGCTGTTCGTGTACGACGAGGAGCACCTGCGGCGGCGGTGCCGCGAGGCGGTCGCCGCCTTCGGCCCGGGCCGGGTGGCCTACGCCTCCAAGGCGTTCCTGTGCACGGCCATGGCACGGCTCGCCCACGAGGAGGGCTTGCTCCTCGACGTGGCCTCCGGCGGGGAGTTGCGGACCGCCCTGCGGGCCGGGGTGCCGGCCGACCGGATCGTGCTGCACGGCAACAACAAGGACGTCGCGGAGTTGCGGACGGCCGCGGAGGTCGGCGTCCGGCACGTCGTGGTGGACAGCTTCGACGAGTTGGACCGCATCGAGGAGTCGCACCGGGACGGCGTCCCGGGCCCGTTGCCGGTACTGGTGCGGGTGGCGCCCGGGGTGGCCGCCGGGGCGCACGAGGCCATCCGCACCGGCGGTCGGGATTCGAAGTTCGGATTCGGCCTGGTCGACGGCACCGCCGCGGAGGCGGTGCGACGGGTCCGGCGCAGCCCCGCGACGCGTTTCGACGGGGTGCACGCACACGTCGGGTCCCAGGTGCTCGACCCCGCCGAACTGGCAGCGGGCGCCGCGGCGGTGGCCCGGTTCGCGGTCGGGGTCGGTGCGGCGGACCTCACCGTCGGCGGTGGGCTCGGGGTGGCGTACCTGGCCGGCCAACGGGTGCCGACGTTCGCCGCCTGGGCGGACGCGGTGCACGGCGCGGTGCACGGCGCCGGTTGGCCGGGGGCGGTGTCGGTGGAGCCGGGCCGGTCGATCACGGCCCGGGCCGGGCTGACGCTGTACCGGGTCGGCACCGTCAAGCGCATCGAGGGGGTGCGCACCTACGTCAGCGTCGACGGGGGGATGAGCGACAACCTGCGCCCGGCGCTGTACGGCAGCCGGTACGAGGCGTTCCTGCCGCGCAGCCCACGGGCCCCTCGCCCGTTGCGGGCCCGGGTGGTCGGCAAGCACTGCGAGAGCGGGGACGTCCTGGTCGACGAGGCGGCGCTCCCCGCCGACCTCGCCGTGTCGGACGTCCTCGCCACCCCGGTGACCGGGGCGTACGGCTATGCGATGGCCTCCAACTACAACAAGCTCCCACGGCCCGCCGTGGTCTTCGTGCGGGACGGGCACGCCCGGCTGGTGGTGCGTCGGGAGACCGAGGAGGACCTGCTGCGGCTCGACGTCACGGCGCCGACGGACCGTCCGCAGGGGTGGGCCGCCACGCCCGGCGCGGTCCGGGCGTAGGCGGGGGCACGGAGCGGCCTAGGCTGACGCGATGCTGAACAGCGCACGTCTGCTCGTCCTGCTGGAGATCGCCCGCAAGGGCACCATCGTGGCCGCCGCCCAGGCCCTGCACCTGAGCCCGTCCGCGGTGTCGCACCAGTTGGCCCGGCTGGAGCAGGAAGTGGGGGTGGCCCTGGTCGAGCGGGCCCCGCAGAGCCTGCGGCTGACGGCTGCGGGGCAGCGGCTCGCGGACCACGCGCAGGCCATCGCGGACCTCATGGCGGTGGCCGAGGACGATCTGCGCGGTCATGCGGCCGGTGAGGCGGGGGTGCTGCGGTTGGGGTTCTTCGCCTCGTCCGGGCTGGAGTTGCTCCCCCGGGCGCTCGCCGGGTTCTCGGCGCGCCGGCCGCACGTCGAGTTGGAGTTGATCCTGGGGCAGCCGCACGAGTTGGTGCCCGATCTGGAGGCCGGCCGGCTCGACGCCGTGGTGGTCTTCGAGCATCCGCTCGATCCCTGGTGCCGCGACGCCTCGGTGGACGTGGAGATGTTCTTCGACGAACCCCAGCTGATCGTGGTGCCGCTGCGCCACCGGTTGGGGCGTCGGTCGACGGTGCGGCTCGCGGCCCTGGAGGGCGAGACCTGGATCGGCACCCGGGGCGGCGGCACGGGCGAGCCGGTGTTGGAGCGGGCCTGCGCGGCGGAGGGCTTCCTGCCGCGGGTGCGGTGCCGCAGCGACCACTACCAGGTGACGGTGAACCTCGCCCGGGTGGGCATGGGCATCGCCCTGGTGCCCGCGCTCGGCCTCGGCGACACGGCCGGCGTGCACGTGTGCCGGCTGGACCACCCCCAGTTGCACCGGCGGATCGGGGTCGCGACCCGGCCCACCCGGGTGAATCCGTTGCTCGACCACTTCCTGGTCGAGCTGCGGACGGCCGCGCGCGCGGTGGGCACCCTGCTGGGCAGCCAGTTCGGGCTCTCCCGGGGCTGAGACCGGGTGGTGCAGCTCCGCCGTGCACCACCCGGTGCGTCAGTCCCGCCCGGGGTCGGTCGCGCAGGCGGCGAGGGTGCGCCCCACGTCCCGGATGGCGTGCACGGCGGCCCGTTCGGTGCTGGGTCCCAGCGCCGTGTCCCAGTGCGCGACGACCGCGTAGGCGAGCCGTCGGGTGCCGACGAGCAGTCCGGCGTCGGCGCGCACCCCGCGGTCGGTGCCGGTCTTGTTGGCGACGAGCAGCGCGCCGGGGAGCGGCCGGGGGAAGCCGGGTGCATAGGGGTCGTGGGCGACCAGCGCGGGGACCAGGCCGTGGTCGGTGTTGGAGCGCATCCAGCGCAGCAGCCGGGCGGAGGCCCCGGTGGAGACCAGGGTGCCGCGGGCGGCGTGGGCCACCAGGTGGGCGAGGTCCCGGGCGGTGCCGGTGGCGAAGACCGGGGGCACCCCGGGGCCGCGTTCGTCGCGGACGCGGTCGTGCAGGGCCAGGTGGTCCAGCCCCAGCCGGGCGGCGAGGTCGGCGGTGGCGTCCGGTCCGACGAGGCGCAGCAGGGCGTTGGTGGCCGTGTTGTCGCTGACCGAGGCGGTCAACCAGCACAGGTCCTCGACGGTCCAGCCGCCGCGTCCGAACCGGGACAGCAGACCGGTACCGCCGGCCCGGTCCTCGGGCAGGACGTCGACGATCCGGTCGGCGGGGAGTTCCCCGGTGTCGAGGCGGCGGGCGACCTCGGCGAGGAGGAGCAGTTTGGAGGCGGAGGCGACGGGCAGCACCCGGTCCTCGTGGACGCCGGCCTCCGTGTCCGGGCCGGTGGCGTCGAGGTCGACGGCGCTGACGGCGAGGACCAGGGGCAGTGCGGTGGCGCGACCGGCCGCCGCGGCGATGCGGGCGAGGCTCACCGCACCTCCAGGACCCGACCGGCGCACACGCCGGTCGGCGCTCCGTCGCGGACCGCGACGCGCCCGGCGACGACGACCGCGTCGATGCCCTCGGGGGGCGACAGCGGGGTGTCGAAGGTGGCGCGGTCGCGCACCGCGGCGGGGTCGAGGACGACGAGGTCGGCGTGGGCCCCCTCGGTGACGGTGCCGCGTCCGGCGAGTCGGAAGCGGGCGGCCGGCAGCCCGGTCATCTTGTGGACGGCCTCCTCCGGGGTCAGCAGGCCCTCGTCCCGTGCGTAGTGGCCGAGGACGCGGGCGAAGCTGCCGGCCCAGCGGGGGTGCGGGCGGCCGGGTTTGGGCACGCCGTCCGAGCCGATCATGGACAGCGGGCTGGCGATGACCCGACGGACGTCGTCCTCGCGCATCGAGTGGCTGATGATCGTCACTTCGCCCCGTTCGGCGAGCAGCAGGTCGCAGGCGTAGTCCACGGGGTCGCAGCCGCGTTCGGCGGCGAGGTCGGCGATCCGTCGTCCCTGGACGTGCGGATGGGTGGGGGCGGCGGCGACGGTGATGAGGTCCCAGCCGCCGTTTCCGACGGTGTTCTCCCAGCCCGGGACGCCTTCCGCGATGTCGCGGCGGATGCGGGTGCGCACCGCGTCCTCGTGCAGCCGGGCCAGCAGGGCGCCGATGCCGCCCTCGTTGGCCCAGGGCGGGAGCATGGCGTGCAGCACGGTGCTGCCCGCGGTGTAGGGGTAGACGTCGCAGTACACGTCCACCCCTTCCGTCCGGGCCCGTTCCAGCCTGGGCAGGGTACGCGAGGTGGCGCCCCAGGCGTGCCGTCCGGCGGTCTTGTGGTGGGAGACCTGGAGCGGTGCGCCGGAGCGTGCGGCGATCTCCAGGGCCTCCTCCAGTGCGGCGTCCACCCGTGACATCTCGTCCCGCAGATGGGTCACGTAGGGCTTGCGGTGCCGTGCGGCGACCCGGGCGAGCGTCACGATCTCCTCGGTGTCGGCGTAGCCGCCGGGCGGGTAGATGAGTCCGGTGGAGAGCCCGGCAGCGCCCTGGGCGAGGGCCCGGTCGAGGAGGTCGGCCATGGTGCGCAGTTCGTCGGCGGTGGGGGGCCGGGCGTCGAAGCCCATGACCCCGGCGCGCAGCGTGCCGTGGCCGACGAGGGAGGCGAGGTGGGTGGCGCGCAGGTGAGGGGCCTGGCCCGCGGCGAAGGCCGTGAAGTCGGTCGCGGGCGGGACGGGGCCGACGCCGAAGGTCACCCGGGTGTGGGCGGCGAGGGCGGGGAGCCGCTCGGGGAGGGTCGGGAAGAGGCTGGAGCCGCAGTTCCCGGCGATCTCGGTGGTGACCCCCTGGAGCAGCGGCGCCAGCCGGAGCGCGGCGAGCGCGGGGTCCCCGGTGTCCTCGGCGTCCTCGGGGCCCCGCGGCACGGCGAGGGCGTCGGAGTGGGTGTGCACGTCGACGAAGCCGGGGGTGACGACCCGGTCGGTGGCGTCGATGACGGTGGTCGCGGTGGCCCGGTGGCCGGCGGGCAGCAGGGTGATCCGCCCGGCGGCGACCCCGATGTCGGCGGTGCGGGCCGGTGCGCCGGTGCCGTCGATGACCGTGCCGCCGTGCAGCAGCAGGTCGAGGGGGCGCCCCATCACAGCACCGTGGAGAGGAAGGCCCGGGTGCGGTCGTGCCGCGGGGCGCCGAACAGTTGCGCGGGGGGTCCGGACTCCACGACGACGCCGTCGTCCATGAAGACCACCCGGTCCGCCACCTCCCGGGCGAAGCCCATCTCGTGGGTGACCACGACCATCGTCATGCCGCTGCGGGCCAGGTCCTTCATGACGCCGAGGACCTCGCCGACGAGTTCGGGGTCGAGTGCGGAGGTGGGTTCGTCGAAGAGCATCAGGGCGGGCTCCATGGCCAGGGCCCGGGCGATGGCGACGCGTTGCTGTTGGCCGCCGGAGAGCTGGCCGGGGTAGTGGTCGGCGCGGTCGGCGAGGCCGACCCGTTCCAGCAGGGCCCGGGCCGCGCGCTCCGCTTCGGCGCGGGGGCGGCGCTTGACGGCGAGCGGCCCTTCCATGACGTTCTGCGCGGCGGTGCGGTGCGGGAAGAGGTGGAAGCGTTGGAACACCATGCCGATGCGTTCGCGCTGGGCCCGCACCTCCTTGGCGCGCCGTTCGCGCAGGACGCGGCCGGAGGATCCGTGCGGTTCGTAGCCGACGAGTTCGCCGTGCAGCCAGACGCGGCCGGCGTCGGGCGCCTCCAGGTGGTTGAAGCAGCGCAGCAGCGTGGACTTGCCGGAGCCGGAGGGTCCGATCAGGCACAGCACCTCGCCGGTGTCGACCTCCAGGTCGATGCCGCGGAGCACTTCGGTGTCGCCGAACCGTTTGCGGACCTGCTGGGCCCTGAGGACGAGGTCGGTCACGAGACGGCTCCCTTGCCGGTGCGCCCGGGGACGAGGTTGGTCAGCACCCGACGGCGCAGGGGGGCTGCGCCGGGGCTGTAGCGGCGTTCGACGAAGTGTTGGGCGACGCTGGCGACGGTGGTCAGCGCGAGGTACCAGAGGGAGGCGACCATCAGCAGGGCGATCACCTCGAAGTTGGCGAGGTAGAGGTGCTGGGAGACGGTCATGAGGTCGGCGCCCGCGATGACGGAGACGAGGGAGGTGGTCTTGAGCATCGAGATGAACTGGTTGCCGAAGGGCGGGATGATGACCCGCATGGCCTGGGGCAGGACGACCCGGGTGAGGATCTGCCGGTTCGACAGTCCGAGGGAGGCGCCCGCTTCCCGCTGGCCCGGGTCCACGCTCTGGATGCCGGCCCGGACGATCTCGGCGAGGTAGGCGCCCTCGTTGATGGACAGCCCGAGCAGGGCCGCGACGAAGCCGGTGATGACCGCGTTGGTCTGCCACTCGACGAGCTTGGGGCCGTCGAAGGGGACGCCGATGCCAATCACGGGGAAGAGCAGGGCGAGGTTGAACCAGAAGATGAGTTGGACGAGCAACGGGGTGCCGCGGAAGAACCAGGTGTAGGCGCTCGCGGTGAGGCGGAGCACCGGGCTCTCGGACAACTGCATCACGGCGACGAGGACGCCGATGGCGATGCCGGCGGTCATCGAGACGAGGGTGAGCTGGATCGTCACCCACAGCCCTTCGAGGATCACCGCGTCGAACTGGTAGTCGATGATGACGTCCCAGTGCAGGTTGGGGTTGACGACGACGGTGTACCCGAGCCACCCGGCCACGGCCAGGGCGATCACCACCGCGCACCAGCGGCCGGGGCGGGGGCGCCGGGTGATCCGGAAGGCGAACGCGTCGTCCGGACCGGTCGCCGCGTCGGGTCGCTCCCGGTCCGGCGCCGGGGGCCGCGCGGGGGCGGCCGGAGGGCGCACCGCGTCGGCGGCCCCGACCGTCTGCGGGGGATCGTCCTTGCTCAGACGCACGTCTTCCTCCATCGTCCCGGCTCACTGACCGTCGTTGATGGTGGCCCGGGGCACGGCGCTGCCCGCGACCCCGTACTCGTCGAGGACCTTCTTGTACGCGCCGTTGTCGATCAGGGTCTGGAGGGCCCGGTGCACGGCGTCGCGCAGTCCGCTCTGCTCCTTGCTGACCGCGATGCCCCAGGGCGCCGCGCCGTACTGGGTGGGGACGACCTCGTACGCGGGGTTCTTCTCGGCGAACATCTGGGCCACCGGGTAGTCGACGATGGTGGCGACCGCGCGTCCGCTCTCCAACTGGAGGAGGCCGGTCGGGGCGTCCTCGCTCTGCGAGATCCGCATCTTCTCGCCGCACTTGGCGTTCTGCTGCTGACCGATCTCCAGGTTGGAGCTGCCCTTGGCGAGGACGACGGCCTTGCCGCAGAGGCCGTCCAGGGTGGTGATGCCCTCGGGGTTGCCCTTCTTGACCATGATCACTCCGCCGGTGCGGAAGTAGTCGACGAAGTCGACGGCCTGCCGGCGCTGCGGGCTGTCGGTCATGGAGGACATGACGAGGTCGAAGCGTCCCGACTTCAGGCCCGGGATGAGTCCGTCGAAGGCGGCGTTGGTGAGCTTGAGTTCGAGGCCGAGTTCGTCGGCGAGGGCCCGGGCGAGGTCCGGGTCCACCCCGGTGAGTTCGGTGGTGCCGGGCTTGTACATCTCCATCGGCGGGTAGCCCACGGCGGTGGCGACCCTCAGTACCCCGCCCTTCTCGAACGCCTCGGGGAGCATCTCCTTGGCGGTCTTGCCGGCGGTGTCGCCGCCGCCCGTCTCCGCGTCCCCGCCCTGGTCGGACCGCCCGCAGGCAGTGAGCGCCAGAGCGGCCGCGGCGGCCAGGGCCACGAGGGCGCGCAGCCGTCTGGATTCAGTCAGGATGGCCATTTCTCTCCCTCAGCCGGTGACAGTGCGCTGATGCTGGCAGCCACCCGTCACCGAGCGGAAGATGATGAAGCCATTTACGCCTGAGCATCGAATCCTTCGTTGCTCGCCCCGGCCCCCGACCACCGCGTGATCGCTGCGGGCGGGCGCGGGAACGGCACGCGCACCGTGCGCCACCACCGGCGACCGTGCGACACGGGACGGGTCCACCGCTTTCCCCTCCGCGCAAGCGGAGGGACGCTGGAGGGAGAGCACACCCCATCCCGTCTCCGCCGGCCTCGCCCCGGCGGCCGTACGGGCGGCCGGGACGGTGGGCGGGGCGGCCCGTCGTTGGAGGCACGTCATGCGCAAGGTCGCCGACTGCCGGGACTACCCGAGCGAGTCGAACTGCACCCTCACCATCGCGGGCGAGGAAGAGGAGGTGGTCCGGGCCGCCGCGGAGCACGCGGCGTCCGTGCACGGGCACGAGGACACCCCGGAACTCCGTGAGCAGCTCCGGGGGGTGTTGAAGGACGAAGTGCCCCAGCACGCCTGAGGCACCCGGGTCGACCCCGGCTCAACCCGGCAGCGGACCGAAGAGGTACTGGTTGCCGATGTCGATCAGGGCGGGGGCGCGCCAGTCGGGGTAGCGCTCCAGGATCGCCTTCTTGTACGCCTCGCCGTCGTCGCCGAGCAGCTCCCGGGCGTCGGCGAGGTACTGCGCCATCTCGGTGAACACCTCGCGCCCGGCGGGCAGCCCGTGTCCGGGCAGGACCGTGTCGTAGCCGGGGTCGGCGGCGAGCGCGTCCAGGGCCGCCCGCCAGCCCGCGAGGTCGTTGTTGCCGACGAAGAGGTGGGTGTGGTGGAACACCAGGTCCTGGGCGATCAGCACGCCCTGCTCGGGCAACCGGACCACCAGTTCGTCGGTCGCCTCGCCACCGGAGAGGGCCGCGAACTCCAGCCGGACCCCGTCGATCACCTCGACACCGGGTTCGATGGTCCGCGTCGGGGTCATGTCGGCGACCGGGATCACCGCGCCGGAGGGGTCGCGTCCGTCGCCCTGGGCCACGATCCCGTCCCGGACGGCGGCCAGGGCGTGCACCGGAGCCCCGAAGCGGCCGGCCCCCTGGAAGTGGTCGGGGTGGGCGTGGCTGATGACGACCCGGTCGAGGGGCTTGCCGAGGGTGCCCGCATAGGCGACCACCTCCTGCGCGTACCCGAGCGCGAACTGTGCGTCCACGGCGATGAGCCGGTGGGGGGTCTCGATCAGGTGAGTGGTCACATTCAGACTGTCGTCCGGCGCCATATAGCTGTGGACGCGGATCGGCAGCCTGTCGATGATCGTCATGGTGCCCTGCATGGGAATGCTCCGTTCGCTGCTCAACCGGGTTCTTCGGGGGTGACCCGTCCTCACCAGCCTCCCTCGTGGCGGGCTCTCCCGCGAGATAGGCTGGGGACTCATCATGGTGAAGAACGGACACGTCCTGGACGATGCCTCCGGCCCGAATGCAGGGCGCACCGGGCCGGGGAACCCACCGATCCCGCACTACGGCTTCCACGCCCCCGACACACCGGTCCCCGGGATCGAGGTCACGGATCTGGCGACCCTTCGCCAGCGGGTCGCCGGCCGGGTACTCCAGCAGGTCCACCGGACGGACTTCCACGCCCTGACACTGATCACCGGGGGAAAGGGCAGGCACACCGTCGACTTCGTGACACACCCGCTCCGCCCCGGCACCCTGCTGTGGGTGCGCCCGGGCCAGGTGCAGCGCTTCCACCCCGGCGGACGGCCGGACGGCCCCCACCTGATCTTCACCACGGACTTCCCGCCGGCTCCGAACGGCCCCAGTCACCTGCGGGGAGCGCCCTTCGGCCCCACCGTCTGGGACCTCTCCGGCGATCCGGACCTCGCCCCGACCTGCGCCCTCTTCTCACGGGTGTCCGCCGAGTACGGCCGCCCGCCCGGCCGGGTGTCCACCGAGGTCCTCCGATTCCTGTTGGCGGCGTTGCTCCTGCACGTCGAGCGCCTCCCGCACCCCGGCGCCAGCACCTCCGACGCCCAGGGGACCTACGCCAGGTTCCGGACCGAGTTGGAGCGTTCCTACCACCGCACCCGTCGCGCAGAGGACTACGCCACGACCCTCGGCTACTCCGTCAAGTCGCTCACCCGCGCCTGCCTGGCGGCCACCGGGCAGCCGGTCAAGCAGGTCATCGACGCCCGGGTGGTCCTCCAGGCCAAACGCCTGCTCGCCCACACCGACGACCCCGTCTCCGGCATCGCCCGCCAGTTGGGCTTCTCCGAAGCCACCAACTTCGGCACCTACTTCGTCCGGCACACCGGCACCACCCCGGGCGCCTTCCGCCGCGCCCAGCGGGGCGGAGGGTGAGGGGCGCCGGGAGTCCGGGAGCGGGCGCCGAAGGGCCCGGCCGGACGGCCGGGCCCTCGGAAACGCTCACCGCCTACCCGCGCGGACTCACAGGGTCGACTTGAACAGCAGACGGTTCGGGGTGCCGCTGACGTTGCCCCGGATCGCGTTGGGCGTGCTGTTGTTGATCAGCCAGTTGTTGACCGTGACGCTGGAGGCGTCGCCGTAGGACGCCTTGTAGAGCGCCGCCACGCCCGCCGCGTGTGGGGCGGCCATCGAGGTGCCGCTCATGCCGGTGCTGCCGCCGCCCATGCGGGCCGAGTTGATGCCCACTCCGGGCGCGTAGAGGTCGGTGCAGCTACCGTAGTTGCTGAAGCTGGCCTTGGCGTCCCCGGAGTCCGAGGCGGCGACGGAGAGGGCGTTGGCCGCACTCGCCGGGGAGAAGTTGCAGGCGTCCTGGTTGCTGTTGCCGGCGGCAACAGTGGTGTGGACGCCCGAGTTGGCCAGGTTGGTGGCCGCGTTGTTGAGGGCCGCCGAGTAGCCGCCGCCGAGCGAGGCGTTGGCGACCGCGGGCTTCGCGGCGTTCTGCCGGACCCAGTCGAAGCCCGCGATGATGCCGGAGAACGACCCGGAGCCCTGACAGTTGAGGACCTTCACCCCGCGCAGCTGGACGCCCTTGGCCACGCCGTAGGTCGAACCGCCGACCGTACCGGCGACATGGGTGCCGTGGCCGTTGCAGTCCTGACCGTTGCCGCCGAAGGCGTCGAAGACGTTGCGGGCCCGGCCGCCGAAGTCGGGGTGGCTGGTGTCGATGCCGGTGTCGATGACGTACGCGGTGACGCCCGCGCCGGTGCTCGTGTACGTGTAGGAACCGTTGCGACCGCTGCGCTGGTCTATTCGGTCCAGCCCCCAGGGGGCGTTGTTCTGGGTGGCGGAGGGAGCGGCCTTCTGGTCCTCCTCGATGGACTGGACGCGCGCATCGGCGCGCAGCGCGGCGAGTTCACCGGAGGTGAGGGTGGCGGCGAATCCGTTGAGGACCTCGTCGTACACGTACTCCGGTGTGACCGACCGCGCCTCGGCGACGGCGGCCGGGTCGCTGCCCGCCTTGACGGTGACGATGTACTGGCCCTTGATCTCGGTCGCGGCCGGGGCCTGCGTGACCTTGAGCAGCGGCGTGGGGGCGGGCGCTGCGGACCCGCTGCTGGGAATGAGGGCGAGCGGAAGGGCGAGACCGAGGGTGCCGGCGGCGAGGCCGCCGAGGTGGGTCGTACGCATAGGAGGGCTGACACCTTTCGTGGGTCCGGCCGCGGATCAAGGCGGTCGGAAGTGGGGGAACGCGCCTCGTTCGTCAGGAACTTGGGGAGTGACCGCGAGGATCTGCGGGGACGGGGCGCGGAAGGTGGAACAGCGCACCGCTGCTAGCGGCGGTGTGGGGAGTGCACGGTGAGGGAACGGCCGATGACGAGGACGGCCTGGTGTCCTGTGCTCCGTCCCTCGTGACGGGGCGACAGGTGCGCCCGGGCACGGTGGTCCATGAGCGGGATCGCCGCTATTCGGAACTTCGTGTCCGCTGCGCGTGCGACAACATACCCCGTGGGTCACCCGATGACCACGGTTGAAATGCGCATGACGGATTGGGATACTGCGGCCCCTCCGCGACGGCCCTGCCCGTCCTCCGTCCGCATCCGGATCGACGCCCACGACCCTTTTCGGCAGGGCGAGTTGATTTGCACCACGACCTGCGCCTCCGGTAGAGAGTGACCTTCGCGGTCCTGCGGCAGAGTGCCGCTCCGGGGGAGGTCCAGTTGTCCGACGTGCGGAAGACGGCCGACGACACGTTCATCAATCCGTACACCCTCACCTCGCTCGCGAAGGAGGCCCCGCCGGGGTGGCGCACCGCGGGGGCGGGGCACGGCCGGCTGGCCGAGGGGCGCTACGCGGGCTCCGTCGACGTCGAGGTCACAGCGCGCAGCCCGTTGTTGCTCCGCGACGTCTACCAGGAGGGGCAGGGGGGCGAGGTGGGACGGTTCCCCGTCCGGCGGTTCCCCGGCTTCGCCGACCCCGTGCCGTACCTGCCCGGTTCGTCGCTCGCCGGTGCGGTGCGCTCGCTGCACGAGACCCTGGCCGGCGGCTGTCTGCGGGTGTTCGCCGCCGAGTTCCGGCCTGGCTACCGCGACCAGGCGCGCGCCCGCCCGGGCGCCTGGCGGTTGGCGCAGGTCAGAGAGGTCGACGAGGACGGCCGGCCGTCGCGGATGGAGCTCTGTCCGGGCGATCCGGTCTGGGTGGAGTCGGCAGCGCTGCACCAGGCCCTGGGCGGCGCCGGGAACCTGCGGACCGGCGCCCGGGTGACCCTACTGGACCGGGGCGTGGAAGCACTCGGACGCCACCAGGTGACGGAGCCCCACCAGGTGCGTGCCGGCGGCTCCTGGGTGGTCCTGGTCACCGACGCGCAGACCCGGAAAAAGGAGCGCAAGAACCCTGCGGGCGGCGCCAGGCTGCCCGGACGCTACTTCTGCGCGACGGGGGAACTGGAGGGAAGGACCCGCGCCGTGACGCTGCCCGACGCGGTCTGGCAGCGGTTCCTGGACGCGGTCGACGACACGAAGGACATGCGCGAGTTCCGCCAGCAGCGCCGTCCGGTGACGGAGGCGACCCTGCCCACCGGGAAGGTGTTCCATCCCGGGAAGGACGGGAAGCTGCTGGGCCTGCGCGCCCTCGCCCGGCGCCGACTCTTCGTCGACCAGGTGGTGTGGGTGCTGCCCGGCATCACCGACCCCCAGCACCTCGCGGTCGAGGAACTCACCCTGGCGCAGCTCTGGCGGCACGCAGGCGGGACGACCACCGCCGGGCAGCGGGTTCCCGAACACCTCCTCGCCTGCACCGATCACCGGCAGCTCTGCCCCAGTTGCCGGATCTTCGGAGCCGCCGACACCGAGGGCGAGGACGGCAGGACCGGCCGCGCCGAGCAGCGGTCCTACCGGGGCCACGTCCGCTTCGGGGACGCCGTCCCCCACCGGGCCCACCCCACCGAGATCCGGCATCTGCCGCCCCTGGGCTCCCCGAAGCCCGGCGCCGGGCAGGTCTACTTCACCCACAGCGGGAAGCTGGAGGGCCGCACGGCGACCACCTCGCAGGGCCCCCCGCTGCGGGAGTGGGGATCGGAGGGCGACCACAACGCGGAGCGCCGGCTGCGCGGGCGCAAGCAGTACTGGTTGACCGGCTCGGCACAACTGCGCCCCTACTTCCGGGCCACCGCCACCGAGCCCGACGCCTTCGAGACCTTGTACGAGAAGGAGGACCGACTTCCCGCGCAGAACGGGCAGCAGGAGAAGAACCAGTTGCTGTCGCAGGCCGAGTCGCTGCCCGCGGGGTCGGTGTTCACCTTCCGTGTCCACTTCGAGAACCTCGACGCCGCGGAACTCGGCGGGCTGCTGTGCGCCGTGGACCCGGCCCTGGTGCTCCGTGACGCCGACGAAGCCGACGACGCCTACGGCTGGGCCGTGGGCGGCGGGCGCCCGCTCGGCTTCGGCACTGTCACCGCACGCGTGTGCGCGCTGTCACCGGCGGACGCCGCCAGCCGCTACCTCGGCGGGCCACCGCCCGCCCTGGACGTCCAGGGCGCCGTCGCGGCGTTCCGCGCCTCCGTCTCCCCCGACCTGCGTCGCCTCTGGAAGAGCCAACTGCGCAAGGTGCTGCGGCTGGACTGGGCCGCACCGGACCGGGTCTGGTACCCGCCGGCCGCGACCTTGGCGACGCCCGACGAGCGCTTCGACACGAAGGCGCTGAAGCCGTCCTTCACCTTCTGGAACGAGACCTCCGGCGGACGGGCCCAGAAGGTGAACTTCCCCTACCGACAGTTGCCTTCCGCCGGTGCGCCGAACCCCGCGATGAAGGTCATCCCGCAGAAGGACAAGCGATGAACGACCGGTTCGTGTACGTGGACTTCGGGGCCGTCCGCATCCAGCACTACCTGACCCGCACCCCGAGCCTGCGCGGTCATCGAACCGCCAGCGACGCGCTGGCCCGGGCGACGGCGAGGTCGACGATCGCCCGGGTGGTGGGGGACCTGGCCGAGGTCAACGAGGAGGCGGGCGAGGCGGACGGCGTGATCAGCCTGCGCTTCCCCCACCCGACGGACCGGGCCCCGGCCAAGCAGGTGCACGAAGTGCAGGACCTGGTGCTCCGGCACCTGCGCAGCGCCCTGCCCGGCGCGGAGTTCCACAGCGTCTGGGGCACCGGGGACTCCTACCTCTTCGTGTACGCGCACCGGCTCCAGCCGCGCATCCGCCGCGGCGAGGTGCGTCACGACCTCCCGCCGACCGCGGAGTTCCCGCTGGCCGCTCCGTGCCGGATGTGCCACGTCGACCCGGCGGCGGGGGTGGAGCGGTTCCCGGACGGCCCGCTGGCGGTGTGTCCGGACTGCTCCCAGCGCAACGTCGGCCGAGGCGAGTCCGCGGCCGACGACCTCACTCCGGAAGGACGGCTGCGCACGGCCCTCGGGGTGGGGGCCGCCCCGAAGACCTTCACCGAGTTGGCTGCGCTCGGCAGCGCGGCCTCGGGCCGCAACCAACTGGCCACGGTGGCCGTCGACGGCAACGCCTTCGGCGTCTTCTTCGCGGCCCTGGCCGAAGGCAGCGGTCAGGACCCCGAGTTGACGTCCTTGAAGTCCAGCGTGTCGGCGGCGCTGGCCCGGGCCACCCGCACCGCCCTGGAGGAGGCCGCGTTGGAGTTGGCCCCGACCCAGGAGCACGAGCGGCTGTGCGTCGTGCCGCACGTGGTCGGCGGGGACGACGTCCTGGTGAGTCTCCCCGCCGACCAGGCGTGGCACTTCACCCTGACCTTCCTCCAGCGGTTCGGCGTGCGGGTCCGCTCGGCGACGGAGCCCGTGCTCGCCCGGCTGACTCAGGTGCACGGCACCGCGCCGGAACCGCCGACCGCATCGGCGGGCGTGGTCTTCGCGCACGCCAGCCACCCCCTGCACCTGTCGGTCGAATCCGCCGCCCAGCGGCTGCGGGAGGCGAAGCAGGCATTCGGCGGCCGGCAGTCCTCGGTGCAGTGGCTGGACGTCACCGCCGACGGGCCCGACGCACCACCGCACGCACCGCTGCCGCTGTCCCTCCTGAGGGAGGGGGACCGTTCGACGGCCACCGCCCGAGCCCTGTCGCGGTTGGCGGAACTGCCGGCCAGCCATCGCGCCCGGCTCGCCGAAGGGCTGCGCGAGGGCGGTCCGATGATCGCGGCGATGGTCGCCGACCGGGTCGGCCACCTGCCGACCGTCCGCCCCTTCCTCCCCTCCCTCGACCCGCCCGACCGACCGCCGTCCTCCGGCGTCGAACTGGGCGCCGCCCTCGGACTCGCCCGGTGGTGGCCGTGCGGGTGACCATCACCTTCCACGGACCGTTCCGGATCGCCACCGGCCGGGGGCGGCCCGGGATCAACGCCGTGGTCGACCCCGACGACCTGCTACCGGCCTCCTCCCTCAAGGGCCTGATGCGTGACTCCGCCGAGCGGCTGCTCCCCGCGGCCCCGGGCCTGGTGACCGCGGTGTTCGGCGGACCCCAGCACCCCGGTGCATGGGGCTGGGACGCGGTGGAGTTCACGGGCGGGGCGGGTTCCGGACCCGTCGTGGTCACCCGTGCGCACGTGGCGCTGGACGAGGAGACCGGCACCGCGCGGCACGACCACCTCCGGTACGCCGAGGAAGTGTGGGCCCGAACGGCCGAGTTCAGCGTCACCCAGTGCGCCCCGCTCCCCGCGACGGACGGTCCCGCCCTGACCGTGGCGGACCACCGGACCGTCCTCGCGTGCGCCGCCGCCGGGGTGCACGCTCTGGGCGCCGGTCGGCGCCGCGGCCTGGGATGGGTCCGGTTCACCCCCGAGGAGCCGACCGTGGACGAGGCCCTCCTCGCCCGCTTCGGCACGCTCGCCGAGCAGTGGAGGAACCCGCGTGCTTGACGTCCGGATCACCGCCCACCAACCACTGGCCCTCGGGGTGCGCCCGGCCGGCACCGCACCGGTTGCGACCCATCTGCACATCCCCGGCTCGGTGCTGCGCGGCGCCCTCGCCGCCGCCTGGCTCCTCGACCACGGGCCGCTGGCGCAAGCCCCGACCCGGGCACGGCGGGAGTTCCTCGCCCTGTTCGAAGGCCAGGTCGCCTACGGACCGCTGTTCGCCCCGGGCTCGCACGTCGTTCCGCTGTCCGTCCTGCGCTGCAAGTACCGGTGCGGGCTGGTCGTGGACGAGGCGTTCCCCGGGCAGGAGACCCGGTCCTGTCCGTGCGGCCCCCTGGAACCGGGACGTGGTGCCGTCGAGTTCGCCGGCCCGGGCCGGGGGCAACGGGTCACCGAGAACACCCGGCTCCAGATCGACGACCGGACGGGGGTCGCCGAGGAGGGACTGCTGTTCACCCGTCGGGCGCTGGCCCACCGTGATGCCCAGGGCGGCCTGCGCACCTTCCACGGACGGCTCTCCGCAGGCTCCGACCTGCCCGAAGCCGCCGCCCGTTGGCTCGCCGCGACCCGCAGGCTGCGACTCGGCGGGCGCCGCAGCACTTCCGGATCGGTCACCTTCACCGCCCACCGGGCCGAGCGCCCCCGGCCCGTCAGCGGACAGCGACTCGCCCTGCGCCTGACCGCACCCGCCGTCCTCACCGACGCCAGTGGACTGCCCCTCGACCCCGCCGACCTCCGGGCCGTGCGCGAAGCGCTCCGCTCGGAGCTCTCCCCGCTGCTCGGCGGTGCCGAGGTGACGGCAGTGGAACGGGTGTGGGCGCGCCGCGAACGGGTCGGCGGCTGGCACGCCGCCTCGCGGCTGCCCAAACCCGTCGAACTCGCGGTCAGCGCCGGATCGGTCCTCCTGCTCGCCTTCGACCGGCCCCCTGCTCCCGAGGCGCTCGGTGCGCTCGCCGCACGCGGTCTCGGACTGCGCCGGCACGAGGGCTTCGGCGCGTTGGAGGTCGCCACCACGTCCTGGGTCCCGCCCGCCGGATCGGAGCCGGCACCGGACGGGGCCGCCGGCTCCGATCCGGCCGAGCGCCCTGCGCGGCTGCTGCACTCCACCGGCCACGCCGCCTGGTTCCTCGACCAGCTGCGACCCTACGTCCTCCAGCCCGGTGACGGTCCCGCCGGCCCCGCCACCGCCCTGCTGGGGCGCCCCCAACTGCGTCGGCTCACCCCCTCCCAACGACAAGAGGTGACGGACCTGTTGGAGAACGCCTCCGCCGAACTCCTGGACCGCGTGCTGCTCCTCCTGGAAGCCCTGCACCGTTTCTCGACGGACGGAGCACCCTCGTCATGAGCACCGTCCACCTCCTGGAAGCCGTACTGGAGCTCACCGGTCCCGGTGCCGTCGCGGCTCCCGAGTCGCTCGCCGTCGGCTCCGCCCGCCGGCCCTCCCTGCCCCTGGCCCGCGACGGCTGGGGCAATCCGTACGTCCCGGCCACCTCGCTCGTGGGCTCCCTGCGGCAGCAGGCGGCCCGCGATCGGCGCCCGGTCCTGTTCGGCGAGGTGGTCCAGGGCACCGGCGAAGACGGCGGGGAGACCCTCGCGAGGGCTTCGACGGTGCGGGTGCTCGGCACCCGGTGCCGGCCGGAGGAGGAGCCGGTGGTCCGACGCCGCACCGCGGTCGACCGCCACCGGGCGGCGGCCCGCGCCACCAGTCTCCACTCCCGCGAGTTGCTCCCGCCGGGCACCGAGATCACCCTGTGGTTGCGGATCGACTCCGCCGCGCCGGAGTGTCCGCTGGTCAACGAGGTCGTCGCGCTGCTCGGCGCGTGGCGCCCACGGGTCGGCGGCGGGCGCACCACCGGCTACGGAAGGGCCGAGTTGGTCCGCGTCCGGCACCGGGCGATCGACCTGTCCACCACCGCCGGCCTGCTCCACTGGCTCACCGAGGGCGGGCCGGAACTGGTCGACGACCGGGCCAGCGTGGTCTACGACCGCAGTCACCGGGCGGGCGGGGCCCCTGACGAGGCGCTCCTGTTCGATCGGTCGTTGGAGTTCCGGATCGTCGACGCACTCCACATCGGCGGCGGGGAGCCCTTCGCCCACCCCGGTCGCGGAACCGATGCGGCGCCCCTCCTCCGCGACCACGAGGGCACCCCCGTGGTACCCGGCAGCACCTGGAAGGGGGTGCTGCGCGCCCGCTGCGAGTTCATCCTGGGGTCGGTGGGGGTCGGCGGGGTGTGCACCCCGCACGGGGGCGGGGGCGAGCACCCAGGTCCGGGCACCTGCGGCCGGTGCGCCGTGTGCGTGGCGTTCGGGTGGACGGAGCGTTCCGGGGCACCGCCGGGCCGGGACGGCGCTCGCCCGGGGGCGGTGGGGGCGCGCGGCTGGTTGCTGTTCGCGGACTCCCCGATCCGTGACGGGCGCGTCCGGGTGCGGAACCACGTCGCCCTCGACCGGGTCTTCGGCGGGGCACGGGACGGGGCCCTCTACGCCGAGCAGACCGTCGAGGACGGGCACCTGGTGCTCGCTGTGCGGCACGACCCCCCGGTTCCCGAACCGGGGGATTCCCCGGTTCGGGAACTGGTCCGTGCCGCACTGGTGCTGGCCCTGTCCGAGGTGGCGGACGGCACGGTCGGCATCGGCGGCGGGACCACCCGCGGCCACGGCACCCTCGCCGCGCTGCCCGCCACCAGCGACTGGCTCGCGAAGGCCCGTACGGAGGCCGTCGAGACCCTGCGGCGGGCCCATCGCGACGCCACCGCGCCGCCCGCTCCCGAAGGGATTCCGGTATGACCCGGTCCGACTCCGTGCTCCACCCCGCCCTCCTCCAGCGCATCGGTCGCCTTCCCTGGCCGCAGGCCCGTACCCGACTGGCCGGCAGCACCTGCGCATGGGCCGATCTGGACGGCTTCCACCTCGCTCCGGCGGACGCCCTGCCCGTCGACCCCCCGTGCACCACGCACCTGTGGGCCTGGCGGGCGGACCTCTCCTTCCGACTGCGCATCGACGGTCCCCGTGCCCTGGTCGCAGCGCTCCGCTGCGGGCCGGGCGAAGGCGATCCGGTGCAGGTCCGCATCCGCTCCGGCACCCCCTGGTCCCGCCGGGACCGACAGGTCGGCCCGCTTCCGCCCGAGGCGCACGCCCTCGCCTTCGAACTGCTCGAACTCTCCGGCCCCGCACCCGCCACCTTCGTGAGAGCCTCACCCTGACCACCGGAGCAAACATGCGAAACCGCTGGTACCGGGAGCTCTGGGACTCCCTGGGCAGCCGTGACGGCTTCAGCGTCCTGTTGACCGCGGTCTTCCCCGCCCTGGCGATAGGGATGGCGCCCAATCTGCTCCAGAAGGTCTGGGACTCCGGGTGGGCCTACCTCTGCGTCGCCGTCGTCTCGGTGATGCTCGCGGTGATCGGCTGGTCCCTGGGGCACCAGCGCGGGGTCGGGGTCGTCGTCAACCTCCTTCCCGGCGAACTCACCCAGGACAGCCGGCTCGAAGCGCTGAAGCAGGCGTCCACGGCGGCGCACGGCAGCACCCTGGAGATCGAGGCGGGGTTGCTGAGTCCGGGCGGAAGCCGGTTGCCTCCGACCGAACAGGCCGACCTGGTCGCCCGGCTCGTCGACGCCCGGGTGAAGGAGCACCTGTCGAGCGGCAGGGATGGTTCGGTGACCCTGTACCCGCTGGCCCGCATGGGCGAGGGCTTCTCGCTGGGCCGGCGGCTGCGCCGGGACCACCACGCTTCCCTCGGGGTCATGCATGTCTCCCGCGGGGGCGGCGTGGTGCACGGCGTCCTCCTCGGCGACGGCCTCCACCGCCCGCTCACCTCCGCGCAGCGCGCCTTCGTCGACGCCCATGTGGTGCCTCCTCCGGACGGGGGGCAGCACCAGGTGGTGGTCCACCCGCAGTGCCCTCCGGAGCACCGCCACCGGCTCGCCCTGGTCGTCCGGCTGACCCCGGGCGGCAGCATGGTGGACGACGCGGTGCACGTGGCGCGGACCGGGTCGGTCCGCAGGTCCGTCGACCGTTCCCACACCGGGTACGTCTTCGACGAGGCCGATCCCGAGGCACCGGGCCCGCCGTGCGGTGCGCACGTGGTGCTCCGGGCGTCGGTGGACCACCTCCCGGAGGGCGGCGACGGTTTCGAAGCCCTCGCCGTACAGCTGCACCGGGTCTGGGCCGTCGCCCGGGACACCTGGGCGGCCCGGGTCGGCAGCGGCGTCGAGACCCGGCTCTTCCTGGCCGCTCCCCTTCCGATCGCGGTGGCGTTCGGTTGGCTCACGGCCAACGAGAACGTCCGTGTCGTCCACCACGACCTGCGCCTCCTGAACGCGCCCGCCCCCTGAGCGCTCAACGCGCGGGGGCGCCACCGGTCGGGGCGGTGAGGTCGGGCTCCGCCGGCGCGCGGCGGGCCCCGTCGTGCCAGGACCCGGCGATGACCTCCGTGGTGAAGCCCGGGCCGAAGGCGAGGACGAGGCCCCGGGCGCCGTGCTCGGGGGAGCCGTCCTCGTGGTGCCGGCGCAGGACGTCGAGGACGGAGGCGCTGGAGGTGTTGCCGATCCGCGCCATGCTCTCCCGGCTGTGTCGCAGGGCGCCCGGCACGAGCCCCAGCCCCCGCTCCACCCCGTCCATGATCAGCGGCCCGCCGGTGTGGGAGACGCAGAAGTCCACCCCGTCGGCGGGCCAGCCGAGTTCGGCGAGGAAGGAGACGATCTCGGGGACCACCCGGGGCACGGTGGCCCGCACCCGGGGGTCGGTCTTGAAGTGGAAGCCGTGTTCGGTGGTGGTGCCCGCGATGACCGAGTGGGACTGCGGGAGGAGGTGTTGCCGGACGGCCTGGACGTGGAATCCCGTGGCGTTCGGGGTCGCGCGGCGCAGGACGGTGGCGGCTGCCGCGTCGCCGAAGATCCCGTTGGATATGAAGTCGCTGAGCGAGTGCTGGTCCCGCTGGAAGGACAGGGAACTGAGTTCCACGGCGACGACCAGCGCGGTGGCGTCCGGGTACGCCTGGAGGAAGTGGAACGCCTCGGCGAGGGCGGAGGCTCCGGCCGCGCACCCCAGTTGCTGGATGGGGGTCCGCCGCACGGTCGGCCGGCAGCCGATCTCCTGGGCGATGTACGCGTCCGGGCCGGGCAGTGCGTAACCGGTGCAGGAGACGAGGACCAGGTGGTCCACGTCCGCGGCGGCCACTCCCGCGGCGGCCAGGGCCCGTTCGGCGGCACGGGCACCGAGGCGGACGGCCTCCGTCGTGTAGCGGGCGTTGCGGGCGCCGAAGCTGCGGGGGGCGAGCAGGTCCACGAGGCCGTCCACGAGGTGACGGGTCCTGACCGTGGTGCTGCGCATCAGCTCCAGGCCGCGCTCCACCTGGGGGGCGTCCGCGAAGAGGTTCCCCAACGCGGAGGTGATCTCCTCCTGGGACACCCGGTGCTCGGGCACGACGACGGCGGGGCGACCGATCGCCACGCGGACGCGCGGCTCGTACTCCTGGGCACTCGGTCCTGACACGGGCACGGCGGGGGTCCTTTCGGAGGGAGCGCGGGGCAGCCCCCCGCAGGGACGGGGCGAAGGGCCCCGCGGCTCGGGGAGCGGTCACGTACCGGGGGCGTGGGTCGCCCGGACGGTCAGATCGTCGCGGGAGAGTCCGCCGGACAGGGCACGGCCGGACAGCGGCGGACGGGCGGCGGCGTGGAACGCGCGAGGGTCAACGGTGTTCCTCAAAGGTGGGGGACGCGGCTCCGCGGGTGGGGGGAAGTGCGGTGCCACGCGTGAGGAAGCATGAACCGCGCATCCACCCATCGGCAAGATCGTTTTTTCGCCACCACGGACCGCGCTGCCGGTGGCTTCCCCCCGGTCGGACGACCACTGCCGCCGGGGGGCTCCCACCCGGCACACCACCTCCCCCCCCGGAGCTCTAATCGCACAAACATTCGATACTGGTCTATGGTGAGGACATCGACCCATGGGACGGGTGCGGACAGAACGACACAGGGGGTTGCGAAGGGTGAGGTGGTGGTCACGGTGCGAGGCTTCACGCATCTGCACACCGCCTCGGGGTTCTCCCTCCGCTACGGCGCCTCCCACCCCGAGCGGCTCGCCGAGCAGGCCGCCGAGCGGGGCATGGACGCGCTCGCCCTGACCGACCGGGACACCCTCGGCGGCGCCGTCCGCTTCGCCAAGGCCGCGGACCGGGTCGGAATCCGGCCACTGTTCGGGGTCGACCTCGCGGTGGCGGCACCCGTCGAGACGGCCGGCCGCACCGAGCGGCGACGCGCCCCGGTCAAGGGCGGCGCCTTCGTCGACGAGACGACACCACGCGTGACGTTCCTCGCCCGGGACGGGGCGGCCGGCTGGGCGGAGCTCTGCCGGCTGGTCAGTGCCGCGCACGCGGACCGTGCGGACGCGGTGGACGGACACCACCCCCTGCTGCCCTGGGACGCCGTGGAGGGCTCGCACGTCACCGTGCTGCTCGGCCCCGACTCGGCCGTCGGCCGGGCCCTGGCCGCCGGCCGTCCGGACCGGGCCGCCCGACTGCTCGCGCCCTGGCGGGAACGGTACGGAACGGAACAGCTGCGCATCGAGGTGGTCAGCCACGGCCTGAGCGGCACCGGGCCGGGCTCGCTCCGGGCGGCCGCCCGGGCCCTCGGGTTCGCCGTCGACCAACGGATCACACCGGTGCTGAGCAACGCCGTACGGTACGCCGACCCCGGGCAGGGGGCGGTGGCGGACGTGCTGGACTCCGCCCGCCGTCTGGTGCCGATCGACCCCCGGGGCACGCTCGACAGCGGCGAACGGTGGCTCAAGCCCGCCGACCGCATGGCCCGGATCGCCGGACGGGTGGCCGAGGCCGCCGGGCACCGGGCCGCCACCGCGCGCCGGCTCCTCGACGTGACGGAGGAGACCGCCACGGCCTGTCGCGTCGACCCCGAGGACGACCTGGGCCTCGGCCGGGTGCACTTCCCCGAACCTCAGCTCGTCGGGGCCGGGCGACGCACCCCCGAACGGGTGCTGCGCTCGCGCTGCGCCGCCGCGGTCCTCCGACACCGCTACGACCGCAAGCGCGGCTACTGGGAGCGCCTGGAGGACGAACTGCGCCTGATCGAACAGCGGGGCCTCGCCTCGTACTTCCTCACCGTGGCCCAGGTCGTCTCCGACACCAGGGAGCTGGGCATCAGGGTGGCGGCCCGGGGTTCCGGAGCGGGGTCCCTGGTCACCCACCTGCTCGGCATCGCCACCGCCGACCCGGTCGAGCACGGGCTGCTCATGGAGCGCTTCCTGTCCGTGTGGCGGGAGGAACTGCCCGACATCGACATCGACGTGGAGTCCGCCCGCCGCTCCGAGGTCTACCGGGCGATCCTGGACCGCTTCGGCCCCGAACGGGTGGCCGCGGTGTCCATGCCGGAGACCTACCGGGTACGGCACGCGGTGCGCGACGTGGGACTCGCCCTCGGCCTGGACCCGGCCGAGGTGGACCGCCTCGCGAAGTCCTTCCCCCACATCCGCGCCCGGGACGCGCGCACCGCCCTGCGGGAGCTCCCGGAACTGCGCGGCATCGACCCGGACGCGTACGGGCCGCGCCTGTGGGACCTGGTCGAGGGGCTCGACGCACTGCCGCGCGGCATCGCCATGCACCCGTGCGGCGTCCTGCTCTCCGACGCCACCCTGCTGCGCCGCACCCCCGTCGTGCCGACCAGCACCGGGGGCTTCCCCATGTCCCTGTTCGACAAGGAGGACGTGGAGGACCTCGGGCTGCTCAAGCTCGACGTCCTCGGCGTGCGGATGCAGTCCGCGATGGCCCACGCCGTCGCCGAGGTCGAGCGGACCTCCGGGCACCGCATCGACCTGGACGACCCCGCACAGGTGCCGCCGGACGACCCCGCGACGTACCGGCTCATCACCTCCGCGCAGACGCTGGGGTGCTTCCAGACCGAGTCGCCGGGCCTTCTCTACTGTCTGAGCTTGACGTTTAACCACGCAGGTCACTCGTCCTGCTGACCTGCGGGTCTTCCCGGGACGGCGGGGGCGGCCGTTCTCCACGCTTCGAGATGTCGAGTAACGAAGCACGAGAGAACGGCCGCTGCCCATGAGTCTGCCCGTCGATGCGCCCGGAAGCGAGGCCTTGGGTCTGCTGTCCCGCTTTCGGGTCGAGTTCTACGAGTGTCTGTACAAGCGGGCCGACGCGCTCTTCGAGCTCACCGACGCGGTGCTGTGCGCGGACGGGCCGGTGAGGACGTTGGTCGAGCTGTCGCTGGCCGGCGAGCACCGGCGAGGGCACGGTGCCCTGTACGCCGCCCTGGACCGGGGCTGGCTGGAGCCCGCGCGGCTGCGCCGCGTGCTGGCCGGCCTGCCGCTGCCGAGAGCGGCCGACGGGCGGATCGTGCTCGCCGTGGACGTGTCCCACTGGCTGCGGCCCGACGCGCCGACCAGCGACGAGCGGCTGTTCTGCCATGTCTACGGACGAGGTGACCGCAGCAGTGACCAGTTCGTGCCGGGCTGGCCGTACTCCTTCGTCGCCGCCCTGGAGACGGGCCGCACCTCCTGGGTCGCTCTCCTGGACGGTCCGCCTGGGCCGGGCGGACGATGCCACCCAGGCCACGGCCCGCCAACTCCGCGACGTCGTCGACCGGTTGGCCGCCGCGGGCCAGTGGCGGCCAGGCGATCCCGAGATCCTGATCGTCATGGACTCCGGCTACGACACCGCCTACCTCTCCCACGCCCTGAGTGACCTCCCGGTCGTGCTGGTCGGACGGCTGCGGTCGGACCGTGTCATGCTCCGCGATGCAGGCCCCGCCCGCTCCGGGCCCCGCGGCGGCCGGCCCCGCCGCCACGGCGGCGTCCTCACCCTCGCCAGGCCCGACACCTGGCACACCCCCGACCTCACCACCTCCACCGCGACCACCCGCTACGGCACCGCCGAGACGAAGGCCTGGGACCGGATGCACCCCCGGCTCACCCACCGCGGTCCCTGGCTGGAGCACGCCCACGAGGAACTGCCATTCCTGCACGGCACGTTGATCCGGCTGGAGGTCGGGCACCTGCCGGGCGACCGCGACCCGAAACCCGTCTGGCTGTGGTCCTCGGCCGACAGCGCCGCACCCGCTGACATCGACCGCTGGTGGCAGTCGTTTCTTCGCAGATTCGACCTGGAACACACCTTCCGCCTCATGAAACAGACCCTCGGCTGGACCGCACCGAAGATCCGCCACTCGGACACCGCTGACCTGTGGACCTGGCTGATCATCGCCGCCCACACCCAGCTCCGCCTCGCCCGCCCCCTCACCGAGGACCGCCGCCGGCCCTGGGAACGGCGCACCGAACCCCGCCGCCTCACCCCGGCCCGAGTCCGCCGCGGGTTTCGCAACCTCCGGGCGACCACGGCCCGTCCGGCCGCAGCACCGAAACCGTCCCGGCCAGGACCGGGACGGCCCCTCGGCTCGAAGAACCAGCACCGGGCCAGGCACCACGACGTCGGCAAGACCGTCAAACGCGCCGACTCGATCAAGAAACACAAAGCTCAGCAAGGATAAACGTCAAGCTGAGTCACTGTCGGTTTTTGACTCGGACATCGGCGCGGAGGAATCTGCATGGAGGAGCCCGAGGGCTCATGGGCTGTCGAGTTCTACGACCTCAGCCGGGACTTCCCTGTCCCTGCGAGCGACGTGGATCTGGGACAGCTGGGCGACGTACACGAAATAGCACGCGAGAACGGTGCTCGGGACGGCACGCCGATCATCTGGTCGAAGCGGCACGGCGCGGATCCGTGGATCAATCTCTTCTTCCGTGCTGACGAGATCGTATCCAAGCAGCGGACCACGTGGCGCCGGTACGCGTACGCGCTCGTCGTCTGGCTGAACTTCCTGGAGCAGCGGGGGCGGCTCTGGTACGAGGCGAGCAAGCGTGACTACACGGACTTCAAGCACTGGCGGATGGCTGACACCCGCAATTACTGGCGGGTGGAGGGGACGTCGTTCGACACCGACAGGGCGGGGCTGAAGAGGTTCTACGGGTGGGCCTGTGGCGAGTACGAGGTCTTCAATCCGATTCCTTCCCAGTCCGTCCAGTCCGGTGGCGGCTTCGGGCAGGGGACGGGGCGGCGGGATCCTTCCCGTCCGGCCGGAGCGCCTCGACGGCAGGTGAAGTGGCTGCTGCGCAAGGCTTTCGAGCAGTGGAAGGACGTGGGGCTGAGGGGCTACGGGTTCGACGGTCTGCGCCCGGAGAACTGGCACGGCTTCAACGAGGACCGCAACACGGCGTTCGTCGAGGGGCTGTGGGGTACGGGGCTGCGGCTTGAGGAGTGGGCGAGCGTCCTGGACGTCGAGCTGCCGCCGGCTCCTGTGACGAACAGGTACCCGAAGGCGTGGCTGTCGCAGTCCTGCGCCAAGGGGCGCCGCCATGGACGTAACTACCGGATTCCGCGGGCGGTTGTGAAAGCCGTGACAGGTTACATGGATCCGATGGAGGGCTCGCGGGCGGAGGCGATCGGGCGGGCGCAGCGGGCCGGCCGGTACGATCGGGTGCCGGGCCTGGTGATCGTGACCGGGCACAATTCCCGGTCGAGGACACTCAAAGTACGGACTCCGCACGGGGGTTCCGCGACCGTGTCTCTCGACGTCCAGGGGCCGGAGGAACGGCTGCGGTTGTTCCGGGAGACGCAGGACGGGCTGGAGCCGCTGGCCGTCTGGCTGAGTGTCGATGGCATGCCGCACAGGGCTCACAGCTGGGAGAACACGTTCGCCACCGCCAACTCCCGGGTCGCCCAGGCGTGGGCGCGCTCACGATGGCCCGGGTTCGATGACCTGGAGGCGAAGGAGCGGGAGAGACGGGCCGCCCAGTGCCCCCTGTGGGCCCGGCCGCACATGCTGCGGCACTCCTACGCGCTGGTCTGGTACTCGATCCTGAGCGCCGTGTGGGAGCAGCGCCTGCAGGGGTTCGGCGACATCTGGTACCAGTTGGCCACGATGCTCGGACATCGCAACCCGCAGACCACCAGGGACTGGTACCTGGCGCCCTTCACGGCGCTGGAAGTCGACTACTTGATGGCGTTGGTCGACGGTGACCAGCGGGAGGCCGTCGACATCCTGCTGGGGAGGATCGCCGCGGACAGTGAGCTGGTCCTGTCCCCGGTTCCTGAGGACGGGGAGCTGCTCGACGATCCGGAGGGCGACGCGTGAGCCGGAGGGGCCGTAAGGCGAGCGTTCCCCCCGGGAACTGGCATTCACCGGAGCGGCTCGTTGTCACGGAGGACGAGTGCAGCGTCTTCTTCGTCGAGGAGAAGGGACGGCGCAGCAAGGTCTACGACTTCACGAAACTACAGGTCGGTACCGGCATTCAGCGGTGGCTGGCCCGGTCGTTCGCGAGGGCCACCGGACCGGATTCCGGAGTCAATCGGGTCAGTGCTGCCGAGGGCCTTTGGAACGGTGTGCAGCTCCTGGCGAAGCATCTCGGGAAAGTTGACCCGCCGGTGCACCAGCCCGCGCACATCACTGCGGTCCACATCAAGGAGAGCTTGCTTGCCGTCCCACTGGGCTCCAAGAAGGGCCACACAGAGCGACTGCGGGCCATCTTCCGCGCTGACAGGGAACTGCCGGCCGAAGCGCGGAACGCGATCCTGCATGGGAGGCTGCCCGCGTACGAGTCGAAGGTGCAGCCGTACAGTCACGACGAACACCAGGAGCTCATGACCGCGGTTCGTCACGACATCCGCGTCGCCCGTGACCGGATCCAGGAGGGTCGGGAACTCCTGGCTGCGTACCGCCGTGGCGACCTCGGCCCACCGGGACGTTTCAACCATGCCGAGAAGCTCGGCCGCGCGCTGGACACCCTCGACCGGACCGGGGACGTGCCGCGGCGGGTGACGCCGTCGTCGCCGCAGGGCGGGATCCCCTCCTGGGTGCAGGCGTTGGGCGGGGTCTTTGGACTCGTGTCCCGGCTGACGCTGACGCGCACGGAGACAGTGGCGTTCTGCTTGATGCTCATCGATCTGACCAGCGAGAACTTCGGCACGATCGGAGAATGGCCAGCGGCGCACTTCCGTCCGGACGGTGGCCTTGGAGAGCCCGCAGTGGCTCTGGTGGACGAGGTGAAGCCCCGTCGCGGTCCGTCGCTGGAGTTCATGGTGAAGCCGTTGGAGGACGTGCCCGCATCGCTTGCCGACGTGCTGCAGACGGACGACGGCGACAAACATCTGTACCGCTCCGCCTTCCGCGTCTACCAACTGCTGCTGGACCTGACGGAGTTCGCAAGAAGCCTCGGTGGAGAGACGCACGCTTTCTGTTACCCGAAAGTCCGCGCTAAGGGAGGTCTCGCGTGGGGGCACGGCACCCATCGGAGCGGGATCGTGGCCTGGGCTGCAGGGCACGGCTTCAGCCCGGAGAAGAGAGCCGACCGTCCCGAGGGCGAGGGAGAGGGTGGGGCACCCGGCGAACTCCCCGACGATCATGCGGCGACCGGACAGGACGGAGGGAAGGAGGAGGCCGAAGAGCCAGAGGACCAGGGGCTGTCGGTCAATGTGCACCGGCTTCGGCGGGCGGCGCTGGAACGCGGGGGACGACCCGTGGCACACACCAGGGAGATGTACCAGAACTATCTGCGGACGAGCCGGCCGGCGGTCCAGCGCGGGCGCACGGTCATGCGCGAAGCGCTGGAGGAGGAGGTCGCCAAGGCGCGGGTGGTGCAGGAGATTCCTGTGCTGACGGACGCTTTCCTTGTGCACGCGGCCGAGGCTCCGGAGCAGGCCGCGGTTGATATCGGCGTGGACACGAAGACTCTCGCCCAGCTGATCTCGGGTGAGCAGGACACGGTGCTGGTGGGCTGTACGGCCCCGGAGGACAGCCCGTTCACGGGGCCCGGAAAGCCGTGCGGCGCCTCGTTCCTCGATGACTGCCTGCGCTGCGAGAACGCATGTGCGCTGCCCCACCAACTGCCGGTCCAGGTCGAGGCGCACGGTCGCCTCAAGCATCTGAAGCGCGACCTCGATCCGCGCCTGTGGGCCCACCTTCACGCCGAGACATTCGCTCGTCTGTCCAACCTGCTGGGGCACTACACCCTGGCCGAGCGCTCCAACGCCCGGGACCGCGTCACGGCCGCCGAGCGGACGCTCGTGGATGACCTCATCAGGGGAAGGATGGACCTGCGATGACCACCGTGTCGACGTCCGGCGCCTCGGCCGGGGCAGCCCTTCTGCCGGGACCGGACACTGTGGTCCTGGCTCACCGACCGCTCCGCGACTCTACGGACAAGGCCACGCTGTCCCGGTTCGGTGATCCGGTCTGGCGCCTGGGCCCGGGGCTGCTCGACGATCAGTTGTGCCCGGTCAGCGAGAACTGGCCGCGCCTGATGCCCGACTCCTTGCGGGAAGCCTTCATGACGTGCGCATGGGTCGCGCTGAACACCAACTGGCCCGCTCAGCTCCGGCCGGCACTGATCAACGAGCAGCCCGAGGTCCTGACGATCCACAAATGGATCATGTCCATGTCGGTGTTCGCCGCGTGGCTGGATGCCCGCGGGTTCACGCGCTTGTGCGATGTCAGCAGCCGCGATCTGGGCCTGTACAAGACCCACGTACTTGCCCTGGCCAACTCCGCCGAGGACAAGAGGCGCCTGCTGCACGCGGTCCGGGTCGTCTGGGGCTACCGGGAGGCGCTGCCCGAGGAACACCGCCTCCCGCGCCGCAGGCCCTGGGGTACCGCTTCGACGGATGACCTGGTCGGCGTCAAGCGGGTTCAGAGCCGGTACAACAAGACGCCGCGCATCGATCCCACCACCATGGATGCCTTGCTGGCGTGGGCGCTTCGGATGGTCGATGACTTGGGGCCCGACATTCGCGACGCGGCCCGGGAAGCACGGCTGCTCTTGGACGGGCGGCATCCGGCGACCCTGGCAGCACGCGACCGGTTCGGCTCCAGCCCCTTGAAGGAGCGCCTCAGGGTCTACGTAGCCGAGCTGCAACGCGCGGGCCGCGGACTGCCCGGCACGAAACGCCGCGAGCGCCACGGCGGTCAGCTCGGAGTAGATCACCAGCACATTGCCCGCATGGTGGCGACCGCCGGACCCTATGTGAAGCCGTATGACCGCCTGCTGCTGTCCATGGCCGAGGAGTACGGCCTTGAACTGGAATCCGACGCCTACTTCCTCGGCCCGATCACCGGCACCTTCCAGGGCGCCCCGTGGCGCGACCGCCCGATCGGCGTGCGTGAGATCAACCAGCTGGTGCGCTACCTGACGGCCGCCTGCTTCATCGTGATCTCCTACCTCTCCGGCATGCGCAGTGGCGAAGTCCTCCAGTTGCGCCGTGGGTGCCTGAGCGAGGACGAGCACGGCGGACTCGTCCTGGTCGGACGGCGGAGCAAAGGCTCCGAGCACGATCCCGCCCCCGACCCGGAGGAGACGGAGGAACGGCCGTGGGCCGTGGTCGGCGCGGTCGCCCCCGCCGTGAAGATGCTGGAGTCACTCTCCGGCGCCGAGTTGCTTTTCCCGCCGAGCCGGCAACGCACCACCACGGTCCGCTCACGACGGAAGCAGTCCAAGCCGTCGGGCACGATGAACGACGACATCCGGGAGTTCATGGCCTGGGTGAACACCCAGTTCTCCGGCCGGGACGATCCGGCCATTCCGCCCGACCCGACGAAGGACATCCACGCGGCACGCTTCCGCCGCACGCTTGCCTACTTCGTGGTGCGACGCCCGGGCGGCCTCGCAGCGGCGCAAGCGCAGTACGGGCATGTCCGGGCCAAGGTGACACTCGGTTACGCCGGAGACGCCGACACCAGCTGGATGGAGGACCTTGCCCTCGAGGAACTTGAGATGGTCAGCGAGCAGGTGGACGAGGACCTGCGGGCGCTCGACGAGGGTGAACATGTCAGCGGCCCGTCCGCACGGGAGTACCGGCACCGGGTCCGTAAGTCTGCGGCCGTGTTCGCGGGCCGCGTCGTCATTCAGGCCGACAACGCCCGACGTCTGCTGTCCAGCAAGCATCCCGACATCCATCACGGGCAGGGCATGACCTGCGTGTGGCGATACGAGACCGCAGGGTGCCGAGAGGAAAGGGAGGCGGCCGGAGTGGCTGTGCAGGGACCGGATGAGCCGCTCTGCCGCACCGCATGCGTCAACCTTGCCTACACCGACCGAGACATCGAGGACAAGAAGAGAGAGCTCGCCCGGCACGAGGCCGCCGCAGCCGACCCGCTGTCGCCGAGGCCACTGAGGGACCGGGAGGCGGCGAAGGCCGCCCAGGCGCGTGCGGTGATCACCGCACATGAACGGGGACGGCGCGGAAACCGCCGACAGGAACCCGCAGGAAAGGAGCGGCTCGATGGGGCGTAGACCTCGGGACCGGGACAGAGACGCCGCCGCGATCAAAGCGGCGGCCGAACGGCTGCTGGCTGGCACACCCCTGCGCTCGGCCTCCGGCAAGCTGACCGCCACCGAACTCATCGTCGAGTCGGGACTACGCCGGGACGTGGTCTACCCGCACCACCAGATCTGGTCGACGAGTTCCGGCTCCGAGCCAAGGCGCAAGACCGTGTCCCCACTGCGGCTCAGGAACTCGCGGAACGGTACACGGCCGCAGTCGAGGAACTGAAGGAGACGAAGCGACAGCTCGCAGAGGAACGACAGTTGACCGCGTTCCTGCGCAGGACCGTCGTAGAGCTCTCGGTCGAGGTGGAGAGCGTCCGCCTGGAGCAGGAGGACGCCCTCGACGCCACGGTGGTGCGCCTGCCCCGGCGACGCGGCCCAGGCCGCAGATTGCCATCGGCGACCCCGGAGAGCTGAACAGCCGCAGCCCCTATCCGACCTGCGTGAACGGACCCTTCCTCGCGCAACCGTCGGCCGCACCAAATGCGGAATATTTCGAGGTGTTATTCTGAGGTTCAGATTGAGGTCGGAGGAGGTGAAGTCATGGCCGGCAGGCAAGCTCATCCTGGGATGCTCGTCCTGCTGCGTGAGTCCCGCGGACTCACGCAGGTTGAGGTCTCCTCGGCCATGACCAAGGCCTCGCCCCTGGGCGCGACGGGGGTTTCGCAGGGATACGTGAGCCGGGCGGAGTCCGGGCGGCTCACCGTCGGCGACGGCCGGCTGGAGTGGTACGCGGCCGCGCTCGGCTACCCGGAAGGCTTGCTCTGCCTGGATCCGCAGTTGGGAGGGGTGGGCGTCGGGCTGATCCATCACCGCAAGAAGGCCGCCCTCTCCGCTCCCGCGTTGCGCCAGGTGCATGCTCAACTTGCCTTGACACGTATCCAGTTGTCGGGAATCGCATCGGCCGCGAAGACCTCTCGTGGGACGGGTTCTGCTTTTCTGCGGGTTCCGCTGGACACACTCACGACTCCGAAGGACGCGGCCCGAGAAGTACGCAAAGCGTGGAAGCTGGCCCCCGGACCGGTCCCGAACGTGATCGAGGCAGTCGAGAAGGCCGGCGCCCTGGTGACCGTCCGCGATCTCGGCAGCGACCTCCTGGACGCTGTCAGCCAGTGGGATGGCGTGGAACCCCCACTGTTCTTGGTCAACGGCCGGGCTCCCGGCGACCGTTGCCGGTTCAGTGTCGCCCATGAACTCGGCCATTTGATCATGCATGCGGAGCCCGGCAGCGGGCCCCAGCAGGAGAAGCAGGCCGATAGCTTCGCGGCGGAGCTTCTCATGCCGGCGGCGGACATCCGGAACGCCTTCAAGGCCGGCGTCGATCTACAACGGCTCATGGAGCTCAAGCGGACCTGGCGGGTGTCCATGAGCGCACTGTTGCGCCGCGCCCTGGACCTGAACGCGTTGACCGAGTGGCAGCACCGCACACTCGTCATCGAGATGTCCGCACTCGGCTATCGCACAGCCGAACCTGTCGAGATCCCCCGTGAACAGCCCCGGACCGTCCCCGCACTCGTACGGACATTGCTCGACGAGCACGGGCTTACTCTCGAATCGGCAGCAACCTGCGCCCGGTTGCTGCCTGAGGACTTCCAGCACTTGTACGTCGAAGGTCACCGCACGTCACCGTTGCCGTCGCATTGAAGGACCGTCCATGACCGACGCTTCCGCTGTCTCTCCCCGCCCCTCCGGATCCGACGCTGCGTCGGACGGCATCGGTCTTCTGCGCGGCCGCATGCTGATCCAGACCCGCCCCACCTTCGTCAAAAAGGTGTCGGAGCAGATCGCTCCCAGCCTCAGCGGATTGCTTCTGTGCGGCGACGGCGCCATGCGGACCGCGCAGCGGATGCGCCGGGACGAGGCGTACAACGGCGTCCTGCTCGCCGATCCCGCCTGCTACGAACAGGCAGTTGCCACCGAGGAGTCCCCGTTCCCCGAGAGTGAGGCGGAGGGGTTTTTCCTCAACGACCCGCTGGAGGTCTCCCTCTCCCGGCAACGCGCGGTCGGCGTCACCGCGCCGATCACCCCGACCGGATACATCCAGGCCGAGGACTCCGACGCGCTTCGTGCTGCCGTCCTCCGTATCAAGGAACTCGACGACCCTTCGGTGATCTTCGCGGTGCCGATCGACGTGGCCTGGCTCCGGAACGAGGAGTCGACGAAACAGCTGATCGGCTACCTCCAACTGACATCAGGCCCCAAGGCGATCATGCTGGGCGGGCAGATGGACCCACTCGCCAGGTACGCGAAGGCGGTCTCCCACCTGCGCATGCTGGTCACCCAGGTCCCGGACGCCGCCCTGGTCCGCGCCGACCTCGCCGCCTTCGGCGCACTGGCGGCCGGCGCGCTCTTCACCGCCTTCGGCGCGAGCGGCAGCCTCCGGCATGTCATCGCTCCTGGGGAGAAGGCACAGACCAGCAGGAAAGGGGGCGGCGGACCCACCGCACCGCACGTACTCCACCCCGAACTGATGGACTTCTACCTCGGGGACAATCTGGCGAAGAAATACGGCGGCACCTCCGCGCCGATCTGCGACTGCTACGCCTGCGAAGGCCGCTCCCTGGATGCCTTCACCAGCAACCACACGCCACTGCCCGCCCAGGCCGCGGCCCACAACATCGCCGTGCTCATGGGCTGGCTCCGCGATCTCTGTGCGATCCCCTCGGGGATCGCACAGGAACAGTGGTGGCACGACCGATGCCGCCGCGCCGTCGATCAGTACCCGCTGCTGAACGCCGCCCTGCGCCAGCCCGGCACGTTCAAGGTGCCCGAGCAGCTCAACCGGTGGGCTCTGGCCGCACCCGAATCCGCGCCTGTCCCGCTCGAAGCCCCGGAAGCTCAGCGCACCCGCTGATACAACTCCTCGACGAACCACCAGGCCGCCGCGGTGTGGCGCTGCGGCCGGTAGGTCTCGGGCTCCAGCACCATCTCGATCTCGTCGCCCGTGTCGATGAGAACCCCGATCCCGTAGAAGTCGGCCTCCGCCAGGACTTCGTCCAGGCGTGCAGGGCGGCGGCTGAGTAGCATGGCGCGACGGCAGAACGGGGCGAACCGTCCCGCTCTCTCCAGCCCCTGCCGCCAGCCAGAGGCCGGCACCACTGCGAGATCCACCTGCAAGGGGCGCACCGCGCGCCGCGTCACCGTTCTCCGGTCCCGGTCCGCCGCTCCGGCAGGAAGCGAGCGCAGCGCGCGCCTCTCATGCTGATCCAGTGAGCCAAGTGGGAGCGGCATGCCGACAGGAAGCGACAGCAGCGTCTCCAGCGGGTGCATTCGGTCCAGGCGCCCCGCACCACTTTGCCGCCGACGCTCGTCCTCGGCGGCGTCCAGGCGGTAGAAGAACACCGCCTCCACGCCCATGACCTGGGTGAACGCAGTCTTCCCGCCCGGTTCCACAAGCTGGGCAGGCACCGTTTTCACCGGGCCGCCGCGCACGGAACTCACCGAGGTCATCATGGCCTCCACCCTGCCTCACCCGGCCGCGACCGCAAACACCGGCCCCGTCGGCTATCCAACCTGTTCCGTTCCTGTCACCGCTGCCAAACGATGCAAGAGACCTGCCAGGTGCTGCCAGAGCTCGTCATCGTCGCTGCGCCGGTAGCGCTTACGTCGCTCGCCCGGATCCTGCGGAAGGCTCACGGCCAGCCCAGCCTGCACCAATACATGGATCGGTGCCTGATAGAGGCTGGCCGAGATCCCGTGGGAAGTTGCCAGATCTCCCATGGAGACACCCCGGTCGTCCGCCTGTGCCAGCGCCAGCAGCACTTCGGCCCGGTAGCGATTGCCGAAGAGACTCACCGAGAGCTCACGCAGCCCCTCGGGCCCACTTTGAAACATGATTCATGATTCGTTAATCACGTTTCCTCTGTCAACCCGCCGGGCCGACGGGTTCCGCGCCGGCCCGGCGGGCAGTACGGCACTCACCGCAGGCCCGCGGTGCTCGCGGGGCGTACCGCCCCCTGACCGAAGCGGGCCCGTGCCCGGTCGGCGGCGGCCTCGATGCGGCGGGTCTTGTCGTCGTCCGGGCCGAAGGTGAGCTGCCGGGAGACGGAGGCGGCGTCGCCGAGGTCGCTCGCGCGCAGGGTGAGGGAGCGGACACGGGCCCGCTGCAGCCCGAGCGTCAGGTGCAGGGCGTGGGCCCCCGCGCGGAGTTGGGGGCTGTGTGCGGTGGACTCGGGCAGGGTGCGGCTGCGGGTGGTCGTCGAACGGTCGGCGTACTGGACGGTCAGCGTCAGCGCACGGCAGGCCTGCCGCTCGCCGCGTAGGCGGGCGCCGAGCTGTTCGGCGAGATGGGTCAGGGCGGCGCGCTGCCGGGCGGCGTCGAGTTCGTCGCGTACGAAGTGGTGCTCGGCGCTGAGGGTGCGGGGCGGGGCGCCGGTGGTGACGCGGCCGGCGTCGATACCGGCCGCGCGCTCACGCAGCACCCGTCCCGTCGCCGTGCCCAGGATGCGCTGGAGCGTGAGCGGCGGCGTGGCGGCGATCTGGTCGGCGGTGTGCAGACCGTACGAGGACAGAGCGCGGGCGGTGGCAGGCCCCACGCCGGGCAGCGCGGCGGCGGGCAGGCCGGTGAGAAAGCGGGTGATGGTCTCCGGATCGTCCGGTACGGCACGGATGGCGCCGGGCTCCCCGCGGTGCGCGACGAGCCGGGCGAGCAGCGGGTTGGGGCCGATGCCGACCGTCACATCGAGGCCGAAGACGGCGGCCGCACGCATCCGGATCAGGCCCGCGAGCCCGGCTGCGTCCCGGCCGAAGTAGCGGGTGCTCCCCGACACATCGGCGAGCGCCGCGTCCGGCGGCAGCGCCTGCACGACAGGCGTGAACTCCCCCAGCGTGTGGATGAGTTGACGGTAGGTGACGTCGGGCTGCGGGTCGCCGAAGTGGACATAGAGGATCATCGGCGGTCACCCGGCGCTTCCGGGGCTCGCATGATGGAAGGACCTTCCGGTAAGGGTGTCGAGAGCGGTCAGGGCGGTGGCGGAGGGCGGGGTGCCGGGCGGCTGCAGGTCGGCCCAGGGGTGCAGGGCGTAGCCGGTGGACTGGGTAAGGGTGCGGCGCGGTCCCGTCGTGCGCCCGGCGGGTGCGGGGCGGGTGAGACGGTCGGCGACGGCGGCGGGGCCGCCCTCGCGGTACAGGCCGACCAGCTCGGCGAGGTCCCAGGCCGCGGTGCCGGTGATGCTGAAGGCGCGCGGCGGGCGGCGGGCGGCGGGCCACGCACGAGCAGCAGGCTGCTGTGGAACACCGTATGGGCGCAGCGCGCGTGGCTGTCCTCGAAGAACGCCAGGTCGGACAGGCCAGTGGGGTCGTCGAGGGTGGCGAAGATGACGCGCTTGCCGGAGCGGATCGGCGGGGTCTGGGTGGCGACCTTGACGCCCGCGACGAGCACGGTGGCGCCATGCCTGAGCCCCGACAGGTCGGCGGCGGGGGTCGCTCCGATGTCGGCGAGCAGGGAGCGGTGCTCGTCGAGGAGGTGACGGGAGATGTCCATGCCGAGCACGTCCAGCTCGGCGGCGAGCTGTTCGGAGGTGGACATGGCCGGCAGGCCCGTGACCGGGCCTGCGGTGCCGTCAGGACCGGTCGCCATGTCGTCGTTCTCCATGGGGAGTTGGCCTGCGGCCGAGCCGCCCTTGCCGCGTCCGGAACGGTGCAACTCGGCGACCTTCAGCAGGAGTTCGCGTCGCACGCCGAAGGAATCCATCGCCCCGACCTGCGCCAGGCATTCGGCCAGCGGGCGGCTGGGCCGGGCGCGCTGCCAGAAGTCCTCGAGCGAGGTGTACGGCTGCCCGGCGGTGATGCGCCCGCTCTCGGCCTCCGTGATGCCGCGCACCTGCGAAAGCCCGATCCGCACCCCCCCACTTACCAGACACCAGTTCGATTGCGTGTGCGGCCTGGGACTTGTTGATGTCGGGCAGCAGCAGCGGAACCCCGTGCCGCCGGGCATCCGCCGCCAGGACGCGCTTGTGGTACATCCCCGGGTCGTGCGTGAGCAGCCCGGCGAGGAGGGCCGCCATCCGGTGGGCCTTGAGCCAGCTCGACTGGTAGGCAGGCTGTGCGAAAGCGGCGGCGTGCGCCTTGGCGAACCCGAAGCTGCCGAAACCCTCCAAGATCTGCCACACATCCCGTACGGCCTGGACCGGATAACCGCGCTTACGCGCCTGGTCGGCGAACCACGCCCGCACCCGCCCCTGCCGCTCCGGGTCGGACAGAGCGCGCCGCGCCTCGTCCGCCGTGCCCCGGTCGCAGCCGGTCAGCGTCGCCATGATCGCGATGACCTGCTCGTGGAAGACCACCTGCCCCTCGGTCTCCTCGAGGATCGGCTTCAGGTCCGGGTGTGCGTAACGGATCCTGTTCTGGCCGTCGCGGGCCTTGATCAGCGGCTCCACCATGTTGGCCGCAACCGGTCCGGGCCGGAACAGGCTGATGTCGAGCGCCAGGTCGTCGAACGACCGCGGCCGCAGATTCCGCACCAGCTCTCTCTGTCCCGGACTCTCCAATTGGAAGGTCCCCAGGGTGTCCCCGGAGGTGATCATGTCGTACGTGGCCGGGTCGTCCGGCGGTACCTGTGCGGGATCGTCCAGGTCGAGGCGCTCGCCGGTGACTCGTTCGATCTCGGCGGCCGCGTGCGCGAGCGCCGACTGCATTCGTACGCCGATGACGTCGATCTTCGGGTGGCCGGTGTCCTCGATGTCCTCCTTGTCGAACTGGGACATGGCGATGTTCTCGACGGTGGTCGGCGCGACGGGGGTGCGCTGGAGCAGCCTGGCGTTGGAGACGAGCAGGCCGCACGGGTGCATCGCCGCCTCGTGCGGCAGCCCGTCGAGAGCTTCCACCAGCTCCCACAGCCGGCCGTGGTCCTCGGCGGCGACGTCGCGCAGCTCTGGCAGCTCGGCGAGCGCGGCTCGCACGTCCTTGGCCCGGATGTGCGGGAACGCCTTGCTGAGCCGAGCCGCCTCGTCCGGTGCCATGCCGCGGGCGCGGGCCACGTCCTCGATGGCGCCGCGTGCTCGGTAGGTCTTGTAGACCGCGAGCGTGGCTACCCGGTCGGCGCCGAGTCGCTCCCGTACCGCCTGATAGACCTCCAGGCGGCGGGCCGATTCCACGTCCAGGTCGATGTCGGGCAGTGCAGACCGCCGTGCAGACAGGAACCGCTCCATGAGCAGGCCGTGCGCCACCGGGTCGACCGGGCTGATGCCCAGGAGATGCGTGACGAGGGATCCCACCCCTGAGCCGCGGGCCGCGACCCGGATGCCGAGGCCTTGGGCTTGTGCCGCGACCTCGGCGACGGTCAGGAAATACCCGGCGAAACCGTGACCGGCAATGATCCTCAGCTCGTCCTCGAGCCGGTCCCAGCGCTCCACCTCCCGGTGGTAGCCGCAGTTCATCATGCCCGCCGCGCATTTCTCGGCGAGAACGCGGTCGGCGGTGTCCGCCTGCGCGCCCACCAGCTCGGTCTCGGGAAGATTCAGTCGGCCCAGGCCGAAGGCCTCGCCCGGGTCGACCGCGCAGGCCGCCGCCGTCTCCTCGGTCACCGCGAGCAGCCGCCGCGCCTCCAGGGCTCGGCCGCCCACCGCCTCGGCGATCCGCCCGGCGATCCGCTCCATCTCCCCGGCGTCCTTCAGCCACCGCTGCCCGCTGTCGAGACGGGACGCGTCCCGGCCGTCGATCGGCACCAGCGAACGGGCGGAGTCGAGGATGTCGGCGACCTCACCCTGATGCGGGTCGGCATAACGCACGGCGTTGCTCAACACGGCCTCCACTTGCTGCTCGGCGGCGAAGCCCGCTATTCGCGCGGCAAGGCGCAACGACCCCGGGCTCGTACCGGTCCGCCCGTGCCACGACACCTCAAGGCGGAGCGACCGGCTGAACCGCTCACGCCACGGATCCAGCAGCGCTGTGGCCTGGTCCGGGCGTCCCGACGCCAGCGCCTGCCCCACCTCGGAATCGGCTCCGAGTAGCACGAACACCTCGTCATCCGGACAGGCCAGGTCCTCCCAGGTGACGCCCTGGTCGGACGCCGCCGACACGAGACGGCACAGCTCGGCCCAGCCGCGCGCGGTCCGTGCCAAGAACACCGCGCGCAGTGGCGCCTCCGTCACGAACGCACCGCCTCTGGCGGGGGTCCGCTGCCGTGCCGCCGACGCCGCCCCGGACGAGGGCGCACCAGGCACAGCCAGATCAACGCCGAAAAGGGGCCGGATCCCGGCTCCCGCGCACGCCTTGGCGAAGCGCACCGCGCCCGCGAGTGAGTCCCGGTCGGTCAGCGCCAGGGCATCGAGGCCCCGCTCTGCCAGTGCCCGCGGGTGGCTGGCCCCGTAACGCAGTGAATAGCCGCTCGCTGCACGGAGATGCGTAAACGACATACACACCTCCTGTTGCTCATACCCCCCCTTTGTGCCATCTGTTCCAGTCGACCGTGTGGGTCACCCTAACTTCATATTCGCACATTCGTTCGAAAGGTGGAGTGTGTGATCGCGCCTGCGGTCGGCGCCGGCGATAACGGGGTCGGTTGAGGGTGATCTGGCTGCCAGGCGGCCATTCGTCCCGATAGTCATCGGCGAACACGGTCAGTCGCTGAAGGTCGACGGACGCCTCTGCGTGCTGCATCAGCAACATCGATAAGGGGCACCGTGAGCCGCGCCCGCCGGCCGACGCTCCAATCTTCGATCGGGGGCGTTATGTGGTGCGGGCCGGATGTAAAACGAGCGGGCAGGTCCGTCGGAGCTGGTGCGTAAATCACTCGTATCGGATCAAAGTGTCAGTGTTGTGCGCAGGGGCCGGACGGTAGGGTGAGAGCTGTTCTGTAGCGGATTCCGCGGCGCCGCAGTGCAGGTAGGGAGGGTCGGCGTGGCTCTGGAGCCGAGCGTGCTCGAAAGCCGGTTCACGGACCTGGCTGTCGCGTCAGCCAATTTCGGATTCCTGCTTCCCCACGAACCGCTTCTTGTTCTTCACGGCGCATCCTGTGAGGCCCGCACAGCAACCGCGCCCGCTGAAGCAGTGGCGGCGGCACGCCAGTTCGGTGAGGTTCTCGCCGCTGAGCTGGGCCGCCGGGGCGGGGTGCGCCTGCCCGCGGGCGATCAGCTGGCCCGTCTGGACCTCCTGTCCCGCGCTGGGATGCTTCCCCGGCCGGTTCGGGAGGCGTTCAACGACCTTCACCGCTTCGACGGCGGTGCGCATGATGAGTGGGAGGTAGCGGCGCATCTGGTCGGGCGCTGCTTCGCGCTGGCCGCCTGGCTCTTCCGCGCGGTGACCGGCGACTCGGAGCCGATGACCTTCGTCCACGCCTCAGCGTCCGATCTGCGGGTTCTGGCGCAGCGGGTCGCTGTGCTGGAAGAGGACCTGCCCCGGCTGCGCAGCGAATTCGACCAGCGCGCAGCTCCGGCGCCCCTGGCGGTCGCCGAGCGTGAACAGCTGATCGTCAGCGCGCGCGATGCGGCCTATGAGCCGCTGTGCGAAGCCGACATTGCTGCGGAAGTGCAGCGCAGGCTCGCCAAGGCGGGATGGGACGTTCTGGGAGTCGGCGAGGAGTCTCAGCTCAACCGTTCCCTGGGCTGCGTCTTGGTGCAGCCCCGCCTGGGCGGAGGACTCCGCGCGGACATGTTGCTGACCGTCGGCGGACAGGTGGTCGGGATCGTCGAGTGCAAACGGGACGGCACCGATCTCGACGAGGCCATGGAGCAGGCGGGCGCACTGGCGCAGGCCCCGGCGGGCTCCCTGCCGTGGCCCGTGTGGCGCTCGCCGCTGCCGTACCGGTATGTGAGCGACGGCCGGCGTCTGCTGTTCTGCGGCACCAATGACCCCGAATCCCACGCGCGCCTGATCAGCGGCTTCCATCAGCCCCGCACGCTGGCCCGCTGGCAGCGCGAGGCGGAGGCGGACGGTGGCGCGCCGACCTACCGGGCCCGCCAGGCCGCCTACCTGCAGTGGCAGAACGAGGGGTTCGACCAGCTGCGCCAGGCCCAGCGCAGGGCGGTGCGGGCCATCGAGCAGGCCCTCGCGGCCGGTCAGCGGCGCGCCCTGGTGCAGATGGCCACCGGCTCTGGGGCGAGCTTCACAGGGGTGTTCACCGCCTACCGACAGCTTCACTACGCGCGCGCGGGCCGGATCCTGTTCGTGACCGACCGCAAGGTCGCCGTGCATCAACTGATCCACCAGCTGCGCCAGTTCAGCATGCCGGACGGTGGGCGCCCTCTCGATGACGTGTACCCCGTCCATGAGCTGACCGCGCACGGCCTGGCCCCGTCGGCTTCCGTGGCCGTGGCCACGGTGCAGCGTCTGTCGGCCATGCTCTCCGACACGCAGGCGCCCGAGGACGGACCCGAGAACGTGTCGGCGTACGAGACCGCCGAACGGCAGGCGCATCCCGATGCCACACCCCTGGAAGTGACCTACTGCGAGGCGCTGCCCCCCGACGCGTTCGATCTCGTCATCGTCGACGACTGCCACCGCGCGCTGTACGGACAGCGGCGTGCCCTTCTTGAATACTTCGACGCTCCCATCGTCGGATTCAGCGCGACGCCGACCGCCACCGTGCTGGGATTCTTCAAGGGCAACCTGGTCAGCTCCTACAGCTATGTACAGGCCGTCGCCGACGGCGTCGCTGTGGACTGCTCCGTCTACGAGATCCGGGTCGCCAGCGAGCGGCAGCCAGCGTCCGCCACCCCAGTCGGCGCGGTTGGTGTTCAAGACCAGAGCTCGCGCCGCGCCCGCTACGAGGACCTGGACGAGGAGCTGACTTCCACCGCAGGGCAGGGCCCGGCCAGGGCTGTCCCGACCGAGCGCTTGGCGGCGGTGGTGACGGCTTTCCGTGACGCGCTGCCGACCCTGTTCCCTGACCGGATGCTGCAGGGCGGCGGGCCCGGCGTGGTCCCCAAGACCGTGGTGCTGGCGCAGGACGGACAGCATGCGGACGAGGTCGTAGAGCGCATCCGCGACGTGTTCGGCGCCGGGGACGACTTCTGCCGGCGGATCATGCACCGCGACGCTCATGCGGAGCACCTGCTGCGGGATTTCCGCACGACACCGCAGATCCGGATCGCGGTCGTGACGGATCTGATCTCCGGGATCAGCGACATGCGGGCGATCGAATGCCTGCTGATCCTGCGCGAGGTGCGCTCCGCCACCTACTACGAGCAACTGCTTGCCATGGGAACGCAGACCATCTCGTCCGCGGCACTGCGCGCCGTCACCCCGGGGGCGGTTGCCAAGACGCAGCTCGTGGTCGTCGACGCGGTGGGCGCTTCGCGTCACCTGCGGCCGCTGGTGAATGTGACGGATGCATCCGGGCAGGAGGGGAGGGCCGCCTTGGAGCACCTGCTGGACCGCGCCGCCAGCGGGCTGGTGACGGCGCAGGAGACGGCCGAACTGGCCATCAGACTCGCCCGGCTCATCCCCACGCTCAGTGACGCCGACGGTGCCGAGATCCGCAAGCTGGCAGGCCAGCCGCTGCAGGAGCTGGTGACCCGTCTCCTTGACTCGGTCGACTCGGACAACCAGGCATCCCTGCGCCGGGCAGGCGGCAAGAGAGCCGTCGACAACGAGCGGCGCACGGCCCTCTACCCGCTCACCGAGGAGCCCGAACTCCAAGAGGCGCTGCTGAACCTTTACGACCGGCCGGCCCCTATGTTGGTGACGGCATCCGAAAGGCGTCGCCGCCAAACGGAGACAGTGCGCCAGCGTCTGGTCGAGTTCGTTGAGCGGTCCGGACACTTCACCCCGGCCCAGCTGTGGTGGCTCGAGAAGATCGCGGACGTGGCGGCCGCCGAGGCCCACTTCGCCCCGGCGTATCTCGACAGCATTCCCTTCTCGGCGCGCGGCGGCACGGACGGCTTCCTCGACGCCTTCGGGCCCGACGCCGCGATCGATCTCCTGGACGAACTGCGCAGGGCTCTGGCGTGATGAATGAGGTGCCTGCTGGCTGGAGGATCGTCCGGCTGGCCGACGTGCTGAGCGAACCGCTGGTCAACGGTCGGTCCCTACGCCCCGGCGAGGGCGGATTGCCCGTGCTGCGCATGCCGGCACTGCGGGCAGCCACGGTGGACTTCACCCAGTCCAAGAGCAGCGACCGCAGTGGCAACGGCCACGCGATACTCGTGGCCGAACACGGGGATGTGCTGGTCGGACGGGTCAACGGCTCACACTCCCTGGTCGGCGAAGGCGCTCTGGTAGACGGCCCCCCGACCCCGACGGCCATTCCCGACTCCATGATCCGCGTGCGCGTACGCCCCGGCGCCCTCGATCCGCGCTACCTCGCACACCTGTGGAAGTCGCCGGTCATGCGGCGCCAGATCGAGGCACGCGCTCGCCAGGGCGGCGCAGCGATCTGGCGGATCAACCAGCGTGATCTGGCCGACGTCCTGCTGCCGCTGCCCCCTGTGGGGGAACAGCGCCGGATCGTCGGTCTGTTGGAGGACCACCTCGCCCGCATCGACGCCACCACGATCCGCACCCACAGCGCCCTCGATCAGGCCGATGTCCTTAGCCGCGCCCTGACCGCGCGGGCAGGGCGCGGCGCTCTCGCCGGCGCTGCTCGGGTTCCTGCGAACCTGCCCCGGGCGGCGGGCGTAGGGGACGGGACACTGCCCGGCCTTCCCGAACGCTGGCAGTGGACCCGCCTGCACGATGTCGCGGAGGTCTCCCGCGGCATCGCCTCGCCCGGCACGCAGGAGTGGAATCCCTCTGACGCGGACGTCTCCTGCCTGCGGGTCGCCAACGTGCAGCGAGGCCGCCTGGATCTGGACGATGTCCGCACGATCCGGCTGCCCTCATCACAGACCGAGGCGGCCCGGCTGCGGGCAGGCGATGTGGTGCTGACCGGCGGCGGATCGATCGACAGCCTGGGCCGCGGCTGGATCTGGGAGGAGCAGCTGCCCCACTGCGTTCCCCACAGCCACCTCTTCCGTGTCCGCATCTCCGCCCATCAGCTCCACCCCGTCCTGCTGGCCTGGCACGCCAACGGCTTCGGCCGTACGTGGTGCCAACGCAACGCCACCCACAGCGTGGGGCCGGCGTCCATCAGCCTGGCCAAGATCCGGCTCATGCCGGTGCCCGTCGCGCCCGTAGACGAGCAGGACCACCTGGTCGCGGTCGTCCAGGCACACACCGCAGCCCTGAACACGGCCCGTACGGCCGCCGAACGCGCTCTCGAGGTGGCCGGACGGCTACGGCGTAACCTCCTGGATCGCGCCTTCACCGGTCACCTGTCCCCTCCGCTTCCCCCGTCCGGGCAACAGGAGTTTGTGCTGTGAACCCCACCGTCTCCTCCCGCCCCGGATACGACCAGGCCCTGGTGGCCCGGTTGTGGAACTACGCCAACGTGCTGCGCGACAACGGCATCTCGGGCCTGGAGCTCATCGATCAGCTCTCCAGCCTGATCGTCCTCAAGCGCGCCCACGAACAACGCCAACGCCCCCTCAACGGGCAGGACATCCTCGGGTTCGACGCCTGGGTACAGCTCACCTCGACCGACCGCGACCACCTGATCCCGGCGTACGAACGGATCCTGGGCCTGCTCGCCGCCCGGCCCGGAACGCTCGGGCTGCTCTTCCGCCGGGCACAAAACCGCATCCCGGATGCGGCCCTCCTGCACCGCTTGATCGTCGACGTGGTGGACGGCTACCAGTGGTCCTCAGCTGGCATCGGCGACGTTTTCGAGGCGTTGCTGGCCCGCATGAGCACGGACGCGAAGACCGGCGCCGGCCAGTACTTCACGCCCCGACCGCTGATCGAGGCGATCGTGCAGTGCGTGCAGCCCGGCATCAACGACACCGTCGCCGACCCGGCCTGCGGCACCGGCGGTTTCCTGATGAAAGCCTTCGACTACCTGGTCGACCACTATCCTTCAGGTGTCACCGAGGCCCAGCGCAAGCGGCTCGACCAGGGCGCCTTCTTCGGCGTCGAACTCGTCGACGCCACCGCTCGGCTGGCCACGACGAACCTCGTCCTGCACGGCGTCACCCGGGCCGACGAGACCCCTCCGTGCATCACCGTCGGGGACGCGCTGGCCCGCCCACCGGGCAGGCGGGCGACGCTGGTGCTCACCACCCCTCCCTTCGGGCGCAGCTCCACCAGTGAGGAGACCTACCGGGAGGACTTCTGGACCCTCACCACCAACCGGCAGCTCAACTTCCTCCAGCACGTCCACAGCCTGCTGGAGACCGACGGCCGCGCCGCCGTCGTGATGCCCGACAGTGTGCTGTTCGAAGGCGGGCCGGGTGAGCTGATCCGGCGGCGCCTGCTGGCCGCGTGCGACGTACACACCCTGCTGCGGCTTCCCACCGGCATCTTCTACGCCCGCGGCCTCAAGGCCAGCGTCCTGTTCTTCGACAAGCCCGAACCGCGCCCCGACGGCAGCCCGTCCACGACCCGGCTGTGGGTGTACGACCTGCGCTCTTCGCACACGGCGACGGCCAAGCCCACGGCGCAGTCCGGCCCCGACTACGGCGACTTCGTGTCCGCCTACCGGCCCGGCCGGCCCCACAGCGAACGAGTCGAAACCCCCCGCTTCCGGTCCTTCACCGTCGACGACCTGCTCGCCCGGCACGCCGTCAACCTGGACCTGCAGGTCGCCGAACCCCCGCCCGGGCCCTTCGCGCTGGAAGAGCCCGAGGCCGACCTGCACCGCATGGCGCAGGAGATCACCGCTGAACTGAGCGCCGCCTTGGCCGAGTTCGCCTCCCTGACCGAAGCGCTGCGCCCCTACGGCGTGCACGCGGACGGCCCGGATCGTGAGGCGGAGCGGTGACGGCAACCAGAGGCGCGATGACCGGAGGGATGCCGTGCGGCTGCTGCGCCTGAGCCTTTCCTCCTACCGGGGCCTGCGCCAATTCGAGCTGGACCTCACTGGCGCCCTCGACGGCGGCCATGCCATCGCCACCCTGATCGGCCCCAACGGCGGCGGCAAGTCCCGGGCCCTGCACGCGCTCGCCGAGATCTTCGGGGCCCTGTACCGGCCCGGGCGCCGTGCGGCCTTCGCCTTTGAACTCGACTACGAGGTCCACGGCAGGACGGTCCGGGTCGTTCAGACCTCCACTGACGCCTCGCCCGAGCTGAGCGTGGACACCGCAACGGGCTGGCCGATACCCGTGGCCCGCGCAGTGTGGGCGCAGCATCTGCCCGATCACGTCTTCGGCTACCAGGCGCACGCCCAGGCTCCCTGGGCCAGCGAGTTCGACCAGCACCGCCGCTTCGCCGCACGCCGCGTAGGCCAGTGGCGCCGGCAGTGGATGAAGGACTTCGACGAGTGGCGCGCGCACCAGCCACCGGGCCAAGGGGAGCTGTGGACCGAGCAGTTCACGCTGCCCATCAGCTGCGCCCTGTACACGCCGGTGTTCCTGTGTACGCCTGCGCACCTGCCGTTGCTGCTCCTCGCGCAGACCACCCATTGGTCTGACTCGTTCGGCACCTATCTGCGCCGCCACTCCTACTTGCAGCGGGTGGCCTCCGCAGTCCTGCGGATCCGCGCGCCACGCGCTGCACGCGCCCCGCACCTGGCTGCCCTCCCGTACTGGGGCCTGGGCGGGCCCGCCCGCACCCTGTTCGCGGCCGCCTCCGAATCGGGGCGGTTTGGTCTCATCCCCGACGCTGACCCGGTGGACGGAGCCGGCAGCCCCGCCGACGGGTTCCAGATCGTCCTGGGCACCGCGGAAGATGTCCGCGCCTTCCGTAACCTCTTCGACAGCGATTTGTCGATGTTCGGCCTCCTCGCCACCTTGCTGGACGCCGGCTACCTCACCGTCGACGTCCGGCTGGACAAACCCGGCACGCTCACCGTCGGCCTGAACGACCTGAGCTCGGGGGAGCAGCAACTCCTCACCATTTTGGGCCTGCTCAGACTCCAGCGGGCACATGAGTCGCTGTTCCTGCTGGACGAACCCGACTCCCACTTCCACCCCGAGTGGAGCCGGCGCTGGTACTCCTCCGTACGCAGCGTGCTGGGACCGCATCAGCACTCGCAGTTCCTCACCGCCACCCACGAACCGCTCCTGGTGTCCAACATGACCCGCGAGCAGGTCCGCGTCGTCACCACCGACGTGGAGGGCCAGGCCACCGCGGTGATTCCGCGGGCAAACCCGCGCGGACAAGGCGCCGGCGGCCTGCTGACCACCGACCTTTTCGGCCTGCCCACCCAGCTCGACGAGCACACCCAGGATCTGATCGACCGCCAGTACGCGCTGCTCCCCGAGGCGGAAAGCGATCCGGTCAAACAGGCAGCACTGCGCGACGTCACCGCCCAGTTGGAGACGATGGACTTTCCCAACTCCGACCGTGATCCGCTCGTGGCGGCCTTCCTCGCCGAGCTCCACCGCAGACGCCTCGCGCTCCTCGATGCCTCCCACGGCCCCAATCCGCCCTCGCCCGAACGACTGCAGGCCCTGGTCGCCGAGCTGTTCCACGAGCGTTTCTCGTCGGTGATCTGACGCCGATGAGACACGTGGACATGCAAGGGCTCACCGCCCCGCTGGCCTGGGCAACCAGGGCCAAACGCACCCTCGATGCGGTCAGGGCCGCCGTCGCCGCCGGCACCGAGCGGGAATTCAATTCGCACTGGACCGAGGACGCCGTACGCGACCTGCTCCTCGGCCTCGTCGGCGTCAAGTGCTGGTACTGCGAGTCCCTCATCGTGCGCACGGACATCACCGTCGACCACTACCGGCCGAAATCCGAAGTACTCGACGTGCCCGGCCACCCGGGATACTGGTGGCTGGCCTACGAGGTGTCGAACTACCGCATCGCCTGCAAGCACTGCAACAGCGGCGGAGCCCGCTACAACGGCGTCCGGGAAGGCCGAGCCAAGGGCAGCCAGTTCCCGCTCATAGGCGGAACCCGCGCCCGTACCTCAGTCGACGACCTGAACCGCGAACAGCCGCTGCTCCTGGACCCGGCCCACCGCAGCGACCCCGACCTGCTCGGCTTCGACTCCGGCGGCTACGCCCGGCGCAGCAACACTCCCTACTCGTCGGCCGAAACGAACCGTGGCCTGTGCCGCGCCGACGAAACCATACGGATCCTGGCGCTCAACGACTCCCACCTCGTCCCGCTCCGCGCCCGCCTCATACGGGAGGTCACCGTACTCGCCCGCCACGGAGACCTGACCGACATCCAGCAGCTGGTCGACGACAAGGTGGGACCTGAGGCGCCGTACAGTACGGCAGCCGCCATGGCTCTGGCCCTGCACCGTGCCGTCGCCCAGCCGGCCGCCGCGCTCACCCCGGTCGCAACGACGCCCATACCTGCCGTCGACCCGGCGCGCTCACGAGTCGACCTGCACGACCTGCTGCAGCATCTGGACCCCGACGCCCTGAAGGCCGGCATCATCCTCACCGGCCGACACGAGAAGAAGGTCTACGGGGCAGTTCTGAAACCCGAGGGCCACATCGAAGTCTGGGGCCGCCCCTGGGGTACCCCGACCACCGCCGCCCGAGCCGCCACCGGCAGCAACAAGATCGACGGCTGGGACTTCTGGCGTCTGACCATCGCCGGTGTGGAGCAGACCCTCGCCAAGTTCCGCGCCACGCACTTCCCGCCCATCACACCGATGTGAGACAAGAGTACGAGCGGCACCTTCGTCCCCGGCTACGTTAACGGCCAGAGGCCTTCGACCGCGACCCGCGGCGATGTGGTCTGCGAAGGCCTGCGGCGAAGTGAACGCGGGGCGCCGCTCGGCAGGTTCTTGGAGCATGAACCCGAACCCGTGGTCTGCAGCCTGGGACGAATCGGCATCGCATAGATCCCCCCAATCGCATCAGCACTTACCGGATCTCCAGCGAATCACTCACAGTCTCGTTAGCGGTCGTTAATTAAGGTCGTCGGTGCTCGCGCGGTCGATGTTGCGTTGCGCGCTGTCCGCGAGTGCCTTGTAGAAGAGATCGACGGCAGAGCCGCGCGGCAGGCCGGCGCGGATGCGCTGGGCACGTTCGCTGATGTCGAGGTCTTCCTGGTATGGCTGGCCAGGAGTTCCGAACCGGAAGCCGGAGAGGACTGCGGAGTGCAGGCTTCCCCCAGTACGACGGAACAAGTCTTCCGACAGTCGGGACGCTGTCTTCAACAACACGGTCACGAAGTCCACCTGGTCCCACACAATGTTCTTGGGCATCTTGCTCAGGAGCGGGGCCGCGGCATGCGCGAGATCGCTGTCCCCTTCCTGGTAAGGCTCAAGGAGGAGGCTGAGGACCAATTCGTCTGCAGGACCGGCGATGGTCCAGAAAAGTTCCGGCGCGTGGAGTTCACGGCGCCATGCGTTCTCGCGGGGCTGTGCCAGCCAGTTCCGCACCGATCGCATCAGGTCAAGCCGTGCAGGACTGTCAGACATGGGGAGCGGAACACTCCACTGGTAAGGCAGGGGATCGAAGGACTTTCTGGCGGGGTCCTCCTCCCAGCGCTCGATCCGGGCGAGCAGGAGTCCGACTGCGGCTTGCGAGTCGGCCTTGGCGAGGTGAGCCACGAACTGCTGCACCGTGTGATCACTCAGTGTCGGAAGAGCGGTCAACTGGGCCAGGAAAAACGTGTGTTGGGTGTCCGTGAGTTGTTCCCAGGACAAGAGGCCGTCCATCGTGAATGCCCACCAGAGGTGATAGGGTACCGACCCCGACTCGCCGAACGGCACAGAGGTGAGCAGTTCCAGAGCCGTGTCCTTCGAGGTGTGCAGCATGGACACGGCCATGCCGATGACTCCAGCGCGCACTGCAGGGTCGGTGTGGTTGCTCAGAGCGCGGGCGAGTGCCAGTGCACCGGCCTCCTGCACCGAGGGGTCCGGGATGTACTTTTGGAGAGCCTGGGCGACGGCCCAGACCCCCACGGCCCCACCGTCGGCAACGAGGCGCCGACATATGTCCAGTGCGTGGGGCACGTTCTGTTCGAACGATGCGTGCAGCACTGAGGGCAGCATGACACGGGCAGCTTCATTCTCCGCGCGGGCCAGCCGGTCGAGAAGAGCGGGGACGAGGTCAGGGAATTCCTCCATAGTGTCTTCGAGTACTGCGGGAACTCCCTCTGAGTGACCGGCAAGGACCCTTTGGCCTGCTTCCACCAGCGATACGAGTAGCTCCGCCACTTGGTCGGCGGGCTGCTTCCTCAACTCGTCGGCAGTCTCGTGGCGTAGTGCCGCCCAGTGGTTTTGGACGTTCTCAAGCCATTCGGTGTCTTCGGAGCGGGGGACCAGGGATTCGTCGTAGGACCCTGTGTGGAGGAGGAGCGCCAGGTGGTGTTCCGTGTTGTCCGGCAATGCGTCGAGCACGGTCTGCGCCGTTTCACGCATCTGAGCGGTGCCGTGCTTTGCGGCCCAGCTCAGCGAGCGCCGGGTCGCGAGCGACACCAGAGGACGCGGCTGCTTCGCGGCAACCCGGGTGGCCAGTTCACGGAGGAACTCGATGGCTTGCGGCTCGAATTCTTCGCTTTGGTGGCGAAGGACTTCTTCGAGGGATGCGGCGGCCACGGCTGCCCGCTCTTCATGCCCGGACGTGTACTGGCCGAGCAGGATCTCGGCCGCGCGTTGCCTGATCGGCGCCACTATCTCCGCTGGGACCGGGTAACGGCTCAGGGTGAGGGTCCAGCCTTCCATCATTCGACCCTCCGCCGTGTTGGAAAACAGCGGATCGAGCAGTGCGAGGGGCATGCGGTTCGCGGGGTTCGGCGTGGCTTCTTCCGCCCAGTCCGACAACGCGTCGAGCAGGATCTCCTGATACGCCAGCGGCTTGCCCGGGACGTACGAGGCCAGGTCGAGGAGAACACGCAGTGGTGCGTCGGGGTTCTGGTTGAGCGGCCGTTCGTCGTCCCGGCCCATGGACCACAGAAGGTCGTACACGCTGCGCAGCTGGTCAAGATCGACGGCCACTGCCTCCAGGACACGCGGTGCTTCGCAGAGGACATCGGCCTGGCTGTACTTACCGGGCATCCACTCGATGCCGCTCGGCCGGTCGTCCTCGGCCGTCGGGTTGTCCAGGGCCCACCGGGTCAAGGCGAGTACGCGCTGGGGCTGGAAGGGAGCGATCTTCAACAGGAGACGCAGAAGTGCCTTACGGGTGTAAGCGCCACCTCGTTTGAACTCGTCTTCGACGACCACCCACAGGGGGTCGAGCAGACCCGCACGACGGGAGCCCCGGCCGTTCCACTGCCAGTCGACGCGGCCGGCGTTGAGGAGGGCGTTCGCCAGCGCGTCACCGTCGGCATGCTCGCGGACCTCCCTCAGGTATGGCGTGGGGGAGCCATCGTGCGGATTGACAGCCGCTTCGGCAAGAAGGACGTCGCCGAGCAGGTCGGGGGAAATGCGTACGGAGGCGCCGCGCCGTACCACGATGCCTGTGCCTTCCAGGCCCATGAGTCGAGGGCTGATCCGGGAGAACGGCATCTGCAGGATGCCGGACAGCGCGTTCTGAAATTGAGGGACGTCTGTGGCAACGGGTTGCAGGGCTGCTACGGCGTGCAGCAGTGCCCGATCGTCATCGGGCTGCTGAGACTGAGACAGGGCGGACTGGACGAACACGTCGAGAAGCAGCCGGTGCACGTCGGTACTGCTTTGCAAGGCACTAATGTCCAGCCTTCCTCGCCGTATGGCGGTCGCGGCATTCACGAGGAGCAACGGCGAGTCGGCGGCCACATGTGCCACCACACGGGCGGCATGTTCCTGCCCTTCTCCGAGGATCTCGGAGGCCAGCACTAGAGCCTCTTCGCTCCGCAGGACGGACAGTTCCCACCTCGGAACCTTGCTCTCGTCCACCTTGGCGGCGCGAAGTGCCTGCTGCACCACATGTCGCCCGTACGGCCGGGTTGCGATCACCAGGCGGGCGTGGGGGCGTGCACGAAGTACTCCGGTCACCACCATGGCGAGATCGTCCGACCGCTCGTGCGCGTCCTCGATCAGTATGAGCAGCCGATCGCTCGTCGGCAGATGCTCGAACTCGTCCAGAGTGAACGGGCCGGGCTGCAGTACGCGGATGGTCTTTCCGTGGCCGACACCGTGTTCGCGGGCGAGCTGGCAAAGCTGACGGCTCTTTCCCTGTCCCGCGACACCGGACAGGACGCCAATCTGTGACCCATCGCTGCCGGCAGCGAACGCGGTCATGGCCTCCAGCATGGCGGCCCGGCCCACGAGCGGGAACTCGTGGGAGTAGACGGGACTGGGCAGAGAGACCGGGAACGCCTCTTCCGCGGTCTGCCAGACGCTGGGGTTTCGTACCCCCAAAAATTCCTCCCGCATATCTGGGAAGAAGCGGTCAACCAGCGTGAGTGCCTGATCACGAGGGAGTTTGCTGACCTCCCGGGACAGGACGCGCGAGTCCCAGATCGCCCAATCGGCGAGTTCGTCGCAGGCGCTCACTACCGCGGCGGTCGCCCGCGTGGACAGGAAGAGGACACAGCGGTCGACGCGGGCTCGGGCACGGTCGAGTTCCGCCACTGCCTTCGCGAACGAAGCAGGCTGGAACTTCTCGTACTTCTTGCACTGGATGCCGATGCGTTCCCCATCGGCCGTGACCACGCGGATGTCAATGCCGTGCTGCTTGTCTCCGTGGACCCCGTACCGCAGGACCTCCTGGGCGTCCGGGTATAGCCACGAGGCCAACGCGTCGCAGAAAGCCTCGAACTGGTAGGCGTCGAGGCGGTTGAAGGGCAGTTCCTCCAGAAGGGAGCGGCGTGGAGGCGTGGTGGCAACGTCGATGCCCAGCGCCGCGCGCAGACGCTGGAGTCGTTCACCTCTCGGTGAGGTCTGTCCGCGTTCCCAGCGGCTCACCGTCTGCTGCCCCATGCCGAGCCGGCGGGCCAGTTCTGCCTGGTCCCACCCTCGTGCCTCGCGTGCGGCTCGGATCTCGGCAGCCGGAATGTCACCCATGAAGGAATCATACGCATCCGTCGCACGACCCTGCGTTTGATTCCTCTGCTACTGTGAGTGGAGCAACAAAACGGCCACTTGCCGGGCCGTTCGCCCGAATGCTTGCGCTCTCGGGGTGGGTGTCGGTGCGCGCTAGCACAGCCCTCTCCGGCCTGGCATGGTCCGGCTGAAGCGAGGGGGTGCCCATGGGAAGAACCGCTGTCCTTGTCGACGGCTTCAATCCTTGCCAGGGCGTGAAGACGCAGCGCGGGCGCCGTTACCTGTGGCTGGACGACGTCGCGGCAGCCGGTCGTCAGCAGACCTATCTGGAAGCACGTGCGCTGCCGTCCGTGCAGTGCCCACTGGATCAGCTACGAGGGGAAGGGTAGAGACGTCAACATCGCCGTCGGCCTCATGTAGAGATGGCGGCGTTGCCGACGGTCGACACCATGCTCCTTGTTAGCGCGGACAGTGACTGGTGCCAAGCCGTAGGCATCCAAGCCCGAACGGCATGAGTGCCTCGAAGGCGAAGACGACTCAGAACACGATCCTCCGGGGAAGTGGAGCGGGAGCGATGGCATCAGTAGAACAGCAAGTGAAGAGCGCTGACAGCGTGATCTGCGAAAACATCGCCAACCCGGTCGGTGACCGAGGATTCCTTTCGCAGAACGTGCTGGGACAGCTCCGGAATCTTGTCGAGGGGCTAATAGTCTGGGCACACCTCAACGACGGCTCGACCGAGTTCCACTACAACCAGGTCGGGCCGGCTCTGGATGCTGTTAAGGCGCTCGCCAAGTTCAGACTCCTGAGTAGATTCCATGGCTTGCTCCAGGCCAGCGTTTCGCACTATACGCTGGATCGCGATCCGTCCGAGCGATTGATGCTGAAGTACTACGAGTACCTACTCCGCGCCCGCGACCTGGCACAACAACAGCTCGGGATCGCGATCCTGAACAACCTCGAACACTTTCCGATCGACCTCGACCCCTCGTTGCGTGAATACTACGGGAAGATTGCGGCGCGTATCGAGCAGGTAAGAACGACTCCGTCCTCAAGCTCACGTCGCGAGCGGTATTACATTCACAGCTCGCGACCGTTCTTCATCGGCGGCCGCATCTATTACGAGGTGACGTTCTATCGCGCCCACAACCGGACGAGCAAGTTCGATCGCATTATTGGCTTTACCGACATCGACGTGACCGACAAATATGCGGCCAACCTGGGGTTGGTGAGCGACACGATCGAAGTGCTTGGACAGCGGATGCCGATCATGCTGATCCGCTCGTGGGAGGTGTCTATCCGTCCGTGTGAGTTCGACAACTTCGCGCGCTTCTTTCATATCTCGCACGACCGAGTCAGTACGTCACTCTCCGAATATCGCAACCTGATGCGTTACCTCACGACAGAGCGATCAAGTCTGCTTGATCTCATAGACATGCCCGATGTGACTTACGGCCAGGTCCGCTCCTGGGTACTCGACGGTGCGCAACGGAGTCCGCTGATCTTCCCTGTGCTTGACCGCGCGCGTGCACTCATCCGCGAGGACCGGCCAGGTGCTCGTTTGATGCGGTACCTAATGCTGCGAATGAACAATCGTGTCATCAAGGAGCAGTTTAATGCCGACGAGTGTGCTGGACTATCCGGCCTGCGCGTCTCCTGGAGTTCTAAGCCATTCGATACGATGCCGTTCTGCACGTCGCCACGCGGACACACCCCGCGCTTTGCGGATCTCGCCGAGAGCCTGGACGCTAGGAGCCGACCTCACGAGCTACTGGCAAGGCGAGTCAGGAACAATGTCGAGCAGCACGGTGTGATCTATACGTCGGCATCCGACCTGGAGGACCTCGGTGATGTCGACAGGCTGATCGCGCGCCACAACCAGTTGCTGCCAACCAACCCACGACACGCGCCACGGAAGCTGGCGTATGAAAACGGGCATGTGTTCATCGTCGGGTATGAGGACGACACGGTCGCGATAATAGATAAGCTCCAGAAGATTGCTGTCAGCGGCGTCCCCAACCACAGCAGGGACGTGCGGGCATGGATAAGTGCGAACCCTGGGGCCATCGATGACCCGCTGAAAGCTGAGTCTCTGACGGAGCTGTTCGAGCACTCGAAGGTCGCCCTCGTGTACGGTGCGGCAGGTACGGGAAAGTCGACGATGGTGAATCACATCGCGAACTACTTCTCGGGCAAACGGAAGCTGTTCCTGGCGCACACCAACCCGGCCGTCGATAACCTGAAGCGACGAGTGCAGGCTCCGAACACCGAGTTCAGTACGATCAGTAAGCACGTGTACGGCAGCACGTCGTTTGGCGTAACGTACGACGTACTTGTGATTGACGAGTGCAGCACTGTGGACAACGCAAGCCTACTCAAAGTGCTTGAGAGGACATCCTTCGACCTACTCGTACTCGTTGGTGACGTTTACCAGATTGAGTCCATCGACTTCGGCAACTGGTTCAGCATCATCCGTTCATACATCCCGGACGAGTCTGTCTTCGAACTCACAGAGCCCTTCAGGACGACCGATCAGGCGCTTCTCGCACTGTGGGACAGGGTGCGGAACCTGGATGACAGAATCGAAGAGTCGCTCTCCAAGAATGGTTACTCGACAGTGCTGGGGAACTCGCTTTTCCGGCATGAGAGCGACGACGAGATCGTGCTCTGCCTGAATTATGACGGCCTTTATGGCATCAACAATGTTAATCGATTCCTGCAGGCGAGCAATCCGAATCCAGCTGTAACCTGGAGCGAATCTACGTACAAGGTCGGCGATCCTGTGCTCTTCAACGAATCTGATCGGTTCCGTCCGGTCATCTTCAACAACCTGAAGGGAAAAATTGTCAAGATCGATCGCACGCGCGGCCGCATCACATTCGACGTGAATCTCGAACGGGATGTTACTGAAGCCGACGTTTTCGGCACAGATCTGCGCTGGGTAGAGGGATCGACCGTCCAGTTTGACGTCTTCGAGCGCGGCAACAGCGATGATGATGACGATACGGTCACCACCATGGTGCCGTTCCAGATCGCGTACGCCGTATCGATCCACAAGGCACAAGGCCTTGAGTACAAGTCGGTGAAGGTCGTCATCACGGATGCTAACGAGGAAAGCATCTCCCACAGCATCTTCTACACCGCGATCACGCGCGCTCGGGAGCGTCTCGAAGTGTTCTGGACTCCGGAGACGCAGCAACGAATCCTGTGCCGTCTGGCAATACGGGAGAACACGAAGGACGAGATTCTGATGAAGGTTCGCCGGGGCGTGATTCCTGTTGCGAAGCGACCGAGGCGTCAGAAGGCGCGTCAGCTGCCGTAGACGTCGGATCTGAGAGTTGCAGTTCGTGAGTTGGTGCCGTTTCTGGCTGAGGCTGGGGCCAGAGCTGTTGTCAGGCAGCTCTGGCGGTGGGCTTTGCACACTCTCCGAGCTTGATTACGGTCCTCAGGTGATCGTGCTTCGGCAGTTCTGCAACTCGGACCGCTGCGCTGGTCGGTGGCTGACCCGCTGCGATCAGTTGATCTTCCTGAATGGATGACCTGCGGAGAACGGATCTAGCGCCGGGCTGGCACCCGCTTGACCTTCCCACGGCATCGAGCGCCGGGGACCCGTCCACCAGTGGCACTACCCGCAGTACGCCCTCACTCAGCAGTCGTAGCTCTTGAGCGTCTTCGAGGCACCTGTGGCCGACTTCAGGTAGTCGTTCTCCGACTTCAAGCTCTCGTTCTCCGCCGTCGACTCCGCCAACTGCACGACCAGTCCGGCAGCCATGGACAGGAGCCCCTCGTGCTTCGTCCGGAGCTCCTCGTGCTCTTCCTGAAGCCCCTTGTACTTCCATGCGAGGACCCCGATGGTGGTGGCGGCCAGAGCGCTGGCGCCGACCTTAACCACAACCCTGGCTTTCCCGAACTTGCCTCCGGCTGGCCCGGCACCGTCCCTGCCGATGCAAACGTGGCCCGTCTGGTGCGAGTGCTGTTGAGCCTCGCCGAGACGGTCGCTCTGATACGAGCACGATCCGCATTGGTAATGGGTCATCAGTTGTTCCTCTCCCCCAGGAAGATGAGCTTGGCACAGGTCACGTGCCTCCGGCGATCACTTGGTCATCCTCCTTACGCCCACCGACGCTGAGGGAGGGACGCGCACCTACACGGCGTGCGCGCGCCCGCTGGTTGTGGGCGATGCCGTCAACGCTCCCAGGAGGGCCCATGGCGAGCCACGGGTAGCTCGTTCAGGTCTCTGGCCAGGGGGATGCGTCGGTTCCAGGCCGAGGGGGTCGAGGAGATGGATCTGGACGCTGCGGCTGATGACGATGATCGGCGGGTCGGTGGCGCCGACGAGGCGTAACCGCAGGCCGGAGAGATGGTACAGGGATCATCCGGCCGGGGGGCCGGACCTGCTGGTTGCCGGGACAGAGCCCAGGCATCTTCTGGTCGCTCCCGAGGGCCCGACGGGCCTGGCGCTCGATCAGGCAGGACACGAGCAGGGCCAGGCAGATCACCGTCACCCGTGCGGCGACCCTCTTGTTGTCCTGCATGAAGATGGGGGTGACGGCCAGGGGGCCTTGAAGTCGCCGTAGCGGCGCTTGACGGTGCCCTGGCCCTTGTGGCACCGCAATACCTCGGCGGCGTCGGCCTGTTCGGGGGTGAGGGTGGTCAGCTGCGCGTACCAGCCGTCGACGGCGGCTTCGGCCTGGAGGACGTCCTGGTCGAAGTGCCAGTCGAGGGTGGGCAGTCCGGTGGCGTTGGTGGTGATGGAGGTACGCAGGCAGCCAGTGACGCGGCGGATTTTGGCGATCACGCTGAGTTCGCCGTCGGCGACCTGCTCAACCGCTGATGAGTGATGGACAGATCGTCGCCCTCGGTAGGCAGCGGTGACCTGCCTTCATCCGGGACGCCGATGACCCTCTCGGCCGCGTCGCCGAAAAGACGGACGGTCGTCTCTCGGCCGTTGGCTTCGCGCCTCGCCCCCACGCCCGGAGATCTAGAAGTGGAGATGCCTAGTGCAACTGCGCGGGCCTGAACGCCTATGCTCGCTGTTCGACGAATCGACTGCGCGGCGGGCTGGGAGCTCACCCACCGCGCGTCTGCTGTGCTAACTAGGCCACCCGCCGTAGCCACCCATCCGCTCGAGGCCAGACCCGTGGGTTCATGGCGCCACGGAGGTTGAGCCGGTCTGCGGACCTTCCCTCGATGGCGTTGAGCGCGTCGCCCGGGGTGTGATCTTCGAGGTGGAGTACTCGCACGTGGGCGAAGACGGCCCGCTTGTGAGGATTCCGATGACGCTCACCCAGGCGGGCGCTGAGGTCGTCGTCGCGACTGGCCTGTCCGAGCCACCGGATGTGATTCTCAGCATCGGTGACCAGGTAGATACCTGTCACGACCCCCAGGTCGGTGAATACCTCGTAGTCGTGGAAGGGGACCGGTGTCGCATAGGTAGCCACCAGAAAGCGGCCAGCTGCCAGGGGCAGCGTCCCCATGGCCCGGCGCGTGAGCACGGGGCCCACCGGAAGAACCGTCCGCTGGGTCACCGACCGGCCTCCGCGTCGAAGAACACCGCGCACTCTGAGACGAAGTCTGCGGGGTCGCCCCCGCCGTGCTGAAGGACCTGCAGAACTGTTCCTACCCCCCGCAGGTCCTTCCGGGCGGCGGCCAGGGCGTCGCCCAGGACCTTGGTGACGGTGTCGGTGAGGTTGTCCGGCAGTGCGACAGCGTTGGCGTCGGTCGCGGCGTCGTCGAGTTCCTTGGCCGTGCTGAAGACGTCCGCGAAGGCCTTCACGAGTCCGTGCGTGACCGCCGCCTCGAAGGTGTCACGCGCTACGAGGAGCTTCTGCTGGGGCGTGGGCTCCGGCTGGCCCGGGTCGTCCGAGGGGCCCGGACGCGGCGCGCGCCGGCGAGCGGGCTTCTTCGGGAAGGCCTCGTCGAACCAGGCGCGTGACGCGCGAGTGCCGTCCAGCGGCCGGCCCTCCACATCGACCTGCCGGGGCTCGCTTCGGGTGTTTGCCGCGTGGGCGAGTTCCCGCATGAGACCGATGGTGCGCGTCGGCTGGACCTTCAGGGCGTCCCGCACACTGTTCATCGTCCGGCGGATGCGCCGAGTTTCGGCCTCGTCGTCGACCTCGTGGGTCTGCGCTCCGACGGAGCCACGGTCGGCCTCGACGATCTTGTGTTCGGCGAGCCAGTGCATGCCGCGCGTGATGATAAAGGTCTCCAGAGCCTTCTCGTCTCCGCGGCCGGCACTGGCGAGGAGGTCAGCCCAGGTCGCGTCGGGCGCGAAGGTCGTGCCGTCCTTGATGCTGCTGGGGCGGAGCAGCCCGTCGAGTACACGGGGGTTCCACCGGTGGCTGTAACCGTCGCTGACCACTACCGAGATCATGCGCATGCGGTTGTCCACATGCCGGCGGCCAGTCTGGCTGGGGGCAGGTTCTCCCAGGACCCTCCGGATGAGCCTGCGCCGCTCCGGCGAGCTCGGGAAGACGATGTCGTAGAGCGTGCGGTCCCGGCGGTCCCGGGCAGCGATGCGGTCCTCGCCGGCCTCCGGCATCGGATCCGGAGCCTCACCCGCGAGCCACGCTCTTTCCGGCTCCTCCAGTTCGCCGTAGTTCACGGCCTCTCGGAGGATTGCCCGGAGGTCAGAGGCCGCCTTCTCGGACAGCTTGTAGTCCAGGGGCGGGCGCCGGTGATCGACCCGGTTGGGGTCGAACACCGAATTGTGGAAGCCTTCGAGGTTCGTGGCACCCACGATGATCTGGATCGGGACGGTGGCTACGTTCTGGGCGCGCATGGCGATGGTGTGACCGGGGTGGTCCGGGTCGTCGAACGCGTCCTTCAGGATGGTCGCGAGGATCGGGATCCAGTAGGTGGGATCCGCGGACCGGGGGTCGTCCGTCCGCGAGATGCCCATGTGCGCGTAGGGGCGCAGTCCGAAGACGATGTCCCGGACCGAGAGCCCGAACAGCGCCAGGCGGGCCCTGGACCGGTTGGCGCCTTTGATGGCCGTCAGGTCGGGGACGGCTCGAATGCGGCTGCCAGTGTCCGTCTGTTCGCTGATCTGCCGCACGAACGGGGCGTGCAGCGTGACTTCCTTCTGCCCGTAGATCTCGATGTCCTCGACGAGGCGATAGCCCCGGTCACCGTCGGCCGTGTTGAGGGACGTGTCCATCAGGTCCAGCAGACGCGCCTGCCGGTTGAGATCCACGGGATCGGTGGTGGTGAGGAACGCGGCCGGCCTTCCGGCCGTACGGCCGGCCGTCAGGGCGGGCAGAACGTAGTCCGGCCGTGCGTCCGGACGGAGAGGAGAGTGGAAGTCGCTGCGGATGCGTTCGTTGTACTCGCCCGGGCTGCCAGCGAACCCGTGGGCTCGGACACTCAGGATCGTGAGCCCGCTGTCCTCTTGCAGCGTCTGCGGCTTCAGACGGTAAACGCCGTCCTGACGTTGCAGGTAATGCTTGGGCTGAGGTACGTACGCCATTGGGAGTCGGGGCTGAACCCGGCATTGAGCCTGAATGTATCCATTCATGGTAGCGGTCCGAAGCGGCCTGCCGGAAGGTCTGCGGACGAGCCCTACCGGAACAGGGGCGTCACCGTCTTTACCACCAGTGCGAGCGGGGTGTCCTGGGTGGCCAGCACCGCAGACGATCGTGGTGTGCTCGATGCCCTTCATTGCGGCGCACATGACGCGGCTGGTACGCGAGGCCGATCGTCGCGAGAAGTGACGCGTCGCTGTGCCGGGGGTTGAGGCCGATCAGCAGCACAGGGCGATGCAACCTACGCATCGTGATACGCAGTTACTGATCTCCCGCCTGTGGTCCTCAGAAAATCCGACACTACAAAACCCGACACCTCACTTGACCAATGAACGGGCCAACGCGACCTCATCGCGCGGCTCCGACCGGAGACCTTCCACGACTTGGTCGTCGACATCTCGCTGTTCCGCCCCGGGCCGGTGGCGGCCAACATGGTCGACCCGTTCATCGCCGCCCGGCACGGGCGCAAGGCCCCCGAGTACCCGCACCCGGACCTCGAACCCGCGCTGCGCGAAACCCGCGGCGTGGTCGTCTTCCACGAACAGGTCATCGAGATCCTGCACGTGATGACCGGGTGCAGCCGCGACTTCGGCGACCACACCCGGCGCGCCCTGGCCCGCCCCGACCAGGTCGGGCGGATCAGGGCGTGGTTCGCCGAGCGGGCGCACCGACGCGGTTACGACGAGGAGGTCGTCGAACGGACCTGGAAGATCGTCGAGGCGTTCGGCGCCTACGGGTTCTGCAAGGCGCACGCCGTCGCGTTCGCCGTGCCGTCGTACCAGTCGGCCTGGCTGAAGGCCCATCACCCGGCCGCCTTCTACACGGGGCTCCTCACCCACGACCCCGGCATGTACCCGAAACGGCTGCTGCTCGCGGACGCCCGACGCCGGGGCGTGCCGATCCTCCCGTTGGACGTGAACGCCTCGGACACCACCCATAGAATCGAACTGGTGCCCGATAGGGAGGGCGGGCGGGCCCCGGAACCGGGCGTGCGGCTCGCCCTCGCCGACGTACGCGGGATGAGCGACGCCGAGGCGGAACGCATCGTCGGGGGCCGGCCCTACTCCTCGCTCCAGGACTTCATCGCACGGGCCCGCCCCTCCCGTCCGGTCGCCGAACGCCTCGCGCAGGTCGGCGCGTTGGACGCCTTCGGGCGCAACCGACGCGATCTGATGCTGCACATCGCCGAGGCGCACCGGGCACCACGCCGTTCGACAGCCGACCAGTTGCCCTTGGTGGAGAACACGGGAGAACCCGTCCCCGCGGCCCCCGCCCGGCTCCCCGACCTGGACGAGGCGGAGCGACTGAGCGCCGAACTCGGGGTGCTCGGCATGGACGCCTCGCGCCATCTGATGCGCGACCACCAGGAGTTGCTCGACGAACTCGGCGTGGTGTCCGCCCGTCGCCTGAAGGACCTGCCGCACGGCCAGGTGGTCCTCGTCGCCGGCGCGAAGGGCGCCGTGCAGACCCCGCCGATCCGTTCCGGCAAGCGGGTCGTCTTCACCACGCTCGACGACGCCTCGGGGCTGGTGGACTGCGCGTTCTTCGAGGACAGCCACGACGCCTGCGCCCACACCGTCTTCCACTCCTGGCTGCTGTTGGTGCGGGGGGTGGTGCAGCGTCGCGGCGACGGCGGCGGCACGGCCCTGTCGGTGACCGGGTCGGCCGCCTGGGACCTCGCCGAACTCGCCGAACTGCGCCGCACAGGGGGCCTGTCGGCGGTCACCGAGCGCCTGACCGCCGAACGTCCGCCGGCAACCGCACCGACCGACCGCAGCATCCCCCTGGAGACCGGTTACGCCCTGCACCCGTGGGCGGACCTCCAACCGCCGGGCGCACCCGTCAAGCAGAGCCGGGCCCTGTGGCACCGGAGCCCGGGGAGCGCGGGATGAAGATCCTCCACATCCACTTCCACGACCTGGCGGACGAGCGGGTCCACCCCCGTCTGCTCGCCCTGTTGTCCGAGTTCACCCCCGTGGTGCAGGCGCTGCCGCCGGACGCCGCCCTGGCCGACGTCTCCGGCAGCCTGCGCTACTTCGGCACCGACGCCCCCGACCTCGCCGAACGCGTCCGGGCACGCGCCGGCGGTCTGCACGGAGTGCGCTCGACGATCGGGGTCGCCGCCAACCCGATGCTCGCCCGCATGCTCGTCGCGGACGGGCCGCCCTCGGCGGTGCGGGCACTGCCCGACGACCCGGACGCGGTCGCGGCCTTCCTCGCTCCGCTGCCCGCCGCCGCGCTGCCCGGCGTGGGGCCCGCCACCGTTCGCACCCTGTCCTCGTACGGCCTGGACAGCATCGGTCGGCTCGCCGCCGCACCGCTGGGCACCCTCCAGCGCGTCCTGGGGGCCACCGCGGGGCGCAGGATGCACGACGCGGCCCACGGGCTGGACCCCACTGCGGTGGTCCCCGGCGGACCGGCCCCCTCGATCCGTGTGGAACACCACTTCGCCCGGGACGAGTTGGACCGCGAGCGGCAACGCGCCGCCCTCCTCGGCCTCTCCGATCGGCTCGGTCTGCGGCTCCGCGGGGAATCCCGTGCCGCCCGCGCGCTCACCCTCACCGTCCGTTACGCGGACCGCACCACGACCACCCGGACCCGTTCCCTGCACGAGGCCACGGCGCACACACCGGCGCTGACCGCGCTCGCCTACGGGCTCCACGACCGCCTCGCCCTGCAACGCGCCCGGGTCCGCTCCTTCGCCCTGTGCGCGGACGACCTGCTGCCGGCGCGCCTCGCCCCGCGTCAGCTGGTGTTCGACCCGCTCGACGAACGGGCCCGGCAGGTCGAAGCCGCCGTCGACCGGGCCCGGAACAGGTTCGGCCCGGGTACGGTCCGCCCCGCTGCGGCGGTGCGGGGCCTCAGGCCCTCGGTCGGCGACCCCGCCCCGGGGCACGCACACCGACCGCTCCTCCGTTGACGGGACTTCGGGCGGCGTGCGCGACCCGGCCCCTTCCGTTCCGAGCAGCCGGGCGGCGGTGCGGGGCCCTCGCACCGCCGCCCGTCCCCCGCGGGTCAGCGTCCGCCGGCGGTCGTCACCCGACGGCCCCGCTCCGGTAGTGCCGGTGCACGTACACGAGCGGTTCGCGGGGGCCGTCCGAGAGCGGACGGACCGCGGTCACCTCGGCGACGACCAGCGTGTGGTCGGCCACTTCCACCTCGCGGGTCGCCCGGCAGGTCAGTACCGCGGCGCTTCCCACCAACTCCGGTCCCGCTCCGTGGGGAGACGGCCGGTGCGCCACCCCCGCGAACCCGCCGCCACCGGGCGGAAGGCTCCGCGCGAACCGCTCGGCGAGGGCGCGCTGCCCGGCGGTGAGGACGTTCACGGTGAAGACACCGGTCCGTCGGATGACCTCCTCGGTGCGGCCGGCCCGCTTCAGGGAGATCAACAGGGTGGGTGGATCGAGCGAGACCGACACCAGGGAGTTCACGGTCGTGCCGCGCGGTCCCCCCGCGTCCCGGGTGGTGACGACCGCGACGCCGGTCGCCCACTGCCGCATGGCGTCGCGGAACGCACCGGGGTCCGCGGTGCGGGACCGGGTCACCACGCGGACGCCAGGGGTTCCGCGGCGGCGAGGGCCGGGAAGTGCGGAACGACCTCTTCGGCGAGCTGCGCCACCACCTCCGCCGCGGGACGCCTGCCGTGTTGGACGCCGAGGGCACCGTGGTTGACGCCGGCGTCCCGCCAGCGGCCGAGCAGGTCGAGCAGCCCCTCGCTGCCGGTGCGCAGGACGAAGCCGCCGCGCAGCGGGGTGGGAGGGTGCCGCGGGTCCTCGTCCAGGTCGATCCACTCGTTGGTCACCGCCGGGCGGAACTCCCGACCGGGGACCGCGCTCCGCCATGCCTCGATCTTGCGTCCGAGGGCGCGGGGGCCGTCGGGGGTGGCGGTGGCACCCGGGTAGACGAGCCACCCGTCCGCGTACCGGGCGATCCACTCGGGGGACTGCTGGGAGGATCCGGTGACCAGGAGGGGGATCCGGCCGTGCACCGGCTGCGGCAGCAGGTGGGCGCCGTCCGCCCCGGCCGGCCGCTCGCCCTCCAGCAGGGCGCGGAAGGAGTCGACCGCCTCCCGGTACAGGGCTCCGCGCGCGGCGTGGTCCAGTCCGTAGGCGGGAAACTCCACCGGGCGGTCGCCGGACGCCGCGCCGAGCACCAGTCGCCCGCCGCTGAGGTGGTCCACCGAGGCCGCCTGCTTGGCCAGGTCGATCGGGTGCCGGAGCGGGAAGACCACACTGCCGGTCGCCAGGGAGATGCGGGAGGTGTGCGCGGCCAACCAGGTCAGCGCCGTCCACGGGTCGTACACCTGCCCCACGTCGCCGAAGGCCGGGTCGGCCAGCGGCACGTCCCGGACCCAGACGGCCGCGAACCCGCCGCGCTCAGCCTGCTGGACGACCTCCGTCTGGCCCCGCAGTCCCGCCATGTCGCCCGCGTAGGGCCGGAGCGGCAGGAACAGTCCCACGGTCAGCTCCCCCGGCGCGAACATGCGTCCGTGTCCGGGATGGCCGACCCAGGAGGAGGCGGGTGCTGCTGTTCTCATCAGATATCCGTCCGTCATCGTGGTTGGAACGTTCGATCCAGAGCATACGACAGTTCTGGATCGAACGTTCCAACCAGTACACTCGTGGTCATGACAGCCACCGCACCGCCCCACCGCTCCCCCGACGCCGACACCCGCCGGCGGATCGTCCGGGCCACGGCCGCCCTGCTCCAGCAGCAGGGCTACGAGAGCACCTCGGTCAAGCGCATCGCCGGCGCCGCACAGGCGTCACCCAGCTCCGTCTACCACTTCTTCCCCGGCGGGAAGCAGGAGCTCGCCATCGAAGCGATGCACCACGGCGCCCGCGAGTTCGGCGAGTTGCTCGCCCGGGGCCTCTCCTCCGCCCACGATCCCGCCGAGGCCACGGCTGCCTGCGCCCTGCTGCTCGCTGACGACCTCAAGCAGTCGGAGTGGAGCGACGGGTGCCCGATCGCGGTCACCGCCCTGGAGACCGTCGGCCGCGTCCCCGGCCTCCAGGAGGCGGCGACCCTGGCGCTCACCGGATGGCGGGACCTCGTGGCGGCCAAGCTGCTGGAGAGCGGCATCTCCCCGCACGCGGCGCGTTCCCTGGCCGGGACGGTCATCAGCATGCTGGAGGGAGCGGAGCTGCTGAGCCGCGTCACCGCGGACGACACCCCGCTCCGGGACGCGGCCGTCCACCTCGCGCAACTCGTCGACGCGGCGCCCCGGACCTGATCCGGCGCGCGGCCCCGCATCCCGCCGGGCGGGGGGACGCCCCCTCCCGCCGGCGTCAGCCGCGCTCGCGGAGGTACGCGTCGAGTTCCGCGGCCCCGGTGAGCATGTCCCGCCCGCGGGTGGACAACCGGCCGTGCCAGTCGTGCAGTGCGGACTGCAAGGGGTCCAGCCCGCCGGCGGCCCGGACCCGGTCGAGCAGCGGAGCGATCTGCCGCAGGAGGTAGCCGCCCCGCCGGAGTTGGTGGGCCAGCCGCGCGTCCCGCACGTCGGCCTCGTCGTAGATCCGGTACCCGGTCCGCGGGTCGCGGCGCGGACGCACCAGCCCGGCGTGCTCCCACTTGCGCAGGGTCGCCGGTCGCAGGCCCAACCGGCCCGCCAGTTCCCCGATGAACGCGGCGCGGGCCCCGGGCCCCGCGCCCGGTCCGGGCGTCGAGGCGGGCTCCAGGTCCCGCAGGGCGTCCGCCACGGCCCGGAGGGTCCGCCGGTCGTCGAGGAGTTGGGCGTGACTCTCGTCGATGAGTCGGAACGCCTCCGTCGCGGCGCCCCGGTTCACCGCCCGCATGATCTCCGTGGCCCTGCCGTGGCCGTGCCCGGGCACCAGGGCCAGGAACGCGCGCAGGGCGCTCGCGTGCAGCGGGGTGTATACGCGGTGCCCGTGCGGGGTGCGCTCGGCCGCCGGGAGGATGCCGGCCTCCTCGTAGTTCCTGACCGCCTGGGCGGACAGACCGTGCCCGCGCGCCAGGTCGATCGGCCTGAGTCGCCTACCGCTTTGAAGGTTTCTCCCCATGGGGCCGACGTTATCGTGCAAAGCCTCAACGGATGGTTCAGCGATACCGTCGAAGGCATGGATATCGACTTCGAGGACTCCGTCGGTGCCGTCGACGCTCCCGCCGTGGTGAAGCTGCTCCCGACCCGACCGCGGCTGCTCGCCCTGGGCGAACCCGTCCACGGCGAGCGTGCACCGCTCGACGTGCGCAACGAACTCTTCCGCGAACTCATCGAGCAGGAGGGCTACCGCACGGTCGCCGTCGAGAGCGACTGCCTGCGGGGACTGGTCGTGGACGACTACGTCACCTCGGGTCGGGGCACCCTCGACGCCGTCATGGCGCAGGGCTTCAGCCACGGCTTCGGCGCGTTCGCCGCCAACCGCGAGCTGGTGCGCTGGATGCGTGCCCACAACGAGGGCCGGCCCGCGTCCGAGCGGATCCGCTTCGCCGGCTTCGACGGTCCGTTGGAGATGACCGGCGCGGCGAGCCCCCGGCAGGCCCTCGCCGCACTCCACGCGTACCTCGCCGACCACGGCGACGCGGACCTGCTGCCCTGTACCGCGGACGCCCTCGACCGGCTGCTCGGTCCCGACGACCGGTGGACGGAGCCCGGGGCCATGCGGGACGCCTCACGCTCGGTGGGACGCTCCGCCGGAGCGACGGAGCTGCGGGTGCTCGCCGACGACCTGGTGGCGGTCCTCGACGCACAGGCACCCCGGCTGATCACGGCCGCCTCGCGGGAGGGCTGGGACCGGGCACGCCTGTACGGGCGCACCGCCACTGGGCTGCTGCGCTACCACTACTGGATGGCCGACCCCTCACCGAACCGGATGGGGCGGCTGCTCGGACTACGGGATTCGATCATGGCCGAGAACCTTCTGGCCCTCACCGAGCGGGGTCCGGTGTTGGCCTTCGCCCACAACGGCCACCTCGAACGGGGCGAGAGCAGGTGGCGCCTGCCCGACCGGCCGGAGCCGCTGAGGTGGTGGGGGGCGGGTGCGCTGGCGAGCGCACGGCTGGGCGCGGAGTACGCCTTCCTGGCCACCGCCCTGGGCACGATGCGGCACCGGGGGGTGGGGGCACCGGAGCCGGACAGCGTCGAGGGACTCCTGTACGCGCTCGACCGGGACCGCTGCCTCGTCGACGCCCCGGTGTTGGCCGCCGCCCTCGGCGCCGCGCGGATCGTCACCCGCACCTCGCCCCACTTCTACGCCCCGTTGGACCCGGATCGGCTGGCGGACCTCGACGGGATCCTGTTCCTCAAGGACGTGCCACGGTCCTGAGGACGGGCCGACGGGTTCGGCCTCCCGATGCGCGGCGTGCCGGCCGTCCCGTCCCGGACGACGACGGCCGACACGATCTCCTCGGGGTCGACGCGGAGCACGAACGAGCCCGGTCGGACGCCGGACGCCGCCCCGCGCAGGCTCCCGACCTGCGCGATCCGGGTCACCGGCCGGCCGGTGACCGCCTGGACGACGGGAACGGCATCGGGCGGTGGGGGCGAGCGCCGGCTCCTCGCCCCGACACGGCCGCACGGTGCCGTTCCGTCTACCGCGCCCCTCCTCCACGGCGCACGGTTCGTCGGCGCCGCGGGGCTCCGGCTGCCGACCCGGCGCGCCTCAGTACACGTCCCGCACGTAGCGCTTGGCGCGCCGCAGGTCCGCCAGGTACTGGGCGGCGTCCTCCTCGCCGCGCCCGCGCTCCCGGGCGATGACGCCGAGCAGCTCCGCCTCGACGTCCTTCGCCATGCGGGAGGCGTCGCCGCACACGTACACGTGCGCCCCCTCCTCCAGCCATCCGTACAACTCGCGCGACTGCTCGCGCATGCGCGACTGCACGTAGACCTTCTCCGCCTGGTCGCGCGAGAACGCCAGGTCGAGCCGGGTGAGCACGCCGCTCTCCCGCAACCGGGCGAGCTCGTCCTCGTACACGAAGTCGGTGCGGCGGTGTTGGTCGCCGAAGAAGAGCCAGTTGCGTCCGGCGGCGCCCCGAGCGGCCCGCTCGTGGAGGAAGCCGCGGAACGGGGCGATGCCGGTACCGGGGCCGATCATGACCATCGGGGCGTCGTCGTCCGCGGGAACGCCGAAGGAGGTGTTCGGCTGGAGGTAGACGCCGGCGGACGGCTCGTCGGTCCCCCCGCCCGCCCGGTCCGCGAGGTAGGTCGAGGCGACCCCCTCGTACCGGCGGTGCCCGGTGGTGTACCGGACCGAGGCGACGGTCAGGTGGATGCGGTCCGGGTGGGCGAGCGGACTCGACGAGATCGAGTACTGCCGGGCCTGCAACGGGCGCAGCAGCGGAAGCAGTTCGGGTAGCTCGGGGGCGGCCGGTCCGGCGTCCCGCAGCAGGTCGAGCACGTCCCGGCCCCACAGCCAGGAGTCGAGGGCGGCCCGGTCGCCGTGCCCGACGACCGCGGCGAGGTCACTGCTCGGCGCCCGTTCGACGAGTTCGGCGACGAGTTCCTTGGAGGGGGTGCGGACCTCGCGACCGGTGCGCAGCACCTCGACGAGCGGCTGCCCGTCGACGTCCTCGTCGCCGTGCGCGCCCAGGTGTTCGAGGAGGGCGCCGACCAGGGCGTCGTCGTTCACCGGGAGGACGGCGAGCGCATCGCCGGCGGTGTAGGTGATGCCGCTGTCGCCGAGTTCGAACTCGTAGTGGCGGATCTCCTTGGCGCTGTCCGGCGAGGACAGCAGCCTGTTCACGGCGAGCCGGGACCGGTACGGGGTGCGCTTGTTCCACGGGGAACGGGTCCGGGGGGTCGGGCCCGGGGCGGCGCTCGACGGAGCGGCGGGCGCGGGGGGCGCCGGGGCGCCGGTCTCGGCGGCGAGTCGGTCCAGGACCGCGGTCGTCCATGCCGCGGCGGGCTCCTCGAAGTCGACGTCGCAGTCCACGCGGTCGTGCACGCGGGTGGCGCCGAGTTGCTCCAGTCGGGTGTCGATGAGCTTCGCCGCCTGGCAGAAGTCGTCGTACCCGCGGTCGCCGAGTCCGAGGACCGCGTAGCGCAGTCCCTCCAGCCGCGGTGCCGCATCGGCGCTCAGCGCTTCCCAGAACAGCCCGGCGTTGTCGGGCATCTCCCCCTCGCCGTACGTCGAGGTGACGATCAGCAGGTGGGACATGGCGGCGAGGCGCTCGGGCGTGACGGCGTCGAGGGCGGCGGGGGCCGCGCCGAGGCCCCGGGCGCGGGCCCCGGAGACCAGTTCGTCGGCGAGGAACTCGGCGGTCCCGGTCTGTGTGCCGAACAGGACGTCCACGGTCGTGGTGGGTGCGTCGACCGCCCGGGCCTCCCGACGGCCGGCGGTGGCGATGCCGGCGAGGAAGCCGGCCAGCCACGACTCCTGTGCGGCGGAGAAGGGGGCGTCGGCCGGGATGAGGGTTCCGGTGGGGGCCATGAGGGTCATGCGGTCACCGCCTGGGTGGGGGTCTGCGGGGTCCGGCGCTCGGCGATGTCCGCCAGGGCCGCGGTCGCGAGCAGTTCGTCGAACCGGGCGGCCCGGACGCGGCCGGTGTTCTTGGCGTTCTGGTGGAGGATCCAGCCGTAGGTGCCGGGGGCGTCCATGCTGAAGTTGTTGCGGCTGCTCAGGGCGCGCTTGTAGTCGTCGAGGCGCTTGATGGCGATGAGCGTGGCGAGTTCGTCGTCGTCGAACCGCTCCAGGGTGCCGCGCAGGTACTTCACCACCCGCTGCTTGACGGCGAAGTCCTCGGTGAGCACCAGGTTGCGGACGGCCTCGGCGACCCGCGGGTCGTCCGGATCGCTCGCGCCGGGCACCCGGGCGAGCGCCAGGTCCTGGGCGACGGTGAGCACCGTGTACGAGGAGAGCAGCGAGAACATGTCGTCGCCGTCCCGGTCGCCGAGCGCGGGGGCGCGTCCGCCGAGCACGGTGCGGCGGTCGCGGTAGTCGACCTTGAAGGCGCGGAGCTTGTCCGTCGCGATGGAGGTGGCGAGTTCGTCGAGCAGTTCGCCGCGGGTGGCCGCGGCGAGGATCTCGGTGGCGTCCTGGTACAGCAGCAGCGCGCGGGGCATTCCGCAGTACACGTGGCGGCGTTCGTGCTCCCAGTCGGCGAGGAGCCGGGCCGCGAGCCGGGAGCCGGTGGCCTCCAGGTGCCACTGGAGGAGCAGGCGCACGGCTTCCTGGTGGAAGACCCCGTGCTCGGTGTCGGTCACCGGGAACACCAGGAGCGAGTCCGCGCTCACCCGCTCGCGCAGTTCGCCGGTGGGGTCGTACTGGTACAGGAAGCCGCCGCTCATGCCGTTGCCGAGGCCCTTGCCGAAGCCGCCGAGGTTGAGCACGGTACCGCCGGTCATGTACTCGCAGCCGAAGTCGCCGAGGCCCTCCACGACCGCGGTCGCGCCGGAGTTGCGCACCGCGAAGCGGTCGCCGGCCTCCCCCTGGACGAACGTCCGACCGCCGGTGGCGCCGAACAGGGCGAAGTTCCCGACGAGCACGTTGCCGCCGTGCTCGTCGGCGCCGCCGCCCGGAGCACGGACCACGATCCGGCCGCCGCTCTGGCTCTTGCCGACGCCGTCGTTGGCGGTGCCGGTGTGCTCCAGGGTGATGCCGTCGTTGCAGAACACTCCGTAGGACTGGCCTGCGGACCCGGTGGTGCGGACCAGGACGGCGTCGTCCACCAGCCGGCGGCGACCGCGGTCGTCGGTGGTGACGGCGGGCGCTCCGGCCAACTCCGCGGCGTCGAGAGGGTGGTTGAGCAGCCGCTCCACGTCGATGCCGAGCTGACCGCCGACCGACTTGTCGCTGTTGCCGAGGCGGATGCCGTCGACGAGGACGGACGGCTCGCGCCGCTCGACGAGGGCGGCCCGCACCCGCTCGATCAGGGCGTCGTCGGTGGTGAAGTCCTTCTCCAGGTACTCCGGTTCGGTCACCGTCTTCTCGGGGACCCGGGCGAGCAGCCGGCGGACGTCCAGTTGGCCGACGCCCGCCGGGTGGTCCAGGAGTTGGAGCAGGTCGGTACGGCCCCGGGCCGCGCGCAGCGAGCCCAGGCCGAGGCGGGCGAGGATCCCCCGCACGTCGTGGGCGACGTTGAGCAGGTACTGGGCCAGCGCCCGCGGGTCGCCCTCGAACGCCTCGGGGTTGGTGGTGAGTCCGGCGGGGCACTTCACGTTGCAGTTCTTCGCCATGACGCAGCCGAGCATCATCAGCGCGGTGGTGCCGAACTCGAAGCTGTCGGCCCCCAGCAGGGCCGAGGTGACGACGTCCCCGCCGGTCTGGTGCGCGCCGGAGCAGCGCAGGACGACCTTCTCGCGCAGCCCGTTCGCGAGGAGCGCCTGGTGCACCTCGGCGACCCCGATCTCCGCCGACCGGCCGGCGTACTTGAGGCTGGTGACGGCGGCTGCGCCGGTGCCGCCGGTGTTCCCGGCGACGTTGATCACGTCGGCGCCGGCCTTGGCGACGCCGACCGCGATGGTGCCGATGCCCTCCGAGGACACCAGCTTCACGATCACGCGCACCCGGGCGGCCTTGCAGTCGTGGATGAGCTGTGCGAGGTCCTCGATCGAGTAGGTGTCGTGGTGCGGCGGCGGTGAGACGAGTTCGATGCCCGGGGTCCCGCCGCGGGCTGCGGCGATGTCGACGGTGACCTTCGGCGCGGGTAGTTGACCGCCTTCGCCGGGCTTCGCCCCCTGACCGATCTTGATCTCCAGTTCCTGGAGCATCGGATCGGCGAGGTAGCCCGCCCAGATGCCGAACCTGCCGGACGCGAACTGCTTGATCCGGGAGCCGCGGATGGTGCCGTACCGGGAGTGGTGCTCACCGCCCTCGCCGCTGTTGGACAGGGCACCGACCATGTTCGCCCCGTGTGCGACGGCCTCGTGCGCGCTGGCCACAAGGGCGCCGTGGCTCATGGCGCCGGAGGCGAGCGCGGCGGTGATCCGGTGCGCGGGCTGCACCTCGTCGAGGGCGATGCTGTCGGGTGCGCCGTCGAGGAGGGCGAGCAGGCGCGCGGCGGTGCCGACGACGTGGACGGTGACGCCGCGGGCGTCGGCGTCGAGGGTCTCGACCTCGCCCGGGTACGTCAGGGCGAGGCCGGCCGCGAGCGCGGTGTGGCGCTCCGTGCCGTCCGCCCCGGGGGCGGTGAGGCGCAGCCGGAGGGTGGTCCCGTCGGGGGAATCGTGGGTGACTTCGGTGACGAGCCCCCGGACGGTGATGCTGGCGTTGCCGGTGGTGGAGAACCGGCCGAGTTCACGGGCGAAGTCCTCGGGGGTGCGCGGTCCCGTCAGGTCCGCGGGCAGCGCGAGCACGTCGCGCAGGGCGGCCGGGCGCCGGGCGCGCTCCTCGTGCGTCGCCCGGAGGAAGGCGCGGTATCCGGGGGTGATCCGGAAGGCGTCGATCTCGGCGTCGCCGAGTGCGTCGTACCCGGTGTTGCGGTAGGCGGTGTCGGTGATGCCGAACGCGTCGTCGAGTTGGCCGAGCGTGAGCAGGCGCAGCGCGTCCGCGTCGTTGGGCCGGCCGAACTCCGGGCGCTCCTCGGTCATGCCGCCGAAGCCGCGGACAGCCGTGGTGCCGAAGGAGTGCCCGGCGCCGTCCGAGCGTTCCTTGAAGAGGCCGAGCAGGGGGATCTGCTGTTCGCCCTGCACCGTGCGGGCCCGCTCGTGCCACTCCGTCGCGGCCTCGGCGATGCGGGCGAAGCCCACGCCGCCGACCGGGGCCCGGTGGTGCGGGAAGATCGTCGCGAACACGTCGTCGCGGGTGTCGAGGTAGTTCGGTTCGAAGAACTCGCCGCCGATGTAGCTCTCGGCGGTGCACAGCCCGACCCGGCCCATGGTCTTGGCGAGCGACTTCTCGGCCGCCTTGCGGAACCGTGCCAGGGCCCGGTCGGTTTCGGTGGTCTCCCCGGCGGGCGCCGGTGCGCTCGGGTACTTCTCCTCCGCGCGCAGTCGTGCGCTGAGGCTGTAGACCGCCGAGGCCCCGAAGCCGAGGGCGGTGGCGACGTGGTGCGAGGAGGCGAGTTGGCCGCTCTCCGCCACCAGCGAGACCCGCAGTCGCAGTCCCGTTTCGATGAGGCGCTGGTTCACCGCCGCGACGGCGAGGACGACCGGGAGCGGCGCCTTCGACGAGGAGACCGCCCGGTCGGTGAGGAGGGCGATGCCGCCCCGCTCCGCGGCGAACCGCTCGACGTCGTCGCAGAGCCGTCCGAGGGCGGTGCGCAGGGCGTCGGCGTTCGCGGTCACGTCGCCGGGCGCGGGGGCGTAGAGCAGGTCGAACCGTTCCAGGGGCACGATCTGTTGGTCACGCAGTCGGACCATGTCGAGGTGGCCGAGCACGGGCGAGGACAGCACGAGTTGCCGGCCGTTGGTGTGGCCGGTGCCGTCCGGCTTGGGGCCGAGTGCGACCCGCATGCTCATGCCGTCCGCTTCGCGGATGCTGTCCAGCGGGGGGTTGGTCACCTGGGCGAAGCGCTGGGAGAAGTACTTCGCCATGCCGCCCTCGGTGTCGCTGAGCGCGTTGATGGCGTTGCCGTACCCCATCGCCGAGATCCGCTCCGCCCCGTTGGCGAGCATCGGATCGAGCATGAACCGGAAGCTCTCCTGGTTCAGCGAGTAGGCCACGTAGCGGCCGGCGGTCGTCAGGTCCCCGTCGTAGCCGAGGGTAGTGGTGGTCCGGTCGTAGTCGGGGGCGGGGAGGTCGTCGAGGTTCACCCGCGCCGCGGCCAGCAGCTCGGAGTAGGGGCGGCGGGCGGCGAGCGCGTCGAGCACCTGCGCGGTGCGCAGCCGACGGCCGGTGCGGTGGTCGACGACGAGCATGCCGCCGGCCTCGATGCGGCCCCGGTGCACGACCTCCTCGTCCGGGAAGGCGACCTGGCCGGCCTCGGAGGCCACCATGAGGTACTCGGCGGTCTCGACGGTCCGCAGCGGTCGCAGGCCGAGCCGGTCCAGACGGGCTCCGACGACGTCCCCGTCGCTGAAGATCACGGCGGCCGGGCCGTCGTTCTTCTCCTCGTACAGCGAGAAGTACTCCAGCATGTCGCGCACCGCGACGGGCAGGGTCCGGTCGTTCTCCCACGCGGGCGGCATCAGCGACACCACGGCCTCGACGAGGTCCAGGCCGTCGTCGAACACCCTGCTCTGGAGGGTCTGGTCGAGCCGGCTGGAGTCGGACTGGCCCGGGGGGCGCACGATGCTGCGGGTGCGGGCGCGGGCGAGCGCCTCGTCGGACAGGCGGTTCTTGCGGTCGGTGTTCAGCTCTCCGTTGTGCGCCATGAGCCGGAAGGGCTGTGCCATGGTCGGGTGCGGTTCGGTGTTGGTGGAGAACCGGGTGTGGAAGTACAGCGAGCGCACCGAGTGCCGGGGATCGCACAGGTCGCGGAAGTACCCGATGACCTCACCGGAGTTGAGCCGCCCCTTGAGCACCTGGGTCCGTGCGCTCAGCGACAGGGGGTAGAGCCCCGCGTAGGCGTCGTCCGCGTAGGCGGCGGCCTCGACCGCCAGGAGGCAGCGGTGGGCGGCGGCGTCCACGTCGCTGCGCTCCCAGCCCTCGGGCGCCCTGAACACCCATTGCACGATGGGGAGTTGGTACTGCTCGGCGGCGGCCCGGGCCACTGCGTGGTCCACCGGGACCTCGCGCACCACCAGTACCTCGAAGCCCTGTTCGGCGATGCTCCGAGCCACCAGGTCCAGTGCGCCGGCGCGGCGGTCGGCGTCGACGGGGACGAAGCAGTTCGCGACGCCGAAGTGTCCGGCGCGCAGTTCCTCACCGGTGATCGCGCCGAAGAACTCCACCGACAGGTCGATGCTCACGCCCGCCCCGTCGCCCACGCCTTCGGCCGATGTGCCTCCGCGGTGCGGGATGGTGCGCAGCGCCTCGTCGCCCTTGCGGATGACTTCGTGGTGGGGGGTCCCGTCGAGGCGGGTGATGAAGCCCACGCCGCAGGCACTGTGGTCGCGGGCAGGGTCGTACAGACCGAAGGCAGAGTCGTTCACATGGGTCCCGTCAGCGAGAAACCGGCAGCGGACGGCCAGGCTGCGTCGGTGGAGCGCTCGCCGCGGGCGGGCCGTGTGACGGCCGAGCCCCGAGTGGTGCGATTGAGCACGGTAAGGCGTACCTAAACGTCACCGCAAGTGGGGGCCGGCTTCCGTTGTGGAAGCCGGCCCCCGGGGCGGCTCGGCCGGTGCACCCGTCACACGGGCCGCCGGGGCGTGTTCGACGGGGGGCTACCTACCGAGGAAGGCGTCGTGGAGCGTGACCGTCGACCGGTTGCCCCGGGTGTCGGTGACCACGGCCCGCAGCGACACCGCCCTGCCCCCCGCAGGTGCCCGCACGATGACCTCGTCCGCGCTGACCGGGGCGGACTGCCACTTCTTGCCGTCGTAGGACACCGAGACCCGGAGCTTCTTCAGGCCGGCGCCGGCCGCCGCGCCCTGCACCACGACCGGAACGCGCACCCTGCCGCCCGCGGGGACCGTGGAGTCCAGTGCGAGCTCCGGTCGGAAGCGGACCGTGGACACCGGCAGCATCGTCGGGACGTCGGTGCGGGCCGAGGTGAAGGTCCACGAGGCGTCGATCCGGGTGCCGGCACGGTGGAGGGCGGGGTTGCGCCGGACCGTGGTGGACACCGTGTACGCGGCGGCCTCCGGGGGCAGCGCGAACGTCCGCGCGTCGACGGCCGCGTCCTCCTGCGCGTACAGCACGCCGTTGCGGTGGATGGTGGTGCTCGCGCTGGTGTACCGGGCGAAGCCGAGGTGCCCCGCACCGTCACCGGCGAGCGTCAGCGAGCCGTACACCTGGTCGCCGTCGCGCACGATTCCGCTGCCGGCGTCCATCTGCGGGCCCAGCACACCGGCGTGGAAGTCCTCGGTGCGCGTGCTGCCCGCCGCGTACCGGCGCGAGACGGTGCCGTAGGCCGCGTCGAAGGACCGGAACCCCTGGGCGTCCGGCTCCCCCAGCACCCCCGCCTCGATCTGCCAGGCCGCCCCGTCGTCCGTGGACAGGTGCACGTTGCGGGTGCCCGGCGCCGGCTGCACCCGGAAGGCCGAGACCACGCCGGAACCGCCGGGCAGTTCGCCGTGCGCGGCGAGGGCGCCCTCTACTCCGGGCCCCGAGGCGCCGATGCCCGCCTTCACCAGGGCGAGGTCCCCGGCCGCGAAGGTCCGGTGGTACCCGTCGGCGAGGCGCTGCACCGGGCCGCCGGTGAGGACGTAGTACTCGTCGGCGCCCCGTGCCCAGTGACCGGACCAGGACTGCCGGAGCGTTCCGTCGATCCGCTGCGGACCCTGGTAGGCGGTGCGGAGGTTGTCGAAGCTGGTGAACTCGCCGCCCTGGAGGAAGGCCGTCCCGTTCGTCTCCAGCACGTACAGCATGCCCGCCCGCGTCGGACGCGCGGCCGGGTCCGGCACCGTGATCGTCACCGGCTTGGTGGTGCGGGCGTCGAGGGTGACGGTCGTGGGGCCGGTCACGGAGAACTGCGGGTTGTCGATCAGATCGGCTCCCTTGGCCGGAGCGGCGGGATCGACCAGCAGGTTGGCCGCGAGGGCGTAGGTGCCGCGCGGCATCCGTATCGTGGTGGAGCCGGACGAGAGGTCGGGCAGGAAACGGCGGTCGGTGGCGGCGCCCGCGTAGCCCAGCAGTTCCGCCTGCCAGCCGGTGCCCGGAGCGCCGTCGCGCCCGAAGGTCTCGAAGGTGACGTCGTACGACTCGCCCTCGCGTTCCACCGCGGCCGCGGTCCGGACGGTCTGGCCGCCCCCGGAGGCGACGACGGTCGTCGTGTACGAGCCGTCGACGGCACCGCCGATCCGGGTGTCGGCCGTCAGCTCCACGGCGGCGGTGCCGCCCGCCGGAACCGTGATGCGCGGGGTCCCGAGGGTGAAGAAGCCGGCGGGGGCCGGCTGTCCGTCGCCCCCGGTGGGCGCCGCCAACGCCAGGTCCAGCACCACGTCGGTGGTGCCGCCGTTGCGGTACGTCACCTGCCGGGTGACGGGCGTGTCGTCCTGGTGGGGCCACTGTTGGACGCCCAGGTCGATCGAGCCGGGCTCGGCGACGACCGTCTGGTCGATCGCCCGGTCGACCGCGATGCGACCCGCGCCCTGGTGGAACACCGAGGAGGCACCGCCTTGGGCGGAGGCCGTCAGCACCGCCTTGAGCCGGGCGCCCGTCCAGGTGGGGTTCTTCTGCTTCAGGAGCGCCGCGGCGCCCGCGACGTGCGGGGTCGCCATGGACGTGCCGTCCTTGCTGACGTACCCGGGCGGGTTCTGTCCGCCGGTGCCCTCGGCGGCCGCCGCCGTGATCGCCACGCCCGGCGCGGTGACGTCCGGCTTGATCGCGTGGTCGCCGGTGCGCGGCCCCACCGCGGAGAAGTCGGCGATCAGATCGTTGTCGTCGACCGCACCGACGGTCAGCGCGGCGTCGGCGCTGCCCGGGGAGGCCACCGTGGACCGGCCCGGGCCGCTGTTGCCGGCGGCGACCGCGAACAGGACGCCCTTCTCCGCGGAGAGCTTGTTGATCTGGGCTTCGGTCGGGTCGATGCCCGGGGTGTCGGGGCTGCCCAGGCTCATGTTGACGATGTCGGCGCCCTGGGCCACGGCCCAGTCGACCCCGGCCAGGATGCCCGAGTCCTCCCCCTCGCCCCGGTCGTCCAGCACCTTGGCGCTGATCAGCTGGGCTCCGGGGGCCACCCCCTTGAACCTGCCGTCCTTCGCCCCGCTGCCGGCGGCGACGGAGGCCACGTGCGTTCCGTGCCCGTCCCGGTCCCGGGCGTCCGGGGACCTGCTGAAGTTCCGCTCCGCCACCACCCGTCCCGCGAGGTCCGGATGGGTGGCGTCGATCCCGGTGTCCACGACGGCGATCTTCACCCCGGTGCCGTCGTACGAGCGGGCCCAGGCGGACGGCGCGCCGATCCGCCCGGTGCTGCGGTCGAGCGACGCCTTGCGCACCCCGTCCAGCCAGATCCGGGCGATGCCGGAGGTCCTGGCCACCGAACCGTCGCGGGTCGGACGGGTCAGGGCGTCCCACAACGCCCCGGTGCTGTCGGTGGCGCTGGTGACGGCGTCCGCGTCGAGGGCGGAGAGGGTCCGGCGGACGGTGGTGCCCTCGGCGGACCGCACCCCCGCACGGGCGGCGTCGGCGGCGCCGCCCCGGTAGCCGACGATCACCTTGAGTCCCGCCCGGTGGGCCCTGCGGGTCTCCGGCCTCGTCAGTTCGGTGACGTCGAACAGCCGCCGGTCCAAGGTGCCGTCCGCGATCAACCGCCGGGCGTCCCGCGGCACCACGTAGGTGCGGCCGTCGTGGACCTGGGTGAAGAAGGGCATGTCCTCCCGGCCGTCGGCCCGTTGGATGCCGCCGACACGGCCCCGCGCGTCCACGCGGACCCGGTCGCCGGTGATCAGGGTGACGGTGCGGACGGTTCCGGCCCCGTCGGCGAGGCGGTTCGCCGGCGCCGACGGCCCCGGTCCCGGGCCGGCCCCGTCCGCCGACGCCGGGCCGGTCATGCCCGCCGTCAGGGCCACGACGCACCCGGCGGCAACAACGGCCGGGCACGCCCTCTTTGCTGGTGTGCGCAAGATTCCCCCTGCTCAGGAGTGCAGGGGGCGGGCGGGGGCCCGCCCCCTAGGGGCGCCTCTCGATGGGTCTACGCCCCGGTAACCCGCGCAGTATGCCCCGGCCGTTTCGACGCACTCAATGATCGTTGTGTAACAGCGTTCCGGGGCAGGCGAGTTGTGGCGATCACCGTCGTTGCGACGAGGACGCATCCGCTGCGGACGCGGGCGCACGGGCTACCCTCGGACGGATGATGACGGCCGTTCCCCCACCGCCCCGGACGAGCCGCCCGGGCCCGGCCGCGGCACGCTCCGATCCGAGGAAGGCGCCTTGACGAACCCTGCGAGCCCCCGCCCGCCCGCCGACGCCCTCGACGAGGACCGACTGGTCGAGATCGGCCGCGCCCTCTTCGTCGGCCGCGCGGAGGCACCGGCGCTGACCACCGTCCGACTTCCCGAGGGCCTGGGCATCTGCCTGGTGCACGCCGTCCGCGGGGGCGGCAAGGTCTACGTCGCTCCCGACGGGAGCGTTCTCTTCGTGGGCTCGTCCCTCGACTTCGACGCCGGCCTGGCCACGTTCCGGGCCGGGGCGCGCACTCTTCGCGAGGCGTCGGGCTCCGAGCGTCACCTGGGCCTTCGCCGGGCACCGGACTAGGCTGGTAGAGGACTCGGGGCCGCTCCACTCCGGGAGGCGAGTGACCATGGCTGGGCTGGTGATCCGTAACTTCGACGCTGCGGACGAAACACGGCCGTTCGAGGAGGGCAAGGGCAGGTTGGACCTGCTGCACACGGCCGGCGGCCCCGTCGGCCTGGCCGTCTTCGAACCGGGCTGGCGCTGGTCGGAGCACGTCAAACCGCTGGCGGGGACCGACAGCTGCCGGTCGGCCCACACCGGCTACGTGGTCAGTGGCCGTCTCAAGATCGTCATGGACGACGGGGAGAGCGCCGAAGTCGCAGCGGGCGACTTCATCGAGGTGTCGCCCGGTCACGACGCCTGGGTGGTCGGCGACGAAGCCTGCGTGACGCTGGACTGGACCGGATACGGGGACTACGCCAAGCCCGCTTGAGCCCGGCCCCGCCGCCGCGCGGAAGCCTCCCGCGGGATGCTCCTATGGATGTCAAGCGGCTTCAGTGAGGTCGCTTTGAGTGGTTTGCGGGTTGATGTCGGTGGTCCGGATCGACCGCATCAGGACGCG
>NZ_JBEOWM010000029.1:0-88769 GCF_040296045.1 Streptomyces sp. NPDC002490 | reverse complement strand
TCAGCGTCCGCCGAACGGGGCGCGCGGGCCGGGCAGCGGTGCGGGCGCCGCCTCGGGCGCCGCGCCGCGGGCGGTGGCCGCCGGGGCCGGGTCGGGGGTGCAGGTCACGTCCCCGGTCGGGAGTTCGCCGGTGGCCAGGTAGCGGGTGGTGAGCGCGTCGGCGCAGCTGCTGGTGCCGCGCCCGTACACGCCGTGCCCCTCGCCCTCCTCGACGTACACCAGCCGGGAGCCCTTCAGCGCCCGGTGCAGTCCGCGGGCGGAGGCGGGCGGGGTCTGCGAGTCCCACTCGTTCTGGACGATCAGCGCCGGCACCGCGTTGTCGATCCGGGTCGCGGGCTCGACGGGCCGCTCCCAGAAGGCGCAGGGCACGATGTTGGACACCGAGTCGCCGAAGAACGGGTAGCGGGCGCTGTCGCGCCGGCTGTCGGCCCGGTAGCGGGCCGCCTTCGTGGGCCAGCGGACGTCACCGCAGGTCACGGCGGTGTACGAGGCGAGGTCGTTGTCGGTGGGGACGAACGGCGGCTGGGGTTCGACGGGCTTGCCGGCGGCGGCGTCCCGCAGCTTCACCAGGAACGCGGCGCCGAGCGCGGGACGGTACATGTCCCAGCGCATCCAGTCGCGGATCTCGGCCCCGGTGTACGGGTGGCCGCCGAGGTCGATGGGGGTGCGGTCGGCGCGTTCGACCAGGTCCCAGAAGAGTCGGCCGACCTCGGCGGGCGTGGCACCGACCCCGTAGGTCGCGGAGCGTTCGGCGGTCCACTGCGTCCACCGGCGGAACGCCGGCTCCGCCTCCTTGGCCCAGTTCTGCACCATGCCCCGCCAGACCCGCTTGGGGTCGACGGCGCTGTCCAGGACGAAGCGGTCGGCGCGCTTGGGGAACATCTGGGTGTAGACGGCGCCCAGGTAGGTGCCGTAGGAGAGGCCGAAGTAGGAGATCCGCGGTTCGCCGAGGGCGGCCCGGAGGCGGTCCATGTCACGGGCGGTGTTGCGGGTGGTGAAGTGGGCGATGTCGGGGGTGGCGGCCCGGCACTTGGCGGCGAGGTCGCGGGCCCAGGCGACGTCCTTGGCGAAGGTGGCGTCCCGGTAGGGGCGGAAGGTGAGCCGCTCCTCGCGGGTGGTGGTGTTGCAGGACAGCGGGCTGCTGGCGCCCACGCCGCGCGGGTCGAAGCCGATGAGGTCGTACTGGTCCTTCACCGACTGGGGCAGGGTCTCGGCCATCCACAGCGGGTAGAACAGCCCGGGCCCGCCCGGCCCGCCGGGGTTGAACAGCAGGACGCCGCGGCGCTTGGCGGGGTCGGCGGCCTTGATGCGGGAGACGGCCATCTCGACGGTCCGGCTGCCGGGGTCGCCGTGGTCCACCGGGACGGGGAGCACGGAGCACTCGACGGTCGGGGGGAGGTCGGGGCCGCAGCTGCCCCAGGTGAGCGTCGGCCCGGTGGGGGAGGGGGACGCGGGGGCGGCGGCACTGGGGAGCGCGGGGACGAGGGCCGCGGTGAGTCCCAGGGCTATCGCAGGGGTGATCAGTCGTCTGGGGCGCATGGGGTGCCTTCGGCTAGCAGGTGGCCGGAACCCGAGGGTCGACCGGCCGCGGGGGTGCGGTCGGCCGGGTGGCGGGAACCGGAGACGTGGGGTGGTGCCGTGCGAAGGCCCGGAGGGACGGACCGTGGGGCTGCGCACAGGGTAACGGTCATTGGCCGAAAGGAAGTTGTCCGTTCGGAAATTCGATCGAGGGAGGCGGCGGCCGGGTGGCTGTGCCGCGGGCACCGCCACCCGGTGCGTCAGCGGCTGCGCTGTGGGTCCGTCAGCAGGTGCAGTTCGGCCCACTGGCGGTCGGTGAGCTGCTTGGGCAGGGTGGTCGGGGCCAGCCGGTTGCGGCGGGCCCAGTCCCGCACCGTCCGGCGGGCCAGTTCGGGGCGGGCGGCGGCCACGATCTGCTCGATGCCCCGGCCCCGACCGGTGAACACCCGCCCGACGAGGTCCTGGTAGGCGGCCCGGTCGGCGGCCGGGACCAGCGGTGCGGGGCGGCGGGCCACCGTCAACAGGCCGCCGTCGACGCCCGGGCGGGGCCGGAAGGCGTCCGCGGGCACCCGACGGACCAGCCGGAACGCGTACCAGGGCCACCACTGCGCGGTGAGCATGGTGGCTCCGCCGACCCCGGCCCGCCGCCGGGCGACCTCCCACTGCACCAGGAGCACCGCATCGGTCCAGTGGGCGGAGCCCAGGATGCGGCGCAGCATCGGGGTGGTGGCGTGGAAGGGGAGGTTGCCGACCAGGACGTGCGGAACGGCGGGGGTGCGGTGGCGCAGGAAGTCGGCGTGGACGAGCCGGGTGCCCGGCCGGGTCCGGCGGCGCAGCCGCGCGATCCGGAGCGGGTCGATCTCGATGCCGGTCAGGGGACGCCCCAGGTCCTGGAGGGGCAGGGTCAGCGCCCCGTCGCCGGTGCCGATCTCGACGATCGGGCCTTCGGTGCGGTCGACGAGGTCGACGACGGTGCGGACGACCGCACGGTCGACGAGGAAGTTCTGTCCCAACTCGTGCCGGCCGCCGGGCCGGCGGGCGGGTGCGGGACGGGCGGATCGGTGGTGCTGGTGCACGGGTGGAGCTCCACGGCTTCGACGGGAGCCGGGCAGCACGGACGGCCGCTCGGCGGGGGGCGCGCGAAGCGGCGGTAGGTCTCGGGACCGGCCGTGGCGCGGACCGTGGCTGCGGGCCCCTCGTCGGCGGGCCCGGGGGCGGGCGCGCGGGGGCTGCGGGACGGATCGGCGCGGGGTCGGTGGGGAGGGGCCGCCGCTAGGAGCGGCGGGGACGGGTCACGGCGAGGCCGGCACCGCAGCAGCAGGCCGCGGCCGAGCAGGAGATGCCACACATAGGGACCGAGTGTAGGGGCCGGCCCCGGCGGGGGCATCCGCATTTCCTCGGCCCCGGGCCGGGACCCCGGGTCGGGGTCCCGGCGGACGGGGGGCTACTCCGGGGCGCCCGTCTCCGTGAGTTCGCCGTCGGCGAGCCGTAGCCAGCGGTCGACCCCGATCCGGGCGAGGAACCGTTCGTCGTGGCTGATCACCACGAACGCCCCCTGGTAGGAGGCGAGGGCGCCCTCCAGCTGTTCGGTGCTCACCAGGTCCAGGTTGTTGGTGGGCTCGTCCAACAGCAGCAGGTGCGGGGCGGGTTCGGCGCACAGCACGCAGGCGAGGGTGGCGCGCAGCAGTTCGCCGCCGGAGAGCACGCCGACCGGCAGGTGGGCCCTCTCGCCCCGGAACAGGAACCGGGCGAGCAGGTTCATCCGCTCGGCCGGCGGGCGCCGGGGGGCGGCCGCCGCGAAGTTCTCGGCGACGGTGCGCCGCGGGTCGAGCAGGTCCAGCCGCTGGGAGAGGTAGGCGATCCGTCCGTCCGCGCGCTGCACGGTGCCCTGCTGGGGTGCGAGGTCGCCGTGGAGCATCCGCAGCAGGGTGGTCTTGCCCGCCCCGTTGGGCCCGGTGAGGGCGATGCGTTCGGGGCCGCGGACGGTGAGGTCGACGCCGTCGCCGGCGAACAGCGGCCGCTGGTCGTAGCGGACCCGCAGCCCGGTGCCGAGGAACAGGGTGCGGCCGGCCGGGACCCGGGTGTCCGGCAGGTCCAGGGAGAGGCGTTGGTCCTCGCGCAGGGCGCGGCCCGCTTCGTCGAGACGGGTCTGGGCCTCGCTGACCCGGGCGGCGTGGGTCTGGCCGGCCCGGCCGGCCGCCTCCTGGGCGCCGCGCTTCATGTTCCCGGCGAAGATGCGGGGGAGGCCGGCGCTCTTGAGGTTGCGGGCCGCGTTGCTCATCCGCCGTTCGGCGCGTTCCCGAGCCTGCTGCAACTCCCGCTTCTCGCGCTTGAGTTCCTGCTCAGCGTTGCGCAGGTTCTTCTCGGCGACCTCGCGTTCGGCCTGCACCGCGGTCTCGTACGCGGTGAAGTTGCCGCCGTACAGGCGGAGTTCCCCGCGGTCGAGTTCGGCGATGCGGTCCATCCGGTCGAGCAGGGCCCGGTCGTGGCTGACCAGCAGCAGGGTGCCGGACCAGTCGGCCAGCACCTCGTGGAGCCGGTGGCGGGCCTCGGCGTCGAGGTTGTTGGTGGGTTCGTCGAGGAGGAGCACGTCGGGGCGCTTCAGCAGCTGCGCGGCGAGGCCCAGGGAGACGATCTGACCGCCGCTGAGGGTGCCCAGGCGCCGGTCGAGGGCGAGGTCGCCGAGGCCGAGGCGGTCCAGTTGGGCGCGGGTGCGTTCCTCGACGTCCCAGTCGTCGCCCACGGTGGTGAAGTGCGCCTCGTCGACGTCCCCGGATTCGATGGCGTCCAGGGCGCGGATGATCCCGGCGACCCCCAGCACCTCGGCGACGGTCAGTTCGGCGGTGAGCGGAAGGTTCTGCGGCAGGTGGCCCAGGGTGCCCGTCACGGTCACCGAGCCGGCGGTGGGTCGCAGTTCACCGGCGACGAGCCTCAGCAGGGTGGACTTGCCGGAGCCGTTGGGCGCGACGAGACCGGTGCGGCCGGTGCCCACGGTGCAGGACAGCCCCTGGAAGACGGGGGTGTCGTCGGGCCAGGAGAAGGACAGGTTGGAGCAGATGACGGTGGCGTCGGACATGGGGATACCTCACGGGACGCGGGCGGCGCGCGCACGGAGCCGGGCCGCGCGGTGCGCGGGGAACGGCGGGCGCCCGCCCTCGGCAGACGGGGCGGCGGGTACGACTGCACGGGCCACGGCGCCGGCGCACTGGATGCGCCGCCGGTGGCCGGTCAGCCCCGGGTATCACCCGGAGATGTCGTCGTCACCCGCCATGGGTCTGGTCTCCTCGCTGAGGCGGAGCGGAGGTCGTCCCGGAGCCGTGGTCCGGGACCTGCCACCCTAACAGGCGGCCCCTTCCGGCCCACGGGGAATTCAGCCGGCGGTCTCCGGGGCCTTCCCGGCGGCGCCCCCGCCCTCCCGGGGGCCACGGGCGTCCGGGAGGCCGCGGGCCACGGCCGCAGCTATCCGCGGGGCGTCCCGCGCCAGCTCCCGGAGCATCCCGCTGATCGGGTTGGTGAACCCGGTGAAGTACAGGCCGGGCGCGTCCTTCGCGCACCGGCGTCCGTGCACCAGCGGGCGCCCGTCCGCGGCGAGCACTCCGAGGTGCCCCACCAGCGGGGCGAGGCCGCGCTCGTACCCGGTGGCGGCTATCACGCTCTCCGGGGCGATCCGCTCGCCGTCCGCGAGGACGACCTCGCCCCCGGCGAACGACTCCACCGCGGCCACCACCTCGATCCGCCCGGCGCGCACCGCCTTCACGAACCCGGTGTCGACGATCGGCAGCGCGCCCTGCCCGGCCCGGGCGAGCAGCCCGCTGCCGGGGCGAGGCAGCCCGTGCGCGGAGAGGTCGGGCAGGGTGAGCCGGGCCATCAGCGCGGCGACCGGGTCGACCACGAAGGGCGGCAGGCGACGGGCCACCACCGCATTGGCCTGCGAGGGCCACCCCAGGGTGGTCCGGCGCAGGACGTGCGGAACGGTGCGCACCGCGAGCCGCACCCGGGTGGCGCCGCCCTCGGCGAGGTCCACCGCGATCTCGGCGCCGGTGTTGCCGGAGCCCACCACCAGGACGTCCTGTCCCGCGTACGGGTCGGGCCGGCGGTAGCGGGAGGCGTGCACCAGCGTGCCGGTGAACCCGGCGCCGCCGGGCCAGTCGGGCAGGTGCGGGGTGTGGTTGTACCCGGTGGCGACGACGACGGCCGCGCCGACGAGTTCGCGTCCGCCGCTGGCCCGCAGCACCCAGTCGGCGCCGTCGGCGGACCGGTCCACCCGGTGCACCTCGACCCCGGTGACCACTTCGAGTTCGTGGTGCTCCGCGTACTTCTCCAGGTAGCGCACCAGGTGGTCGCGGGCGACCCAGCGGCCGAAGGCGCGCGGGATCGACAGCCCGGGCAGGGCGGAGCGGCGCCGGGTGGTGTGCAGCCGCAGCCGGTCGTAGTGCCCGCGCCAGGAGGCGCCGACGTGGTCGGTGCGTTCCAGGACCACGGCCCGCACGCCCCGCGCGCGCAGCGCGTACGCCGTGGCGAGTCCGCCGGGGCCGCCGCCGATGACGTAGACCGGGCGGTCGTCCGTGCGGAGCAGGGCGGCTTTGTCGTGGTCAGAGGAGACGGCCATGAGCAGCGAGCGTAACCAGCTCCCGAGTTGATGGGTCTCGGGCAAGGGCGGAATGCGTTGCGAATTGATCACGAGCGGGCCCGTGCCCACCCGGTGGGTGCGGTACGGGGATCGGGTGTTGAATGACGGCATGGACAGAACGAACGGGGCCGGCGGTGCGACGGCGAACGAGAACGAATCCGCCGGGCCGACCCTGGGCGGCGCCGGCCTGCTGCTGCGCCCCTGGAACCCGCAGGACCCCGGGGACGTCGACGCCTGGCTGCGCGGGCTGACCGACCCGGAGTTCCTGCGCTGGAACACCCCCATGATCATGGTGCGGGACCGGGCGGACGCCCACCGCTCCCTCGCCGCCCGCGCGGAACAGGTCGAGCGGGGCGCGGTGGCCTCGTTCTGCGTCACCGACGAGGAGGACGGCACGGTCCTCGGCCACATGGGCCTCAGCAACATCAACCCGGCGCTGCGGGTGGCCATCGTCGGCTACTGGACGCTCCCGCAGGCGCGCGGGCGGGGCGTGGCGGGGCGGGCCCTCGCCCTGGCCAGCGCCTGGGCCTTCCGGGAACGCGGGCTGCACCGCCTGGAGTTGGGCCACGCCCCGGAGCACGAGGTCTCCTGCCGGATAGCGGAGCGGACGGGCTTCCGCGCCGAAGGGACCCTGCGCGGGGCGATGTTCGAGGCCGAACGGCACGACGCCTTCCGCGACGTGCACCTGCACGGCCGCCTCGCCACGGACCCCTACCCCGCCCTGGGCTGAGGGCGGGCGGCGGGCGCGCCGGTCAGGGCCAGAGCAACTCGCGCCGCCAGCGGTCCCCCTGGGCGTCCCGCTCGTGCACGTACCGCAACCGCACGTGCTGACGGCGGGCGTCGCCCTGGAAGAACTCCACCTCCCGCGCGGCGAGCGCGTACAACGTCCAGGTCGGGGCCACGGCGTCCGGTTCGCTGCGGGCGCGCTCCCAGGCCGTCGCCGAGGCGGAGGCCAACTCCTCCCGGCTGGACAGCACTTCGCTCTGGCGCCCGGTGAGCGCGGCGGCCAGCGCCCCCGTCGTGCGCCGGGCGAGGTCGGCCCGCGCCTCCCGCGCCGGCAGCACCGTGACCGGGCCCCGCACCCGCACCTGACGGGCCCGGGCCGGCCAGTAGAAGCCCAGTGCCGCCTCCGGGCGGGCCGCCAACTGGCGACCCTTGCGGCTGGTGGCGTGCGAGGCGAACAGCCAGCCCCGGGCGTCCACCCCGTGCAGCATCACGGTGCGGACGTCGGGCCGGCCCCGGTCGTCGGCCGTGGCCAGGGACATGGTGTGCGGCTCGGGCTGCCCGGCGGCCACGGCGTCCGCGAACCACTCGGTGAACAGCGCGCGGGGATCCGCCGGGCTGCCCCCCGGATCGAGGGAGGGCAGTTCCGGCAGGTCCCAGACCCGCAGGGTCTTCAGCAGCGCGTCGAGTTCCGACTCGGGGGCGTCGTCCATGGCCCGAGTATGGCGGTGCCCCCGGACGGAACGGGTCAGAAGGTGCCGACGACGAGGGCGGTGCCGTTCACGTCGTGCACCGACACCGTGCCCGCCATCCCGTTCGGCGCGTCCTTCCACCCGTCGAACGCGGTCACCAGGGCCTTCGCCGCGCCCATCGGGTCGCGCACCGACCCGTCGCCGCCCAGGTCGGTGGAGAGGTACGCCTCGGCCGACTCGCCCTCCCAGTCGCCGAGGACGCGGTCCACCCGGGCCGCCGCCTCCTGCTGCCGGGCGGTGCCCTCGGCCGCCACCCAGCTCCGGAACTCCTTCGCGGCCCGGGTCGAGCGGGCCTCGTCGACGTCCTCCGGAAGCTTCGGTTCCGACAGCCCGGTGACCTGCGGCTCCGGCGTGGCGTCCGACTCCTCGGCGGACGGCTCGCAGCCGAGGGTGAGTCCGGCGACCAGCAGCGCGGTGAGCGCGACGGACGCGGAACGGGAGTGTCTGGTCGACATGTGCGGGTGTCTCTCCTCGCCGACGACGCACGTCCGCACGGCGGACGCACGGGGGATCAGTGCGGTGGCGCGCCCCGGCCGACGGGGACGTGCGCCCGCCCCAGGGTACGGACCACCACCCCCAACACCTGGTCCACCGGGCAGGGCCCGTGCTCCCGCGAGTCGACGCTGAACACGCCGTCGCCGACCACCGCCAGGTGGCCCGCCGGCACCGGCCGCCCCTCGAACGGGTCGCCCGCCAGTGCCACGGCCCGCTTGATGTACCACTCGGTGGCCGTCAACTCCCCGGTCACCGGCGGCTTCCCGCGCCACGCCGAGTCCTGCGCCGGGCACGCCACCACCACGATGTCGTCCCGCCGTAGCCCCCGCGGGCCGCGACGGATCAGCACCCGGTCCCCGTCGTGCAGGGTGGGCACCATGCTCCCGCCGCGCACCGTCACCGCCACGTAGCCCGAGCGGACCCGCCACGCCGCGAGCCCGGCCGCGCCCGCGCACAGCAGCGCTCCGGACAGCCACCGCACACCCCTCATACGACCTTCCCGTCCCGCAACCGGACCACCCGGTCGCAGCGGGCCACCACGTCCGGGTCGTGGGTCGCCGTCACCACCGTCGTCCCGTGCCGCTCCCGCAGCCCGGTCAACAGGTCGAGGACCTCCTCGCTGGACCGGGAGTCCAGATTGCCGGTGGGCTCGTCCGCGAGGATCAACCGCGGCCCCCCGATCAGGGCCCGCGCCACCGCCACCCGCTGCTGCTGCCCGCCCGACAGCTTCGACGGCAGGAACTCCTCCCGCCCCTCCAGGCCCACCGACCGCAGCAGCTCGCGGGCCCGGGCCCGCCGGTCGAAGTCCACCCGGTAGGGCAGCACCGGGGCGATGACGTTGTCCAGCGCCGTCAGCGTGGGCAGCAGGTGGAACCGCTGGAACACGAACCCCACCCGCCGCCGGTACGCGGCCAGCCCGGCCCGCTTCAGCGCGGTGATCCGCTCCCCGGCCACGTCGATGGTCCCCGCGTCGGCCTGCTCCAGGGCGCCCAGCAGGTACAGCAGCGTCGACTTGCCCGAGCCGGACGGGCCGGTCAGGGCGACCGTCTCACCGTCCTCGATCCGCAGGTCCACCCCGTCGCAGGCCCGCACCGGGGTGTCGGAACCCGACCCGTACGTCTTGCACAACCCGCTCACCTCGACCACGGGTCCGCCGCCCGCCCCGTGGTCCGTGCGGTGCTTCCCGTCCTCGGACGGCGTCCTCGCCCCGTCCAGCAGCGGCTCGCTCACACCGCCACCTCCTCGCTCTCGGTGTCCTCGGGGAACCCGGTGCTCCCCGCGCTCTCGGTGCCCTCGACGTGCTCGACGTACCCGGACGCCTGGAGGGTGAACAGTCTCGCGTACTCGCCGTCCAGCGCCATGAGTTGGGCGTGACTGCCGCACTCGCCGACCCTGCCGTCCGCGAGCACCACGATGCGGTCGGCCCGACGGGCGGTGCCCAACCGGTGGGAGATCAGCAGACTCGTCGCACCCTCCCGGTAGGCCCGCAGCCGCTCGTGCAACTGCTGTTCCGCGGCGGCGTCCAGACCGGTGGTGGGCTCGTCCAGGATGAGCAGGTCCCGGCCCTCGCGGAGCATCGCCCGGGCCAGCGCCAGCCGCTGCCACTGCCCGCCGGACAGCGCCACCCCGGCCGAGGGCGCGCCGCTCTCCTCGTCGTCCGGCTCGGGGAACGTCCGGGACAGCAGCGTGCCGTAGCCGCGCGGGAGTTCCTCGACGAACCCGTGGGCGCCGGCCCGGCGCGCCGCGCCGGCGATCCGGTCCGGGTCGTGCAGATGGGCCAGGTCCCCGATGCCGATGTTGTCCCGCGCCGTCAGGTCGTAGTCCACCCGGTCCTGGAACACCGCGCTCACCCGGTCCCGCAGGGCGGCCGGGTCCCACGCCCGGATGTCGGTGCCGTCCCAGCGGATGGCGCCCCGGGTCGGGTCGTACAACCGGCACAACAGCTTCACCAGGGTCGACTTCCCGGCCCCGTTCAGCCCGACGAGCGCCACCGCCTCGCCCCGCCGGATCGTCAGGCTCACCCCGCGCAGCACCCACGGCCCGTCCTCCCGGTAGCGGAACCACACGTCGTCCAGCTCGATGCGGTCCGCCAACGGCCGCCCGGGCACCGGGTCGGTCCGCACCGGGAGGTCGGACGGGAGGGCGTTCACGTCCACGTAGTGGCGGAACGACAACAGGCCCTGGTAGCCGCCGATGACGTAGCCGATCGTGGCGGTCAGCGCACCCTGCACCCCGGCGGTCGCCGCGAGGTACGCCGACACGTCCCCCACGCCGAACCGCCCGGACGCCGCACCGTGCGCCATCCAGGCCAGTCCGCCCGCGGCGATCAGCGCGCCCAGCGCGGCGGGCGGCGACTGGAGGGCCAACTCCTTCCGCTCGTACCGCTCTTCGGCCGCGTTGATCTCCCGGGTCTCGGCGTCCATCCGGCCGAGCAGGAACCCGCCCGCCCCGAACAGCCGGACCTCCTTGACCGCGGACAGGTTCAGCAACAGCGACTGGTAGAAGAGTTGGCGCCGGTTGCGGGGGCTGATCGTCCACCGCAGCGCCGCCTGCCGCCGGGTCAGCGACACCTGCGCCAACAGCGCCGGCACCGCCGCGGCGACCGTCACCACCGTCAGCCAGGGCGAGACGGAAGCGAGCACCGCCACCATCCCCACCACCGCGATGCACTGCTGCACCAACCCGAAGAGCGCGCCGGTGATCTGCTGGGGCGCACTGCCCGTCGCCTCCTGGGCCAGCCGCAGCCGGTCCAGGAACTCCGGATCCTCGAACCGCGACAGCCCGACGAACCCGTTCACCTTCCCGTACAGCCGCTGTTGGGCGAGGTGGACGATGCCCCGGCTGAGCCGGGCCTCGGTGTAGTTCGAGGCCAAGGGCAGCACCACCGTCAACGCCGTCACGGCACCGATGCCCACCGCCAGCACCACCGGGGACGGGCCGCCCGCCTCCCGCCCGCCCCCGAGCGCATCGAACAGCCACTTGGTGAGCAGGGTGACCGCGACCGGCAGCAACCCCTGCACCGCGGTCAGCAGCACCTGGCAGACCACGGCGACCGGACCCGCGCGCCAGGTCAGCGCCAGCGCCGCCGCCGCGCCGGCCGCCGCGCCCCGCAGCCCGCCGAGCCGGTGCGCCTCGGCGGGCTCCCGGCGGCCTCCTCCGCTCACGCCGGCAACTGGTCCAGCACCGGGTGGGTGCCGGCCTCGGCGTAGGTGACGGTGCCGTCCGCGTCGACCATCACGTTGGTGGGGGTGCCCTTGACCGCGAACAGGACGGACAGCGGGCCGTCCCTCTCCTCCAGGACCACCCGGGCGACACCGGCCACGGTCTCCGCCATGCTCCGGGCCTGGGGCCCCTCACCGGAGATCACCACCACCATCTGGTCCACGTCCAGCCCGGTGCGGCGGGCGAACTCCGGCAGGTCACGGGCGGCCGCGACACAGGCCGAACAGCCGGTGGACAGGAAGGTCAGCGCCGCCTCCCGACCGCGCAGGGCATCCGAGCCGACGCGCGTCCCGTCGACCGCGACCGCGGAGAACTCCGGCACCCGCTCACCGACCGGCGGCCCCGACGCGATGTTCTCGAAGGTGTCGCCCTGCTGCTTGCGTTCCTCCTCGTGCCGGCGCAACCGTCGGATGACGGCGAGGATCAGCACCAGGTTGAGCGCGGTGACGGCGCCCAGGAGCAGCAGTCCCAGGGACAGGTAGACCATGTCTTTGCCCTTTCGTCTCAAACGGGTTCGTGGCTCTTCAGTGGCTCTTCAGTGGTTCCTCGGTGCTTCTCCGGCGGCTTCCGGTGTCGTTCGGGCGTGGTGTCCGGCCGGTCGGGCCGCTACGGGTTGACGACGAGGTCGGCGATGTCGTCGAAGTAGGCGGTGACCGCGGTGATCACCGCCGCCGTCACCGCGCAGAGTGCGACCGCGGGAGCCTCCGGGTATCCGGACGGCGCCGTCCCCGCCCAGACCCCCCACAGGCCCAGCAGCGCCAGGCCCAGCAGGGGCGCGTTGCGCACGACGTGTCGCGGGCCGAGCCGGGCGGCGGGACGGCCGAAGCAGGCGCACGACACCTCGGCCCGGGTCACGGTGGCCACCACGGCGAGGACGGTGAACCCGGCGGTCAGCACCGCCGCGGCGACCCACCCGACTCGTACGGTCGTCCCCGGCCCGAGCAGCGCCAGCCCGGTGAGCGCCTCCGCCGCGATCAGTGCGACGGTCGCGGGCCGCGCCAGCCGGTCCCCCCGCGGGCCGATCCGACGCAGGAGTCCGTCCAGCATGGTCCGGGAGTCCTCGAAGGCCCGCGCCTTGGCGACGGCGGACACCAGGAGCACCCCGGCGAGGGCAAGTCGTGCGATGAGGACGAGGTGGGTCATGCGGCTTCCGCGAGGAGTCGAGCGGTGGGCCGGCGTCGTTGGATGAGGACGGGGACGAGGCTGGCGAGTGCGGAGAGCGCGGTGCCTGCGGTGATCACGGCTGCTGCTGGTGGGAGCAGTGCGGCGGTGGCGTCGTCGGGTGCCAGCCAGAGTGCGGCGCCGGCGCCGAGGAGCGTTCCGGTGAGTGAGCCGAGGAGGCCGATGAATGCGCCTTCCAGGAGGACGAGTCGGGTGGTGGTTCGTTCGTGCCAGCCGACGGCGCGGAGGAGGGCGAACTCGGCGGCGCGGTCCTGCACTCCGAGGTAGATGACGTCGCCGACGGCGATGGTGGAAAGGATGATCATCGTTGCCACGGCGGCGATGTCGGTGGTGCGGACTTGGAGGGAGACGGTTTCGCCGAGGAGTGATCCGGCGAGGGTCCCTCGGAAGGTGGTGGTGGCGGCGATCAGGAGGAGGGTCGCGGCAGCGGCGGTGGCGACGGCGGTGATGCCGAGGAGGGTGCGGCCCCGGGCGCGGGCGGCGCCGGTGAGGGCCATGCCGGTGATGCCGGCGAACGTGCGGGTGCGGCGTCCGGTGGTGACGGCGGGGCGCAGGGCGGTGACGGGGTGGACGCGGGCGGCGAGCCAGGCGGGTACGGCGCCGCTGAGTGCGGCGACGGCGAGCGCCGCGGGGACGGCGAGGAGCGCCCGCCCCGGGGGCACGTCGATGCCGAGGAGGTGTCCCGCCCCCCAGGCCACGCCCGTTCCCAGCAGCCCGGCGACGGCTCCCAGGAGGAGCAGTTCGCCGAGGACGATGGTGAAGAGGTGCGGTCGTTGCCAGCCGACGGCGGCGAGGAGGCCGAGTTCCCCGCGTCGGGCGCGTACGGCGGCTGCGGAGGCGTTGGCGACGAAGAGGGTGCAGACGACGAGGACCAGGGTCAGCAGGATCAGGGACTTGGTGTCGGAGGCGTTGATGATCTGGGTGGCGACGTTCTTCTTGCTCCACCACTCGGTGAGGCGGAGTTCGGGTCGGCCGTTCTCGCCGGCGGGCAGCACCACGGTCTGGGCGACGGGTGAGGAGCCGAGGACGATGTCGACGTGGAGTCCGGTGCGGTCGCGGATCTCCTCGGCGGTGACGCGGACGCGTTCCCGGGAGACCTCGTCGGCTCCGGTGACCCCGGCGACCCGGACCCGGATGGCCGAGATCGGCGCCAGGTTCTGTCGGTACGACAGGTGGTTGTTGTCGGCGAGCCAGCGGACGGTTTCGATCGAGACGAGGGTGGACGGGGGCTGCTGGATGTAGCTGGTGGGGGAGGAGGCGGGGCGCAGGGCCTTGCCGTCCAGCAGCTTCCGGCTGTGTTCGTCGGCGCCGGAGAGGGCGGGCTCGCCGTAGGTGCCGAGCGGGACCCGACTGGCGGCGTCGTGCTCGGGGAGCCGCTCAGGGTCGAAGGTGCCGACGATCCGGGGCACCGGGACGCCCCAGGACTGTTCCTCGCTCGGCGGTCGGAGTTCGCGGAACCAGGTGTCCCGGCCGTCGAGCGGCAGCACGGTCTCGACGTTCTCGGGACGCTCGACGGTGCGGGGGCGCAGGGTGCCGTCCGTGGCCCGGTCGTAGGTGACCGGGGTGGTGGGCTGGGGGTAGAGGGAGTCCAGGGCCGCCTTCTCGGTGGGTTGGTGCGGCTTGAGCGTGCCGACCTCGTAGCGCTTGCGCAGCAGAGGGCGGTCTTCGCCCCGGGGGGTGAGTACCGTGGAGAGCCGGAGGTCCTTCGCACCACGCGCGGAACGGAGCGCCGGGACCGACATCGTCGGCTGTTCGTTCGGGCGGGCCGTGAGGGTCGTCGGAGCCTTCGGGCTCAGATAGCGGCCCTGGGTCACCGCCTCGTCGAGGCCGAAGAGCCGGGCCTCGGCCTCCGGGTCGATCCCCGCGATGAGCTGACTCCTGGGGAACTGGATGTAGAGACCCGTGTCAGGTCCGTACTTCCCGTCACCCACCACGGGCTTCAGGTCGGTGTAGCCCGACCAGGACAGGCAGTCCACGGCGGGGCGAAGCATGGTCGCGTGCTCCTCCGCCACGAGGCCGCCCTTGCACACCTCGCGGCGTTCCCCGGAGGGCAGCACCTCGAAGTAGCGGCTGCCCCGAATGTCGTGTGTGGTCCCGTCGGGCGACTCCCCCCGCACCAGGGCACCGGGACGGACCTCCAGGTGGTGGGGGGTAATGAAGACGGTCCGCCGCTTCTGCACGACGGACGAGAGCCCGCCGTCGTACTCCCAGACCCGGTCCAGGTCGAACGTCCCCCGGGTCCCCTTCGGAACCACCTCCGCGAGGTCGATGTACACCCCGCCCTGCTCCCGCTGGTGTCCGAGCATCGCGAGGGGTGCGGCGACGTCGGTGCCGGGGGCTCGTCGTACGGCGTCGAGTTGGTCGAAGGTGATGCCGCCGTAGATGTCGGAGAGCGAGTTGGGGCGGATCAGCCCCTCGGCCTTCTCCAAGTCCTGTACGGCCTTCCCGGGGCGGACGAGGACGTCGTAGGCGCCGCGGTTCTTGGCGATGGTGCCGGTGACGGTGAGCTTGCTGGACTCGGTGGTGGCCGTCAGGACCACGAAGGACGAGACGGCCACCAGGATTCCGGTGAGGAGGGCTAAGGACCGGGCCCACTGACGTACCGAGTGGTGCCACAGCAGACGGAACACGTGCTCTCCTCGTCACGAGCGGGTGGGGCAGGTGCGCGCGGGCCCGCTCAGCAGAGGCCGCAGAGCTCCCAGGCGCTGCAATAGCGCACCGGGCAGGCACTACCCCCCCAGTAGCAACAGCGGGCGCTGTACTTGTGGTCCTTGCAGGGGGTGGTCTCCGGGGTGGAACTCATGCACGCCCCGCTGGGGCACCGCCCCTCGCACGGCCGTGTTCCGGGCCCTGAGGCAGCGGCCTCGGTCTCGGGCGCGAGCTTGCCGAGCAGGGTATCGCCGAGTCGGTTCAGGAACTTCATGGTTCTCCACAATCGTCGGTCCAAAGGTGCGGTGACGGTCAGCAGTCGCAGGTCTTCCCGGGGGTGCCGTACGCCCCGGGCAGCCGCTGCGACCCTGGCGGCAGCAGCGGGCGCTCATCCGGCCGGCCGGGCCGACCCGTTGATGTCACGTGTCGCTCGTGCACGTGCCGCTGGGACACTGGTCGGTACGGGGGACCGGACCTCAGCAGGCGCATTCGGACCAGGGACCGCAGTAGCGCACCGGGCAGGCGCTGCCGCCCCAGTAGCAGCACCGGACGCTCATCCGGCCGGCGATGCAGACGCCGGTGGGGTCCGCCGCGCTGCTCAGACACGCGCCCCTGGGACAGCTACCGGTACACGGGTTGGCCTGGGCGGCGGCGGAAGCCTCGGTCTCGGGTACGAGCTTGCCGAGCAGGGTGTCGCCGAGTCGGTTCAGGAACTTCACGGTTCGCCTCTTCTCGTCGGTGAACGGGATGGAGCCGGGCCGTACGGAACGGGGCGCGGTGGACACCAAGCCACTGGAGATCGTCGGTCCCCCTGCCCGCTCGTCGTGTTGCCGTGCACGGGCGTGGAGTCGGACGTGCCGCTCTTGCGCACGGTCGCAACCCCTCGAACGCATCCCGGAGTACACCATCCGCCTCCGACGAGTGCAATGAGTGGAGAGAGCTGCGGGCTCCGGGCCCCACCCGATACATGCATCTTCAAGTCATCAGGTTTTCCGGCAGGTTGACGCCCTCGCCGGGCGTGCGCGGAAGCCCGTCAGGAGTGCTCGGTCGGACGGGGAAGGGGGAGGTGACCTGCTGTTCGGGCAGACGGCAGGCCACCGCGCCGTACGGCGTTGCGGTGGCCTCACCGGTTCGAACTTGTTCGGGAGTGACCCGATCGTCGGGCGGTGCTGGGCGAAGCTGACGGAATCGCCACCCGCCGGATGCCCGGTGGCCCCCGGCCGGTGGACCGCTGGTCGGCAGGGCGGTCCGCTCAGCCGGAGGGCCCGCGCCGGCCGCCGCCCCGGGCGGGGACGGACGACGCACCGCGCGCCCGGGACGCCGTCGCCGCGGTGACCGGCACAGCCATGCACGTGAGCCGCAGTATCCGTATCGCCCGTGCCGTGATGGTGACGGGGTGGGGCGATTCGTCCCAGGTGGGCGCGGGGGTCAGGTGGGGACCGCACCGTGGACAGGCGTCACGGGCCCGGCCGTTGACGTGGACGGGCAGGGGGACGGTGGTCCGCCGGGTGCAGCGCACGCAGCGGACCGTGCGGGCGCGGGGCACGGGCAGCGTCAGGCCCTCACCGGTCACGCCGTCCTGCCGAGCGCCCGCAGCCGCAGGGTGTCGTCCTCGGCCACGGCGAGCCGTACGTACGGGCGGACCAGGGCGATGTCCTCGCCGCGCAGCGGGGCGTGACGGGCGTGGACGTGGGGCGGGGTCGGGGTCGTCCACGGGCGGGCCCACGGGTCGCCGCGGTCGTCGACGAACGTCGGACGTGCCGTCGCGGTCGCGGTCGCGGGGGTGGTCGTGGCAGCGGCGTGCCGGGGTCCGGCGGCGTGCCGCCCACGCGGCGACGGGTGGGCTCCGCCGGCTCGCCGGCTCTCCCGGAGTCGCCGGAGCCATGCCCTCAGGTCGTGGGAACGGGAACGGCGCACCACACCCAGCCCTCCTCGTCGACGCCCCAGGACTCGGTGAGCGTGGCGACCAGCAGCAGGCCGCGCCCGTGCTCCTCGTCCGGGCCCGCGTGGTTCACCCGCACCTCGTCGGAGCAGACGGGTCCGCTGCGCACGGCCAACCGCACCCCGTCCCTCGTGCGGGTGATGCGGATGTGGACGGCCTCGGCGTTGCCGTACAGCAGGGCGTTGGTGACCAACTCGCTGATGAGCAGGCCCACATCGTCCTGCAGCCGCTCCAATCCCCAGTGCCGCAGGCGGGTTTCGGTGATGCGCCGCACCTGTCCCACCCACAACCGGTCATCGGGGACGGGATACGTACCGGGGCGGACCGGGGTGCGTTCGAAACAGAAGGCGGTGGCCCTCGCGGGCGTTCTGATGGCCGTGGGCTCGACGGTGGTGGGGGCGCTGGGCATGTGAGGGTGCCTTCTCTCGTGCCAAGGGTGTGAGGGTGTCCCGCAGCGGGCCTCGACGTGGGTCACGCGCGGCCTTTGCCCTGGAAAGGGGCGCACTGGGGTGTTCGTTATGGATTCGGATGGTCAATCCGGCTTCGCTGAACTACGGTGAGGCACGGCGCAGTTACTGTGCAAGCTCAAACGGCCTGCTCGGCGAATTGGCACATGCCACACCTGGGGCACGGTCTGCTGGAGAACCAACAAGGGGTGCGACACTGAGGGGCACGGCACGGAACGAGCCCCCACAGGCGCCATGGCGAGTACCGACAGACCGGTCGGTGGAGAGGACAGCCTGATGGCGGCGAAACGGGGCGCGACGTTCCGGCGACGCGAACTGGGCAAGGAATTGAGGAAGCTCCGAGAGAAGAAGGGGCTCACGATGCTGGAGGTCGCCAGCGCCCTCGGCTTCTCGCACACCAAGCTGGCGCGAGTGGAGATCGGAGAGAACGACCTCCCTCGTGTGGGTGACCTGGAAGCCCTGCTGGACCTCTACGACATCGACATGTCGCGCGCGGACCGCGAGACGCTGCTCCAACTGCACCGGGAGTCCTTGAGTAAGGAGCCGTGGACGCCGTACAAGGCGTTCATGCCCTCCAAGATGCCCACATACCGAGGGTTGGAGCAGGACGCCCGTACGATGCGGGCCTTCCATCCGACCTTTGTGTTCGGCCTGTTGCAGTCGGAGCGGTACACCCGTGCGCTGTACTCCTTGGCCAAGCCGGTCGACGAGACGACGTTCGAGTACATCGAGCAGAACGTCCGGCTACGGATGGAGCGCAAGGAACTCATCACCCGCTCCGACAACCCGTTGGAGCTACGGGTGATCATGGACGAGGCGGCGGTGCGTCGGATGGTCGCGGGCCCGGAGGTCATGCGCGAGCAGTACGAGGAGATCGTGGAGCTGTCGCGGCTGGACAACGTGACGGTGCAGATCCTGACCCACGACGTCGTCACGTACCGCACGGACGGCAACTTCGTCATCCTCGACTTCTCCGAGGTGCTCGACCCCGTCGTGCAACTGGAGGTGTCGAGGACCATCAGCGTGACGGACGACTGGCGCGAGGTCCAGCGCAACATCAGGCGCTTCGACGCGATGCGGGAGAGCGCGCTTCCACCGGCTCACACCGCCGATTACCTGTACCGACAAGCAAGAAGGTGGGAGTAGCCATCAGTACGCCCATAACTGTCCCGGACCACGCGACCGATGGGGTGTGGTTCACCTCTTCCTACAGCAACGACGCGGGTGGGGTCTGCGTCGAGGTGGCCCACCTCGCCGACCGTACCGGTGTCCGTGACACGAAGGACCGTGCTCGGCCGGCGCTGTTCGTGCCCCATGACGCCTGGCGGGCGTTCGTGGGCTTCGCGGCGGAGGCGTAGCCCCGGGTGGTGCCCGGCCGGACAGAGGCCGCGCACCACCCCGTCCCGACTGCCCGCCGGCATCGGTTGTGGTGAATCCTCAGAGCCATGACGGGGACGAAGAAGCACCGTACCCAGGGCTGATGTGACGGCGTCACATCAGCCGGGCGAAGATCCTCGCGCCGTTCTGGAAGTGGACGGTGACTCCCTGGTTCCCTTCGCGCTCGCCCTCGCGAGTGGACCAGCGTTCGATGCCGGCGATCTCAGGGTTCTCGGCCTGTGCGAGGGCCGCCGCGAACCAGGCTTCCGGGGCGTCGTCGGTCCGGGGCTCCGGGCTGGCGGGCGCGGGGGTGCCGGTGACGGGGGCGTCGTCGAAGGAGTCGTGCTTGGCGCCCTCGGGGAGCTGCCCCACGAACTGCCACCGGGCCTCACGGGTCCCGGTGGTGATGACGATTCCCCGTGGATGCTGCTTGTCGCCGGCCTCGGCGAGGGTCTGGACCCGGCTGACGGTGGGCTGGTTCTTCACCAGGTCGATGACGAAGTCGGTGAAGCGGATGGGGCGCATGTGTTCAAATCCCTTCGTAACAGCCGCGCCAGTCTAGAAGTCGGGACGGGACCGAAGCCGGCGTTTCGCGATCACCCGCCGGCGTCCACCGCCTCGCGGACGAACCGACGCAGGTACGCCCGCACGGCCTCGGGCCGCTCCGCCCCCGGCTCGTGCCAGGCGCCCTCGATCCGCGGCAGCGGCGTGACCCCAACCACCCGCAACCACACGGCGGTTTGCCGTCCGCTCGGGGGACCGGAAAGGATCGCGGCATGTCCAGCGACCGTCTCCTGCGCATCCACAGTGCCGAGTTCCGGGCCATGGCCGAACGGGTCCGGCGGGTCACCGAACTCACCTCCCGCCTTAACGTCCTGCCCTTCGACGACGAGGCGGGCAAGGCGGAACTGTTCGAACAGATCCTCGGCGAGCCACTGTCGCCGCGCGTCACGATCTACCCGCCCTTCTACACCGACCACGGCCTCCGCCTCGACCTCGCCGAGCGCGTGTTCATCAACCAGAACTGCACCTTCCTGGACTACGCCGGCATCCGGATCGCCGAGCGGGTGATGATCGGCCCCAAGGTCACGTTCATCACCAGCGGCCACCCGGTCGACCCCGAGGAACGGCGGCTGTACCTCACCGGTGCGCCCATCGACGTCGCCGAGAACGTGTGGATCGGGGCCGGTGCCACCGTCCTGCCCGGGGTCAGCATCGGTCGGGACGCGGTGGTCGCCGCCGGCGCGGTGGTCGCCGAGGACGTACCGCCGGCGAGCCTGGTGACCGGGGGCAAGGCGACCGTGCACCGGCGGTGGTGACACGTCCGTCCGCTCCGGGCCGCACGGGGGCGTGAGGAGGAGGGATACGCGCCCCTGTGGGTGGCGGTACACCCGGGCGCCCGCATCACGTCGAGGCGAACGCCCGCGTCGACCCCAAAGCGCTTTTAAAATCGGGATGTTGCCGCTATGGGACTCCCGATCGACGATTGGAGGCGCAGCACTCATGACGCAGAAGCTCGCACCCTGGGGCGTAGGGCGCATGGGGCCGTACGCGGATGCCGTCCCGGTGCCGCATCAGGTCCCGGTGATCGATCCGGACACGCAGATCGCTGTGATCGTGGACGACCGCGGACGTACGGTCGAACTCGGAGCGCACGGCACCAGCACCAACGGCCTGACGCCCACCACCACGATGCCGGGGGACGGTGCGGCCCCGGGTGGGGCCACCGACGCGGACTCCGCGGAGTCGTACGATCAGGACCAGAGTTCTGACTGATGGGCGATCCGCACGGGTCGGTGTTGGTGTTGACCAACGTCCACGACGTGACGGCGGACCTCGTGCTGCGGCTCCTGGCCGAACGCCGGGTCCCCGTCGTCCGCTTGGACCCCGGAACCGATTTCCACGCCGGATCTTCGCTGACCGTCAGGTACTCCGAGGGTTCTCAGCCGGGCGTTCTGCGTACGACGAGCCGTGTTCTCGACACGAGCGGAGTCCGGTCCGTCTGGGTACGCAGACCGTCCCCCTACGAGGGGCCGTCTGAACTAGACGGACAGGACCGCCGGTTCGCAGCGGACCAGTGCAGGTGGGGAGCCGGCGGAATTCTCGCTTCGCTCCCCGGCGCCCACTACCTCAACCATCCGTGGAACAACCGGAGCGCCGAGTTCAAACCTGCCCAACTGTCGGTCGCCCAGGGGTGCGGCTTCCTCCTGCCTGACACATTGATCACCAACGATCCTCGGGAAGCGCGGGAGTTCCTGGCCGACTCCCGGACCGCGATGGTCTACAAGCCGCTGTGGAGCACCCCGTACCGGGTGAACGGCCGACCGCACGCCGTCTGGGTCGAAGAGGTACGGTCGGCGGAGATCACCGAGGCGGTCTCCGCCTGCCCCCACCTGTTCCAAGCCAGGGTGGACAAGGTCTTCGACGTGCGGGTGACGGCGGTCGGGGAGAAGACGTTCGGAGTGCGGATCGACAGTCCAGACCTCGACTGGCGCCGCCGGCAGGACCGGATGGCATGCACGCCGATGGCCGTCCCCGATGAGGTCACACGCTCCGTAGGCGCATACCTGGAAGGGTTTCGCTTGGTGTACGGGGCCTTCGACTTCGCGGTGACCGCCGCCGGCGACTGGTACTTCCTGGAGTGCAACCCGAACGGCCAATGGGCGTGGCAGCCCGCCGAAACCACGGCGGCGATCGCCGAAGCCCTCGCCGACCGACTACAGAGAGGCCCCGACACGTGAGCACGTCGGCCCAGCTCCGCGCCGCCCTGGCGGACCGGCTCGCCGAGGGCGGTGCGTTCGCCGACCCGGCGTGGCGGGCCGCTGCGGCGGCGGTTCCCCGCGAACTGTTCGCGGGGAGCTACTTCCTCCCGGTGGCGGGGAGCGAGCCCACCCGCTACCGCCCGGTGCGCGAGGGCGATCCGGGGTGGCTGGAGGGGGTCTACGCCGATCAGACCCTGGTCACCCAACTCGACGGCACCCTCCGGCCAGGGGACGTGGCGGAGGGCACGGTGACGGGGGCGCCCTCGTCGTCGTCCACCCTGCCCTCCCTGGTGCTGGGCATGTGGGACCAACTCGACGTGGCCCCCGACGACAGGGTGTTGGAGGTGGGAACGGGAACGGGCTACTCGACGGCCCTCGGGGCGCACCGCCTCGGGGACACCCGGCTCACCAGCGTCGAGTACGACCCGGTGGTCGGCGAAGCCGCTGCAGCCGCGCTCAAGACGGCGGGGTTCGCCCCGCGCCTGATCGTCGGGGACGGACTGCGGGGCGACCCGGACGGAGGGCCGTACGACCGGCTCATCGCCACCTGCTCCGTCCGGTACCTCCCGTTGCCGTGGCTCCACCAGGTGCGGCCGGGCGGTCGGATTCTGGTGACCCTGTCCGGCTGGAGCTACGCCAACGCCCTCGCAGTGCTGGAGGTGACCGGCCCGGGGCAAGCCAAGGGCCGGTTCCTTCCCGGCTACACCAGCTTCATGATCGCCCGGCCGCACGACCGCCCGCCCCGCTCGACCCTGTCCCTGCTGCCCGGTGAGGAGCGTGCCACCCTGGTCGATCCGGCGGTGCTCGACACCTGGACCGGTGGTTGGGTCGCCCAGCTCGCGGCCCCCGCCGCCGAACGCATGGGGGCGGGATCGGAACAGATCCTCTGGGACGTGTCCACCGGCTCGCAGGCCCGTACCGCACCCACCCCCGACGGCGGCTGGACCGTCGTGCAGCGCGGCCCGGTACCGCTGTGGGACGCGGTCGAAGGAGCGGTGCGACGCTGGCAGGCTGCCGGAGAACCCCATCAGGAGGGCTTCGGGATCACCGTCTCCGCCCTCCGCCAGCGGGTGTGGCTCGGCTCGGAGGACGGCCCGGGCTGGAACCTGCCCGTCTGACGCGCCCATCGACGTCGCCGAGAACGTGTGGATCGGGGCCGGTGCCACCGTCCTGCCCGGGGTCAGCATCGGTCGGGACGCGGTGGTCGCCGCCGGCGCGGTGGTCGCCGAGGACGTACCGCCGGCGAGCCTGGTGACCGGGGGCAAGGCGACCGTGCACCGGCGGTGGTGATCGAGCCCCGCCGATCAGGGCCGGGCGGCGGCTGACCGCACCAGGTCCGCCGGGTCGGTGTTGGCGCCGCACAGCACCACGGCGATCCGCTCGCCCTCGCAGGGCCGGTAGCCGCCGCTCGTCGTGGCGGTCCCGGGTTCGGCCGCCGGTCCCCGGCCCGGGGCGGTGAGCCCGGCCAGGGCGGTGGCCACCCCGGCGAACAGTCCGCCGCCGACCGCGACGACCACCGTGTCGAGGTCGGGCACCTGTCGGTGGATCTCCTCCAGCAGGGTTCCGGCGCCGGCGGCGATCAGCGGGTGGTCGTAGGCGTGCGAGGTGAGCGCGCCGCTGGTGGCGGCGTACTCCTCGCAGGCGGCGAGGGCCTCGGCGTACTCGGTGCCGGTGAGCCGGACGTCGGCGCCGTACTCGCGGAGCCTCTCCACCTTGACCGCCGGGGCCGTGCGGGGCAGGAAGACGGTCGCCCGGACGTGCTGCTGCCCGGCCGCTGAATGACTGCGCTCACCGGCTCGGCTGGCCGCCTGGCGACGACGCCACCAGGCACGATCACAGACCAGCCATGACCGCCGACAAGCCGCAGCCCAGACATGAAGATCACGGTCTACAGCTGGAGTACTGGGCGCTGATTTCGGGTGGAGTCGTCCCCTAGCGCTCACCTGATCGGTGGCGTTCGATGGAGCCACATCACGTCCCCGGTCCCGGGACGACGGCAGTTCCACTACCAGTGAGGTAGATGCGTATGACTGCACAGGTGACGAATGCCCTACAGGCCAGGCGAGTTGAGGGCCTGCTGTGGCTGGACCTTACCCGGAAGTGCCAGCTCAACTGCGGCCACTGTTACAACGCCTCCGGTCCCGAGGGCACACACGGGGCGCTCAGGAGTAAGGAATGGGTCGCGGTCGTCGACGAAGCAGCGTCGCGGGGCATTGTTCGGGTTCAGCTCATCGGAGGCGAGCCCACGCTGCACCCAGACGCCCTCACGGTGGCCCGCCACGCCCTCATCGTCGGGATGGAACTGGAGGTGTTCACGAACCTGGTGCGCGTCACGGACGACTGGTGGCAAGTCTTCCAGGGCAAGCGCACCACGCTGGCGACCTCGTACTACTCAGACCAGTCAGCCGAGCACAACAGGATCACTGGAAGGTCGAGCCACAGCCGTACCCGTGCCAACATCGTCAAGGCACTCGAACTCGGCATCGATCCGGTGGTGTCGATCATCGACTGCGGAGACCAGCAGCGTGTCGGGCAGGCCCGCGCCGAGCTGGCCGCCTTGGGCGTCACTCGGTTCAAAGTCGACCGCCTGAGGCCCTTCGGTCGTGCGGCGTGCGGAAGTAGCCAGAGTGCGGACCTTTCCGGGCTCTGTGGAAAATGCGGCACGGACCGTGCCACCGTTGGCCCCGACGGCTCCGTCTCGCCCTGTGTCTTCACACCATCCCTGAGCGTCGGGAACGTTCTCGACGACGGCCTCGGCAGTGTTCTCGACGGCCCGGTCATGAGTGCCACCAGGGAGCTCATCCGCAAATCCGTCCGTAGCGGAGGAGCCGGATACGACGGGGGCGGGGAAGGCGACGACGACGGGAACAAGTGCAATCCGGGAACGATCCCCGACGAATGCACACCTGGCTACCCTGGCACCGAGTGCTCCCCGAGAAACTAGTGCGCAAGGAAACTGACGTATGAGGGACCGCCTCCCTGCCCCTGATCTCCTGGCCCAGATCGAGCGGTTCACCGGTCCCGTCAAGGAGATGCGACCCACGAAACGTGGGTTCAGCTCCGATGTGCTGGCCCTGGTGGACGGTGGACTCGGGCGCTTCTTCGTGAAGGGGATTCGGAATCCGGCAGGGGGGCGGCGGGAGCAGTTCCTCCGGGAGCGGCTGATCAACGAGTCTGTCCACACGGTTTCGCCGCGTCTGTGCTGGCACGTGGAGAGCAGCGACTGGATGGCGCTGGGGTTCGAGCAGGTGGAGGCGGAGCCGAGTCGCTTCGAGCCGGGCTCCCCGGATCTCCCGGCCGTTCTGGACCTGCTCCGCCGGATCGGTGACATTCCGCTGCCCGATCTGGTCGTGGACTGGCCCGAAACACGGTGGGACGCCTTCGTTGCCGACCCGGCGGAAGCCCGACTCCTCAGAGGCGACACGCTGGTCCACGGGGACGTGGCTCCCGGTAACTTCCTCGTCGGCTCGGGGAACTGGGTCGTGGACTGGTCCTGGCCGACCCGGGGCGCAGCCTTCATCGACCCCGGAGTCCTGGTGCTTCAGTTCATCGCCGCAGGCCACTCCCCGGCCGCCGCTGAAGACCTGCTGTCGGAGTGCCCGGCCTGGCTGACGTCGGATGGGCGCGGCATCGACGTCTTCGCCAGGGCCAATCTCCGCATGTGGCGTCACCGTGCCGAGCGCTTTCCCGAGCAGTCCTGGCTCCGTGAGATGGAGGCGACCGCGCGGGCGTGGGTTGATCACCGCTCGACATAGCCAGTACCCGCTACGCCTGCCCGTCGACGTGCGGGCCTCCCCCGGTTCAGCCCCGGCCGCCGGCCTTCTGCACCAGGTCCGCCGGGTCGGTGTTGGCCCCGCAGAGCACCACGGCGATCCGCTCGCCCTCGCGGGGCCGGTAGCCGCCGGTCGTCGCGGCGGTCCCGGGTTCGGCCGCCGGTCCCCGGCCCGGGGCGGTGAGCCCGGCCAGGGCGGTGGCCGCCCCGTGCTCGACGACGAGGCGACGGTGGTCCCACAGGGCCTGCCGGGCCCGGACGATCTCCTCGTCCGGGACCAGCACGGTACGGACGTCGCCCCGCTGCGCCGCGTCCAGGGCGGTGGCGGAGGCGCGGCGGGCGCCGAGCGAGTCGGCGGCGACCGAGTCGACCGTGACGTCGACCGGCCGGCCGGCCGCCACGGCGGCATGCAGGGCACGGGAGTGCTCGGGTTCCACGGCGACGGTGCGGATGCCGTGGTGCCGGGCGGCGGTGGCCACCCCGGCGAACAGTCCGCCGCCGCCGACCGCGACGACCACCGTGTCGAGGTCGGGCACCTGTCGGTGGATCTCCTCCAGCAGGGTTCCGGCGCCGGCGGCGATCAGCGGGTGGTCGTAGGCGTGCGAGGTGAGGGCGCCGCTGGTGGCGGCGTACTCCTCGCAGGCGGCGAGGGCCTCGGCGTACTCGGTGCCGGTGAGCCGGACGTCGGCGCCGTACTCGCGGAGCCTCGCCACCTTGACCGCCGGGGCCGTGCGGGGCAGGAAGACGGTCGCCCGGACGTGCTGCTGCCCGGCCGCCCAGGCGCAGGCCAGCCCCGCGTTGCCGCCCGAGGCGATGGTCACCCCGGCGTCGGGCAGGGTGCCCGCCTCCCGGTGGGCCCGGAGGAAGTTCTGCGCGCCGCGGGCCTTGAAGCTGCCGGTGTGCTGCATCGACTCCAGGGCGAGCCACACCCCGCCCGGCCGCCCCGCCCCGTGCGCTTCGAACCCGTGGCGGGCGGCGGTGACCTCGCCCGGGTCAGTCGGCGCCAGGGCGACGGGTCGGACGCGTCCGGCGATCCGGTGGGCTGCGGCCTCGACGTCGCCGTAGGTGAGCTGGTGCACGGTGCTGCTCCTGCGGAGAGGGGGTGGACGAGTCCCATCGTCGCCCATCGGTGGCGGCCGGGGTCCGTCGACCCGGGCGGGACAGCGGCGGAGACCGGCTGCGGCACCATGGTCGGCATGCACAGACGATCGGAGCGGCAGCGGAATGCGTCCCGCCTCTGGCGGGAGCACTGCCGCGCCCCCTTCCCCGCCGACCTCCGCGGCACCGTGCTCGGGGGGACGGACCTGGTGCTGCTCGACGCCGACCTCGCCGGCTGCGTCTCCACCTGGCTGGGCGACCGCGGCACCCTCGACCCGGGTCGCACCCGCATCCTGCGGCGGTGCGTCGAGGAGCTGGACCGGGTCCTCCCCGAGCTGACCGGGTCGGCGGAGATCCGCTACTACGAGCGTCTGCGTCGGCTCGCCCTCCTCGTGCTGACGGCGGCGGAGGACGTCACCGGCGGCACCCCGGGGGTCCTTCGGGAAGGGGACGGGACGCGGTGATCGCCCGATCCGCGGCGGTGAACCGGAACGTCCTCCGGTTTCGAGGCATGGAATTCTTCAACGCCCCCCGCTAGGCTTCGTGTTGCTCATTCGAGAGACCAATAGAGCGCTGGCGACGTGTCCGATGGGGGGCAGTGCTCCCATCTCGATACGCAGTGAGCGCCATGAGTCTCTAATCGTCGCAGAGCCTCAGCAAGCCATCGAAGTCGGTGGTCGAGCTGAGGCTGCCTGCCGACTGGTCGACCACCCTGCTGAAGGGATCGACCGGTGAGGCTCTCTTTTCCCGTTCGGGTGCTCCTCGTGCTCCTGTCCTTCGTGTCGTCACTACTGGTGGCAGTGGTGGCGGGGGTGCTTTCGCGTGAGACAGGGGCGACGGTGGCCGGTGCAACGCTGTACGGAGGCGGCGCCTTCGTCGCCTGGATGACGCTGAGCATCACCGTGCTGACGGCGCTCGGCCTCTTCGCGCAACAAGCGCATTCCGGCGAGTAGCCGCCGTCCGACGACCGGGAGCGCGGCGAGGGGTGCTGGTCCTCCCTCGTCGGGCGTGCGGTCGGGCAGGGGCTCCGTGGATCGCCCCGCGGTGGCGCGGCCGACCGTGGCGCGCGGGCGATCCGTCCGCGCGCCACGCCTGGGGTGGGTGGTGACCTCGATCGAGCGGACGCGTATCCGCGGTTCAAACGGCTGATCACGACTGCACCCCGCTGCGGGACCGGGGCTTCCCGCTCGCGGGCCTCGGCCGGGCGGTCTGACCCGGCCGGGGTGGTGGTGCCTGTGCCCCGGGGACCGGTTCAGCGCCCCCGGCTAGCTCCCCGTGTAGGCGCGCTCGGCGACGTCGTCCTGGCTGGCCGTCTCCCATTCGAGGATGACGGTCCCGTCCATCCTCTTCAGGGCGTAGCGGTCCGCGCGGTACCAGATGGCCAGAGCGGCACGGGTCCCCTGTTTGAAGGTCCGCGAGATGGTCGTGTTCCTCTCGCTCGTCTGCGTCGTGGACGAGGCGACGAGGGTGCGCAACTGGTGGCTGTAGGTGGTGCTGAGGGAGGCGCCGAAGCCCTTGAAGCCGTAGCTTGCCTCGGCCGTGACCGAGATGCTCGTCGTGTTCTCGATCTCGGTGGAATTGGCGGTCGTGAGGCCCACGGTGACGGACTGGCTCTGGGTGGTCTCGGCCGCGCCGCTGCTCTCGTAGTAGTAGACGACCTTGTAGAAGCCCTGCCGCTCGACGACGTACCAGGGGCTGGTCTGGGCCTGCTGCTGCCTGGTGAGGGCGGGGTCCTTGACCAGTGCGGAGGGCAGGAGGGTGGTGCCGATGGTGGTGGGGCTGGTGGTGTCGGGGTTGGGTCGGGCGTAGCCCGTCAGCGCGGGGGGCGGGACGGGGGAGTTGGTGGTGGGCCCGATTCCCGTGGCGATCCGGGGGTAGGACGCTTCCTGTTCCAGGCTCCACCGCTGGAGGTCGCCCACGTCGCTCCCCACGATCGCGCCCAGCTTGTCACCCCAGTCCGCCAGCAGGGAGCCGCCGTTGCAGCTGGCGAGGGTGACGCAGTCGCCCGACGCACGGACGTAGAACGTCTGACTGTTGATGATGTGGCCGTCGGTCCCGTCGTACGGTACTTCGAGGTTCAGCCTTGTCGAGTCGGGCCTGAACAACGGATTCGTCATGTCGAACCCGCGGGGTGGAACCGTGGAGGGCGCCCTGTAGTCGTTGAGGGTCGGGACCCGGCCGCCGAGCTTCTGGGCGAGGATGTACTTCTCGTTGCCCAGACCCAGCAGGTGCCAGGTCTGGGAGAGCCGGCCGTTGCCTCCGCTCTCCGGCCCCCAGGTGGTGACGTAGGAGTCCGGCATGAACCCGGACGAGGTCAGATAGCGCCCGGTCTGCTTGTTCTTCAACCGGTACGCGTAGCCGGCTTGCGGTAGCGCCATGGCCCCCCCTTGGGGTGTCGTTCGGCTGCTGGACCTTGGCATCGTTCAGCCCGTACACGAGTCACCCACAGGCTATTCCGCGACAATCCTCTACATGTCCTGTAACCGAACACGGTGTCTCGTTCGGCTTTGTCGGCCAGGGTGGTTCCGGGCCTGGCGGCCGTCGCCGGAGGGCGACGGACCGCACGGAGGTCAGGGCCCGCGTCCCGCACTGCCGGGTCGTCCTCACCGCGCACGGGATGAAGCGGCTCGGCCGCGCCGCCGCCGCGTCCGCCTACGACAGCCGTGCCTCCGTCAGCCGGTACAGCCCGGGCAACGGCACCTTGACGGGCTCCTGGGTGGTGCGGGCGATGACCACGACCACGGGTTCCTCCGGGTCCGGGTTCTCCTCGCGGTGCGGGACGAACGGCGGCACGAGGACGAAGTCCCCCGGGCCCGCGGCGATCCGCACCTCCTGAGTGCCGTCGTGGAAGACGAACACGGGGTGCCCGCTGACCACGTAGATCCCCGCCTCGGAGTCGCCGTGGTGGTGGTCGTCCGTCGCGCTGAGCGGGGGGTTCTCCACCAGGCCCATCCAGAGTCGGCGCGAGCCCACGGTGCTGCCGCTGAGCGCGGTGTGGCCGTCCAACTCGCCGGCGCGGACGTGGCGGACGCGGTCGTTCAGCGGTTCGGGTGCATGCGCGGGGACGGTCATGGCGGGAGCCTCCTCGTGATCGGCGGTCGCTCTCCGGTACGGACACCCAGGCTGTGTCCGGTCCGACGAGGTGGCAAGCGGTCTTGCGGGAGTGGCAAACCGATTCGGTTTCAGAGCCGTCCCGTTGTGGCGTGAGGGGTGCGCCCCGCGCCGGTGCGGCGAAAGGGCGGAACTCTTCGCCGCACTGACCGCCGGCCGACGAGTAGACCAGGCGCTGGCCTCCCGCCGGCCGAGGCGGTAGCACCGCAGATGCCCGCCGGTCACCGGACCTGGGAGCGTGGGGCGCGTCGGCCACCCGTCATCGGTGTCGGGCATGGAGCAGGACGCCCCCGACGGCCAACGTCACGAGGACCACCACTGCCAACACGAGGGCCGCGACGCGCAGCGTGCGCTCCAGGGCCTGAGCGCGGGCCCTACGGTCCTCCCGCACCGGCGAGGGATCCCACTGCTGCTGCTCCGCTTGCCAATCCCACCTCCTCACGCCAGCATCCCGATGATCGTCTGGGCGGCGACTCCGGCCGCAGTCTGACCGCCCACGGTTGCAGTGGCCCGGCCCGCGAGTGCTGCCAGTCTCCGCAGTCTCCCCTGCTCCACACCGCCGTTTGTCCGAACCTCCCGCTCGATGTCGACGGCCTCCGTGCCGAGTTCCCCATCATGGACGGACAACAAGGCTAATGCCTCGATGAGTTGCGGAGTCGCCTCGATGAAATGCTCCGACCGGTTGGTGGCCCGTGCACCGGGTCCTGAAGCCGCGGCACCACCGGTCATCCGTCCGATGGCGATGCCCCCTGGGGGCGGAGCAGCCACGGAGGGCGGCGGAATCTCGGTGCTGGAGACACCGAGTCTCCTGCTGCTGTCTTCGGCCGTGGCCTCCGGCCCTGCGGCGACGGCTCCACCTCCGAACTCCCCGATGACGATGCCGCCCTGCGGTTCCCCCCGTGTCAGGGGCGCGTCCGGCTCCGGGCCCGGGTCGTCGAAGTCCGTATCGTCCTGCCCACTCATGTCGATCTCCTGCTCGTCGCTCGTCGCCCATCGTGGAGATGTGCTGAGTCTGTGGTCGTCATCAACGCGTGAACGCCTTGGAGGCCCTCTGCTGCAACGTGCGGACGGGGCGGTTGTCGGCACCTCGAGCACGGGACCCCCTTCCGGTCGCCACCGCGCCGCCGTTCATGGCCGTGATGTAGACGCCCCCGTTGCTGACCTGGATGACCTGCTGCTCCAGGCTTCCCGTCTGGAAACCCTTCTCCTTCAGCGTCCGGATCACTCCCGTACTGACACATTCCTGAAGCGTTCTGAGGTAGCGACTGGAATCCATCGCCTGAAGTGTGGAGGGTCGCTGCCCCGGGGCGATCTCGCGTACGGAACGCGCGGCTCCCTTGGACGGGGGGAACGCTTCCGCTCTGCGACGTTCGAGCCGTCGCTTCGCCCCGAGGGTCGAGCGGACCGCCAATCCCGTCACGGCGAGGATCGCGGCCACTCCAGCGGCCGGAGTAGCCAGAAACGCTCGTCCCAGTGAAGAGACCGGGTAACTGGGGTGCCGCTCGACGATGTCGTCGACGAGGTCGAACTTCGAATGCAGTGGATCGAGGGTGTGCGGCACGACTTCCAATGCCAGCACTTCGCCCTGCACCTGCACCCGTATGAGCACGGAGACCATCGACTGGCTTCGCATGACGATCTGCGCCCGCAGGAAGTGCCGCCTCGCCTCGCCGCCCTCGCCGATGGACGCGGCACGGTGCGCGGCCAGCAGTACCGCATGATCGACCTCGTTCCGCGGGGGACCTGCCGGCAGGTAGACGACCTCGTCGATCTTCACGTTCAGGAGTCGGTCCCGGCTCACAGCGGATATCGGGGGTCGTGCGAGGTCCATCAGCCTTTGCCGCACGCCTTCCAGGACCTCGGCGGAGGTGAGGGTGAGGGGGCCGGCGCCGGGCTTGGGCTCCAGGTCCATCACGACCGACCACGTTTCCATGGCCTGACCCGAGCCGGCAAAGGGCTGGTCCGGGTCGTACAGGACGATCTCCGAGTGTTGTTCCTGGCGGATGGTTTCCCCGAGATCCCGCAACCACTTGGGTCCGGTGATCCCCTGCTCGGGGTTCCGCTTGAACTCCTCCTCGCTGAATCGGTCACGCATCACGGCCTCGACGGCACGGCGATGCACCCACACGGGGACGGACAACAGCAGAGGGAACACCACCGCCACCCAGTTCGCGGAGTTGTTCCACACAGCGACGAGTGCTGTTGCCCAGTAGGACAGCAGGAGCATCCCGGGCGCGAGGACCTCCCGTACGAGCCCGCCCTTGCCCCTGGGTTTCAGGTCCTGCGCGGAGTACATGCCCGTTCCGTGGCCGGAAAGGGCCCGCACCAACCATTGCAGTGAACTCACGATGGCATAGTTCGCCACCCAGGTTCCGGTGCTGGGCTCGGTCTTCCCGATCGGGAGCGAGGAGGAGCCCAGGAAAAACGACACCAGGTCGGGAATGCGGAAACCTTCCTTGGTGATGTATAGATCGTACGCCTTGGCCAGGCTCCATTCCGTCATCCCGTGGAATGTGCCCCCCCAGACGTCCACTACCAGAAAGAGCGCCCACAGGAGCGTGATGCAGCAACCGGCCAAGCACTCGCCCTTCCGGGCGTGTAATGCGTGTGCCAATACCGTGGCCACGTCCACCTGAGTCGACGGCGCCACTGATCTGTCGTCGCAATCGACCAGTTCTTTCACGACGCGGCGTCGAAAACCTGATTGCAGGTAGGTTCCCGCGCAAAGCAACCGGTTGAGCTCGTCGCGAGGACCGGGTGGCGAGTCCTCGGGAGGAGGTGGAGATAATGGTTGGATAGGAATTCTCATGCGTCTGGTTCCCTTACTGGAGCCGAACGTCGTGTCGCGCGTGTGGGGGGCGGGTCTTCGATTGTAGGAGAACCGGGGGTCGCCGTGTTCCCCGTTCAGGGAAATAGCCTGTTCAGTGCAGGTCCGGGGTTGCGTGATCACATTCGGAGATTCTCATTCCGATCTTGCTGGCGGTTTGTTCGCACATGGCGAACTTTCGTTCGAGCGTCCGGCGGAGGCTGGCGGCGTCGACCGGGCCGAATCTGGCCGACCGTGATGGCGCACTTCCGGTCGAGGGCGATCGTCGTGGGTAGGCCCTGCGCGGGGATATGCCCCTGGGCAAGCGGAGCAGCAGCTTGCCGTGGGGGTCGTACAGGCTCGGATAGTCGACTTCGAACTCCTCCTCGAACGCGGCGGCCGAGGGTGTTGGTGCCGACGAACTCGACGCCCCGGGCACGGGTTTCCGCGGCGCTGGCGCGGCACGGCGGGCATCAGGAGCTCCAGGTGTTGATGGCGATCTTGCCCCGGTGCCTCGGCCCGGCGAGGTCCAACTGGCCGCCGCCCGCTGCGGGTACCCGGTCATGGCTCCCCTCGGCGAAGGTCCGGATGCCGTCCGGGTGCGAAGTGACGGAATTCGTAGCGGTGTTCGGACCTTCAGCGGTGGTACGGACGGCGAGGGGAGCAACGGGGCGAGGACGGTCGCGGCGAGCGCGGCGCGAGGGGCGGTGGCCGTGCTGGGGAGTCCGGCATGGGCCGTCCCGGGGTCCGCGGGGAGGGGCGTGCGGCGGTGGGGGAGGGGAAATCCGGTTGTGCGCCGGGCGGGGATCGGCTTGGGTGCGGGGGCGTGACTGCCGTGAACGCTCTTGTGCGCCCCGATCGTTACCCCCGCTCCTCCCGTTACGACCCCGGGTGGGTCCTCGACCTCGACATGGGACCCCATCCCTTGTGGTTGCTGGAGGACCTCGCCGGGGACCTCGACCTGCGTCCCGGGATGCGGGTGCTCGACCTCGGCTCGGGCAAGGGCGCCTCCTCGGTGTTCCTGGCCCGCGAGTACGGGGTGCGGGTGGTCGCCGCCGACTGGTGGATCGCCCCCGAGCGGGCGGCGGCCGTCTTCGCCGAGGCCGGGGTCGCGGAGTCGGTGGAGGCGGTGCGGGCGGAGGCGCACGCCCTGCCGTTCGAGGAGGGCAGCTTCGACGCCGTCGTCAGCATCGACGCGTTCGAGTACTTCGGTACGGCCGACACCTATCTGCCGTACCTGCTGCGTTTCCTGCGTCCGGGCGGTCAACTCGGCGTGGCCACACCTTCGTTGACCCGGGAGGTCCGTGAACTCGGGGCGGTCCCGGCCCATGTCGAGCGGGTGGTGGGCTGGGAGGCGATGGCCTGGCACACCGCCGAGTGGTGGCGCTTCCAGTGGGCGACCACCGGCCTGGTGGACGTCACCTCGGCCCGCTCGCAGCCGGACGCCTGGCAGGACTGGCTGCTGTGGACCCGGGCCTGCGTCGAGCGCCGGCCGGAGACCCGGGACGCCCAGCAGCCGGTGATCGACATGCTCGCCGAGGACCGCGGGGAGTTCCTCACCTTCGCCCTGCTGACCGCCCGCAAGCACTGAGCGCGCACCCCTCGCCGGTGGTTCCCGGGGGCGGGCGCGGGGAAGGGGTGGTCCGGAAGCGGGCCGCCGGGACGGCGGCACGGCAGGGCCGGAAGCGGGTGGGACAGAGGTGGGACCGTCGAACGGTGGCGAGCGCGGCGCACGCCGCGGGGTCGACCCCCCGCGCGGTGCGTTCCGGACGGGCGGGGCGCGGGGCGCGGTGACGCGCTGGGTGCAGCGGGCCTCGACCACGCGGGCGTTCGTCCGGGTGGCCCCGACCGTGCTGCCCGCGGTCGACCGGGCGGTGCACCGACTCAGCGGGGGCCGGACCTTGCTCAGCGAGGTGCTGCTGCCCAGCGTGATGCTGGTGGCCACGGGCGCGCGGACGGGCCTGCCGCGGCGGACGCCGCTGGCGTGGGTGCCGGAGCGCGACGGCACCTGGCTGCTGATCGGCTCCAACTTCGGTCGGGCGGAGCATCCGGCCTGGTCGGCGAACCTGCTGGCGCACCCGCGGGCGCGGGTGTACTGGGCGGGCGGGCCCGCGGAAGGCGTGGGGGTGGTGGCCCGGCTGTTGACGGGCGCCGAGCGGGAGGCGGCGTGGAGCGCCGCGGTGCGGCTGTGGCCGCCGTACGCCACCTACCGGTCGCGGACCGCTCGGGAGATCCGGGTGTTCCGGTTGGCCCGGGGGGAAGGGGGTGCCGGGCGGTGAACCGGGGGTCCCGGTGTCGTGGCGACGGGGTGGTGGGTTCGGGGAGGGGTGCGGCGACCGGGCGGGTGCCGGTCCGTGCGGGGTGCTACTTGGTGGGCTTGCGGCCCGTGATGCCGAGGTGGACGAGCAGGGCTAGGTTCGGCTTCAGTTCGGCCTGCTTGACGCCCCAGGTCGTGAAGCCGCGCTGGTGGCCGGCGACCGCGGTGAGCATGGTGACCAGGGAGCCCGCGATGGCCGCCGGGTTGACGTCCTTGTCGACGCGTCCCTTGGCCTGGAGGTCCTTCACGGTCGCCGTGAGGGCGCTGGTGACCGGGTTCAACACGCGTAGCCGGATGCGGGCGAACCGCTTGTCGCCCTCGGCGGCGGCCAGGTCGATGACCCGCAGGATCGCGTCGTTGCGGCGCCAGAAGTCCAGGAATCCGTCGACGAGTTCCTGCGCCGTCTGCCAGCCCGCCCGGCCTGCCCAGGAGCGGCCTTCGAGCAGTCCGCCGAGCGCAGCGGCCTCGGCGGCGACCTCGTCGGCGATCTCCAGGACCGCGCCTTCCACGTCCGGGAAGTACTGGTAGAAGGTCGCCGGCGAGGTGCCCGCCTTGCGGGCCACGTCGATGACCTTCACGTCGCGGTACGGGGAAGAGCTGAGCATTTCGCCCAGGCGGTCCAAGAGGTTCTGGCGGGTCGCCTGGCCTCGTCGTCCGGCCACCCGGCCGTCGACGGTTCTCACCTGTCCTGTCATGTCGTCAGCTTACCGAGGGGGCTTCGGAGCGCGATTCGGCCGACTGCAAATGGGGTCCCCCCTGTTCGGGGGGCGCGTTCGGGGGCGCACGGCAGGTGTCCGGAGCGGGGCCCGATGGCGACCGGCGGAGCGTTTTCCTTGATGGTGCACGGCCTCCGGGGGCGGGGTGCGCGACGACCGGTGGGCAGGCCGTTGAAATCGGAAGGATTCGCTGGTCACCCCTGGTGGACGGGGTCCGATTTGGGGTGCAGGGTGACGTTTGGCGTAGATTGCAAGGAGTGTGGGTTCACGGGAAGGTTGCGGTGATGGTCGGGTTCACCGAGGGGGTGCCCTGCTGGGCCGAGGCGATGTTGCCCGACCTGGCCGCGGGGAAGCGGTTCTACGGAGAGCTGTTCGGGTGGACGTTCGAGAGCGGCGGCTATGCGCGGGCCTTCCACCGGGAGCGTTCGGTGGGCGCCCTGGTCCACAAGCGGGACGGTCGGATGCCGACCGTGTGGACGGTGTACTTCGCCGCCCCCGACCTCGCGGGAACGGTGCGCCGGGTGCACGCGGCCGGCGGGCGGGTGGTGGCCGGTCCGCAGCCGGCCGGCGACGGGTCGGCGGCCCTGGCCGCCGATCCGGAGGGTGCCGTCTTCGGGCTCTGGCAGAGCGTCGGGCACCCCGGCTTCGACCGGCAGCAGCAGGTGATGTCCTTCTGCTGGGCGGAGGTGTACGCACGGGACGCCGCGGTGGTGGACCCGTTCTACGCGGCGGTGTTCGGCTACGGCGCCACCGATCTGGGTGAGGGCGGACAGCTGCGGGTGTGGTCACCCGCGGGGAGTGCGCCCGGCCCGGACGCCGCGGTGGCCGGACGCATCCTCATCGGCGACAGCTTTCCGCCCGAGATGCCGTCACACTTCCTGGTCTACTTCAGGGTCCCCGACTGCGACGCCGCCGCCGCGACCGTCGTCCGTCTCGGGGGCCGCGTCCAACTGGCGCCCACCGACACCCCCTACGGCCGGATCGCCGTCTTCGCCGACGACCAGGGCGCCGACTTCGGGGTCCTCCAGGACGACGAGGACCGTACGCCGCCCGGGGACGACCCGGAGGCCACCCAGGAGTGCGACGTGCTCGCCGACCCCGACCCCGGGGGCGGGGCGGCGGGCGGTTCCGCGGACCGGCCGCAGGGTACGGGGGAGGATGCGTAGCGACGCGGGTGGGCCGGCGGGCGGGAGGCGGGGGAGTGGTGAAGGCTCGCGGGAGACTGAGTCGTGCGCCACATCCGACCCCCGGCGCGGGAGGCCGGGGCCCCCGGCGCACCGGGTCGAGTGCCGCTCGTCACGTGGTGGACCGTCAGGTGCCCGGCGGGAAGGGGGCGCCGTGCGGCGAATGGGATGACTAGTCGTAGACATCCCGTTTCGTCCTCGGGTTCGCAACAGGCCCCCGGGGCAGGAAGAATCGGGGTGCGTGCCGCCCTGGCGGTTCGGTGGTGAGACGCTGCACGGGGTCGTGTTCGTGGAGGCGGCCCGTACGGGGAGGTGGCAGGCAAGTGGTGGATCAGCTGACACAGCATGATCCGAGACGGATCGGCCCGTTCGAGGTGCTGGGGCGGCTCGGTGCCGGCGGCATGGGGCTCGTCTACCTCGCCCGCTCGGCGTCCGGTCGACGCGTCGCGATCAAGACCGTGCGGACGGAGCTCGCGGAGGACCAGCTCTTCCGCGTCCGCTTCACCCGTGAGGTGGAGGCCGCCCGCGCCGTTTCCGGCTTCTACACCGCCGCCGTGGTGGACGCCGACCCGCGGGCCGCCGTGCCGTGGCTGGCCACCGCCTACGTGCCCGCCCCCTCCCTTGAGGAAATAGTGAACGAGTGCGGGCCGATGCCCGCGCAGGCCGTGCGCTGGCTCGCCGCCGGGGTCGCCGAGGCGCTCCAGTCCATCCACGGCGCCGGGCTGGTCCACCGCGACCTGAAGCCCTCCAACGTGCTCGTCGTCGAGGACGGGCCCCGGGTCATCGACTTCGGCATCGCCAGCGGGGTGTCCAACACCCGGTTGACGATGACCAACGTCGCGGTCGGCACCCCCGCCTACATGTCACCCGAACAGGCGAAGGACTCCCGCAGCGTCACCGGCGCCAGCGACATCTTCTCCCTGGGCTCCACCCTGGTGTTCGCCGCCACCGGCCACGCCCCGTACCACGGGGCCAACCCGGTCGAGACGGTGTTCATGCTGCTGCGCGAGGGGCCCGACCTGACGGGGCTGCCCGACGAGCTGCGGCCCCTCATCGAGTCCTGCATGCAGCCCGACGCCCCGGCCCGCCCCTCGCCCGCCGACCTCCAGGCCCAACTCGCCCCCCACCTGTTCGGCTCCGGCTCCGACGACAGCGGCACCGCGTCCGCCTGGCTGCCCGAGCGGGCCACCAGCCTGATCGAAGCCCGCCGCGGGGGGCGCACCCAGGCCGCCCAACTCCCGGCCCCCGCCCACCCGCAGGCCCCGCCGCACGGCCACGGTGCGCCCCCCGCCCAGGGCGGCGCCCGCGGCGGCCGGGGCCGGGGCGCCCCCGGCGTACCGCCGCCCCCGCCGCACGCCCCGCCCCTGCCGCACCAACCGCCCCCCGGCCCCGACGCCCACCCCGACCGGCATCCCGCCGAACCCGGACGGCACGCCGCCGGCCACGGCGGGGTGCGGCTCGCCGGCGCCCGGGTGCCCATCGGCCCCGGACCCCGGGTCGCCGACGCCCGCCCGGCCCACGCCGGCTCCCCCGAGGCCCAGCTCTCCGGGCACTGGTCGCGCTCCGCCGCGGCCGGCCCGGGCGCCGTCGCCGTACCCGCCGCCCCGCCCCGCCCCGCGGCCCCGCCACCGGCCGGCGGCGCCGGCTGGCGCCCCTGGCGGTTCCGGATGTCCAACGACGTGTGGGGCACCCCCGCCGTCGACGGCGACCTCGTGTACGTCACCTCCTTCGAGGTGCACGCCCTGGACGTCGCCACCGGCCGCCGCCGCTTCAAGACCCGCGACGTGGCCTGGTCCATGGCCGTCTCCAGCGGCCGGGTCATCGCCTCGGACGGCCCCACCCTCTACGCCCTGGACGCCCGCGAGGGCACCGACCTGTGGCGCCTGTCCGCGGACGGCTGGGTGTACGCGCTCCGCGCCGACCGGGGCACCGTCGTCACCGCCACCCGCGGCGGCGCCGTCCAGGCGTGGGACGCCTCCGGCGGCCAGAAGCTGTGGGAGGTCACCGGGGCCCAGACCGACTTCGAGACCGCCGAGGCGGGCCCCGCCCTCCACGACGACACCGTCTACGTCTGGCACGATGCACGACTGCGCGCCCTGGCCGCACGCACCGGGGAGGAACGCTGGTCCTACCCGATCGGCGACGCCGCCTCCTGCGGCGGGGTGCCCGTCCGGGTCACCCATGCGTCCGACGGCCACGTCTACGTCGCCGCCGGCACCCGCGTCCTCGCCCTGGACACCGCCACCGGCCGGGTGCGCTGGCACTTCGAGGCCCCCGCCGCCTTCCTGGCCCCGCCGGCCTTCGCCCCCGGCCCCGCCGTCACCGGCGGCGGCGTCTACCTCGCCGACTACCTGGGCACCGTGTACGCCCTCGACCCGGCGGACGGCCGCGACCGCTGGCGCATCGCCACCGAACCCCGCTCCTCGGCCGAACCCGTGCTGGTCGCCGACGGACACGTCCACGTCGGCAGCGGGCGGGGCCTCTACACCCTCGACGCGGTGACCGGCACGCCCAAGTGGCGGTTCCAGGCCGGCGGGGACGTGGTGGGCACCCCGGTCGTCGCCGAGGGCCGCATCCACTTCGGCTCCACCGACCACCTGCTGTACACGCTCAAGGCGGACGACGGCCGACTGCGCTGGAAACTGGCCACCGGAGGGGAGATCACCGGCGCCCCGGTGGTCCAGGCCGGGGTGGTCTACGCGTGCAGCAAGGACCGCTGCGTGTACGCCCTCGACGCGGAGAAGGGCACCGGCACCGCCCGTCACGGCTGAGGCCCCCGGCCCGGTCCGTCCCACGGGGTGGACCGCCGGGCCGGGCGGGGCGGTGGACCGGCGGGCGCCGCCCGCCGCGGGGACAATCGCCCCATGCCCTCCACGACGTCCACCGCCGGGCCGGCCCCGGGCGAACCGCACCGCAGCCTCCTGCCCGCCCTGCTGGCCGCCGGCCGGCCGCACCGGCTGGCCCTCGCCGGCGGGTGGGCCGCCCGCGCCCACGGCCTGGTCGACCGGGCCAGCCGGGACGTGGACCTGGCCACCGCCGCCGCCGCTCCGCTCGCCGAGGTCACCGCCGCCGTCCGCACCGCCCTGGAACACCGCGGCTGGACCGTGACCGCCGAGGAACGCGGACCGCTGGCCGCCCGGCTCACCGTGGCCGTACCGGAGCCGCCCGGCGCACTCGCCCCGCTTCCGAGCACCCCGGACTCCGCCCCCGTGGGCGTCCACCTCTACAAGGAGGCGCTGTGGCACCCGCCGGTCGGCACGCCCCTCGGGCTGGCGTTGGCGCTGGAGGACCTGATCGGGACGAAGGTGCGGGCACTCGCCGACCGGGGGCTGGCCCGCGACCTGGTCCACGTGCACGCCGTCGCCGACCGCTGGAGCCGCCTCGACCTGGAGGAACTGGGCCGCCGGCACGCCCCCGACACCTTCGACCCGCGCGACCTCCAGGCCCGGCTGGCCGGCGCCGCCTGGCTCGACGACCGGGAGTTCCGCGCCTACGGACTGGGGCGCCGGGCGACCGCCGAACTGCGTGCCTGGGCCGGGGAGTGGGGCGACGAGATCGCCGAACGACTCGTCGAGGGGGAGCCGCCGACCGAGGAACCCGACTGAACCTCAGCCGCCCGGCGGCGGTTCGGGCGGCGGCTCCCCGCGGGGCGGCACCGTCCCGTAGCGGGCTCGGGCGGGCCGACCGGACATCACGGCGGCGCCCAGCAGGAGCAGCAGCCCGCCGCCGAGCCCGCCGACGACACCCCAGCCGAGCCCCCGACCGTCGCTGGTGACGGCCAACTCGCCCATCGCCTGCCCCGTGCGGACCATCCACAACACGGTGAACCCGAGCACCACCACCCCGGCCACGGCCACCGCGAGCCGGGAGCGGAGCACCACCCCGACCAGGGCCAGCACGGCAGCGGCCAGGAAGGGCAGGAACAGGGAGAGGAACAGCTCCGCCCGCGCGTCGCTGACGCCTTGGGCGGTGAACAACTCGCCCACCTCGTAGTACCGCCCGGGACGGCCGTCGTACCAGGCACGGAAGGGGCTCCAGACGGCGGCCGTCGCACCGAGGAGGGCGAGGAGCGATCCGAGGACGTTGCGCGCCATCGGCGTCGCCTCCTTCGGCCTCACGCCACCGACGCTACGCCCGGTGCCACGGGTTCGCCAGACGGGCGGACGCCGCTCCGGTCACGGCGGTGCCGTGCCGGAGCGGCGTCCCGGTCGTGGGCCGACCGTCGATCAGGGCCGGTCAGCGGCGGTTCCCCGGCGCTTCGCCCCACGGCCGTGCCGGGCCGCGGTCGGCCCTCAGCGGACGCCGGTGGCGTGCTGGTCGGCGACGCGCTGCTGGCCCCCGGTCGCATGCTGGTCGAGGGGGCGGACCTGGACGCCCTCCTTGCCGCCGGTGGCGTGCTGGTCGGCGGTCGCGACCCCCGACGCGCCGAGGGCCGCCCCGGCGGCGAGGGCGGTCACGGCGAGTAGTTTCCCTGCGCGGATCATGATGGTGTCTCTCCCTGCGGTTGTGGTCACCGGGCGTCCCTCGCCCGGTCGTCGATGCGGGGACCACCGGCGCGGGAGCACGACGACAGCGAACCGCGGCGGCTCCCCCTCGGTGCCGCCGCGGTTCGTCTTCCCCCGTCCCCCTGTGTGCTTCCCCCGTCTCCCCCGGTCGGTGCGGCGGGCCCTAGGGCTTGCCGCCCGTGGCGTGGTTGTCCGTGGTCCTCGCGGTGCCCCCGGTCGCGTGGTTGTCCGCGGGCTTGGTCTTGCCGCCGGTCGCGTGGTTGTCCCTGGTGACCACGGTCGGCTCGTCGGTGGCGTGGTTGTCCTGGGTCTTGGTCTTGCCGGGCTTCTCGGCGTTGCTCATGGTGCTGAACTCCTGATTTCTGGGAGCCGTTTGCGATGGATCCGTCCGGCAACACCCCCGTCGGGTGCCGGACGAACCGGGTCGGACGGCTGTCCCCAGGGGATGGCCGTCCGCCCGCTCGGTTCGTCCGCCCCCCGCTAAGACGACCCGATGCCTGAATGATGGGCCCGGGCGATAAACGAACGATGAACGCCCCGGTGACCGGAGGATTTCCGGCCGGCACCGGGCCGCCCGGACCCCTCACCCGGCGGGACGGCCGAGGGCGGGCGGGGGGTTGCGCCGGCCCGGTCACACCGCCGCCGTCCCGGCCGGGGCCCGGGGCTCAGGCCCCGAACCAGCGCCGGACGGCCGCCCGCAGTCCGGCCAGTTCCGCCGCGTCCGGGCGCAGCGAACCGCAGGCCCAGGCCACGTACCCGTCGGGGCGCACCAGCAGGCCGGTGAGGCCGTCCGGGCCGCCGCGGGCGAGGACCGGGTCGACGGCGTCCTGCCCGGCCGGGAGGGCCGCCGCCGGCGACCGGTCCGCGGTCAGGTCGACCAGCAGGGGACGACCGCTCCGGGCGAGCTCGGCGAGCCGGACCCGCTCCGTCCCGGTGTCCAGCTCCACCTCCAACTCCGGCGCGAAGCGGCCGACCGCGGGGTGGGGGTCGGTGACGCCCATGTCGTAGCGCACGTCGCTGCCCGCGACCAGGTCGGCGAGGTGCTGGACGACCTGCTCGCCCCGCAGCAGCTCGGTGAGCAGCTCGCGCAGGGCGGCGGCGTCCTCTCCCGGTGCGGTCAGCGCCGCCTGCGCCCGGGCGTTGAGCAGCATGCGTCGGGCGGCGAGGCGGCGCTCGGCGTCGTAGCTGTCGAGCAGTCCCGCGGGGGCGGTGCCGCGCAGGGTCGCGGCCAGCTTCCAGCCGAGGTTGGCGGCGTCCTGGAGACCGAGGTTCAGCCCGGGGCCGCCGCCGGAGGCGTAGACGTGGGCGGCGTCGCCGACCAGCAGGACCCGGCGGTCGCGGAACCGCTCGGCGACCCGGGTGTGGCCGCCGTCCAGTCGACGCAGCACGTGCGGGCCCGCTCCGTCCGGGGCGCCGAGCGGCAGTTCGACGCCGAGCACCCGCTCGACGCTCGACGCCAGCTCGGCCAGCGTCATCGGCCCGTCGGAGGCGGGCTGGTCCCACTCGGTGGTGCTGACCAGCGGCGGGTGGCCGGGGAAGGGGGCGTAGGAGAAGCTGCCCCGGTCGGTGAGGTGGGGCAGGAAGGGCAGGACCGGTGCGCGGCCGGGGATCGCGAGGGCCCCGTTGACCGGGTCGATCCAGTCGGCCGGAACGGCGGCGTGCGCGGTGCGGTTGGTGCGGCGGTCGTAGCCGACGCCGGGGAAGCCGATCCCGGCGAGCTTGCGGAGCACGCTGTGCGCCCCGTCCGCGCCGACCGCGTAGCGGGCGCTCAGCCGTTGCTCGCCGTCGGGACCGGTGACGTCGAGGGTGACCGTCCGTGCGTCCTGGGCGAGGGCGTGCACCCGGTGGCCGCGCCGCAGGTCCATGCCGAGGGCCCGGGCCCGTTCCGCCAGGACCTCCACGATGCGGTGCTGCGGCACGGCCAGGCCGAAGAGCGGGCTGGAGTCCAGCAGGCTGAGGTCGAGGCCGAGCGCGCCGAACATGAAGTAGGCCGAGTTCGGTAACGGCGGCTCCGGGCTGCCGCTGAGCGGCTCGTGCAGCCCCCGGTGGTCCATCAGGCGCACTACCTGCCCCAGCAGGCCGTTGGCCTTCGGCACGGTACTGGGTCGGGGGAGTTGCTCCAGCACGATCGGGCGGATGCCGGCCAGGCTGAGTTCGCAGGCGAGCATCAGCCCGTTCGGGCCGCCGCCCACGACGATCACGTCGGCTGTCACGGTCGGGTCTCCTCGGCGGGTCGGGGGCCGTGCGGCCCCGGTTGCGGGACGGGCAGGCCGGCGGCGAGTTGCTCGAACACCCGGGTGAGGACCGTGTCGAGCGGTTCGGCGGACGCGGAGCGCAGACCGTGTTCGACGGCCACCGTGCTGCCGGCCGCGACGACCGCCGCCACCAGCCTCGGGTGGAGGTCGTGATCGGGGTCGGTGCCGGTGCGCCGTGCGACGGCGGCGGCCAGCGTCCGTTCGGCGGCGGCGCCGGCCTTGACGATCTCGCCGGCCAGGGCCGGCTCGGTCAGCATCAGCCGTACGCCCTCGCGCCACCGCGGGTCCTGCGGAACGGAGTCGGGCGGTGCGAACCGGCCCAGGACGGCGTGGCGGAGCGCTTCCCACAGCGGCTCATCGGCCGGCCGGGCGAGCAGGTCCTCGGCGACCCCGGTCATCCGCTCCAGGTGGCTGTGGGCGATCGCCTCCGCCTTGCCGGCGAAGTAGTTGCGGAAGGTGCGGACCGAGACGTCGGCCTCGGCGGCGATCCGTTCGATCGTCACCTCGGCCCAGCCGTGCAGCACGCACAGCCGGATCGCCGCCCGGCTCAGGGCGAGTCGGGTCTGTCTCTTCTTGCGCTCGCGCAGTCCGGGCGGTCCGTCCGCGGAGGGCTCGTCGATGGGGGACATGGGAGAAGGGTAGAAAAATCTTGCACAGACGGCAAGATTTCTGAATCGGCAAGTTTTTGGATCCTGTTCGCCCTCCGCACCCGCCCCGGACGCACGGGTGCCGCCCCCCGACGACCGGGGAGCGGCACCTCGGTGACGGGCGCTCAGGCCGCGGCGGCCGGCGCCAGCAGGCCGCGCACCTCCTCGGCCTCGTGCGAGCCCAACTCCTCGTAGATGGCGAGGGCCTCGGTCAGACAGGCACGGGAACGGTCCGACTGGCCCAGCCGGGCGAGGGCCCGCCCCAGCAGGGTCAGCACGTTGCCGCGCCGCCACGGACCGCCGATCTCCCGCAGCGCGGCCAGCGCCTGCTCGGCGAGGGCCGCGGCCTGCGCGGGACGCCGGCCCGCCAAATGGGCCTCCGCCAGCCGGAACAGGCTCATCCCCTCCCACAGCCGCTGCCGCGACTCGCGGAACACGGCCAGCGCGGCGGTGAGCTGCCCCAGCGCCTCGGTCAGCCGGCCGGCCTGGGTGAGCGCCATCCCCAGCGCGTAACGGCCGTTGGCCAGCCGCAGCGTGAGCCCGATCCGGTCGTAGATCGCCACGCCCTCCTCGGCGAGGCGCACCGCGGTCTCGGTGCGCCCGGCGGCGAGTTGGATGCGCGACAGGTTGCACAGGGCGCTCGCCTCGCCCGGTCGGTTGCCGTCCGCCCGGAACGCCGCGATGGAGTCGCCCAGATGGCGCTCGCCCTCCGCGTGCCGCCCCTCGTACAGGGCGATGATGCCCAGGTCGTTGGGGGCGTTGCAGCGCACCCACGGGTCGTCGCCGCCCGCGCTGAGCTCCAGCGCCCGCCGGATCTCCGCCTCCGCCGCGGCGAACCGGCCCCCGGTGCTGTGCACCAGAGCCAGCGTCAGCCGGGCCCGGGCCTCCGCGCGGACGTCGCCGGTGCGGGCCCCGGCGTCCCGCAGCGCGCCGGCCGCGGTCTCGTAGCGGCGGGCGCCCACCCCCGTCTCGGCCAGCGTCTTCGCCGCGATCAGCAGGTCCACCGCGCGGCGCAGCCCCTCGGGCCGCTCGCCCTGGCGGACGGCGGCCAGCAGGCACTCGGCCTCCGAGTACAGCCAGTCCAGCGCCGGCCCCCGGTCGGTGAAGGACAGCCCGGGGTGGCTGGTGGGCTCCAGGTGGTCGACGGTGCGGTCCCCGGGGCGCTCCAGCGCGTACACCCCGGCCGCGGTGGCGAGGTAGAAGTCGAGCAGCCGCCCGAGGGCGGCGGAGCACTCCCCGGGGTGCTGCTCGTCCCGTTCGGCGCAGGCCCGCGCGTACAACCGCAGCAGGTCGTGGAACCGGTACCGGCCGGACGCCGCCGACTCCAACAGGGAGATGTCGACCAGCCCTTCGAGGAGGTCCTCGGCCTCCTCCTCCGGCAGGTCGAGGGCGGCGGCCGCCGCCGACAGCGAGAGGTCCGGGCCGTCCGCGAGGCCCAGCAGCCTAAACGCCCGGGCCTGCGCCGGCTCCAACTGGCCGTAGCCCAACTCGAAGGTGGCCTTCACCGCGAGGTCGCCGGCCCGGAGCTCGTCCAACCGGCGGCGCTCGTCGGCGAGCTTGGCGGCGAGCACCGACACCGTCCAGGTGCGGCGGGCGGCCAGCCGGGAGGCGGCGATCCGGATGGCCAGCGGCAGGAAGCCGCAGGCGGCGACCACGTCGAGCGCGGCCTCGCGTTCGGAGCCGACGCGTTCGGCGCCGACGATCCGGGTGAACAGTTGCAGGGCCTCCTCGGGGGACATCACATCGAGGTCCACGAGGTGGGCTCCGGCCAGGTCCACCATGCGCACCCGGGAGGTCACCAGCGCCGCGCAGCCCTCGGTGCCGGGCAGTAGCGGGCGCACCTGGGCGGCGTCCCGCGCGTTGTCCAGCAGCACGAGCACCCGCCGCCCGTCGAGCACCGTGCGGTACAGGGCGGCGCGCTCCTCCAGCGTCTTGGGGATCGACGGCTCCGGGGTGCCGAGCGCCCGCAGGAACGCGCCGAGCACCGCCTCGGGCTCGGCGGCCCGGGGGCCGGCGCCCTGGAGGTCGACGTACAGCTGCCCGTCCGGGAAGCCGGCCCGCGAGGCGTGCGCCACGTGCACCGCGAGGGTGGTCTTGCCGACGCCGCCGATGCCCGCGACCGCCGACACCGCCATGACCCGCCCCTCGGCGGTGGTGAGCACCTCGCTCAGCTCGGCCACGAAGGTCGAACGTCCGGTGAAGTCCGGTACTGTCGCCGGGAGTTGCGCGGGACGGGCCGGGGTGGGTGCCGGCTCGGGTGCGGTCGCGACGGGTTGGCTCAGCGAGGGGTCGGCGCGCAGGATGCGCTGGTGCAGTCCGCTGAGGTCGGGGCGCGGGTCCACGCCCAGCTCCTCGGCGAGCAGCCGCCGGGTGTCGGCGTAGACGGCGAGCGCCTCGGCCTGGCGTCCGCTGCGGTAGAGCGCCAGCATCAACAGTTCGCGCAGCCGTTCGCGCAGCGGATGGGCGGCGGTCAGTGCGGTGAGTTCGGAGATCGACTCGGCGTGGTGGCCCTGTTCCAGGTCCAGGTCCAGTCGGGTCTCCTGGAGTTGGAGCCGCCACTCCTCCAGTCGGGTGCGCTGGTTCTGCGCGTACGGTCCGGGCAGGCTCGCCAGGGGCTCGCCCTCCCAGTGCGCGAGCGCCTCGTTCAGTAGGGCGCGGGCCCGGGGCAGGTCGCCCCCGGTGCGCGCCTTGTCCGCCGCGGCGGACAGGTCCTCGGCCCGGGTGAGGTCGAGCGCTTCGGGCGGCACCCGGATCGCGTAGCCGCCCGCCTCGCTGCTCAGTACGCCCGGCCCGAGCGTCTTGCGCAGCCGGGAGGCGTAGGTGCGGACGGTGGCGAGCGCCTGACTGGGGGACTCCTCGCCCCAGAGCGCGTCGATGAGTTGGTCGGCGGTGGCCATCCGCCCCTCGCGCAGCAGCAGCGCGGCGAGCAGCGCGCGCTGCTGGGGCGAGCCGGTCGCCAGGGGCGCCGTCCCGCGCCAGGCCCGCACCGGGCCGAGCACCCCGAAGCGGAGTTCCGGCGCCGCCCGGTCGACCCCGGCGGGCCGTCGCGCGGTCGGGGCGCCGGGCGCCGGGAGGGCGCTGGCGTCCGCCCCGGGCACGTCGCTGGTCGACTGGTGGGTGCTGGCCGCCGCGGCCCGGGTCGGGTGCGCCCCGGCGGCGCGGTCGTCGGTGTGGTGCGTCCTGCTGTCGGCGTCGGTGTGCGTCCGGTGGCCGTGCCCCGGGTCCGGTCCGGCGCCGGCCCCGCCGGCGGGGCCGGTCACCGTGGCTCCGGTGCCGCCCGCACCCTCCCGGTCGTGCGCCCGGGCCCCGCCGATGTGCGGGGTCGCGGGCCGACCGGAAGCGGGTGCCACCGGGCGGCGCTGATCCGGGACTCGCGGTACTCCGTCCATGCGTTCCCCTGCCCTGCCTGACGTGATTCCTGAGGTTTCGTCAGTGTGCCTTGTTCCTACACGAAGAGTCAGTCTTGATATGTGCCTGTCACGGTAGTCGGGTGTGGTGCTTCGTCCGTCGACGTCCGGGCCCGCACAAGGGCGGTCGTACCCAGGGTGGACACCCGTACGCCGGTGGAAGGTTCCCGACCGGTTCCCCTGAACGAGGGGTTCCGCCCGCGCCCGGTCGACGGCGACCGGCCGGGCGCGGAGCCGCTGCGGTCTCCGGGAGGACCCCGGCCGCCGCCCGGGGTCCTTCCGGCGCCAGCGGCGAGCCGTTCCCCGCGACACGGTCCACCAACGGTCTCCTCGTCGTCTGCGACGCCCCCGGTCCCGACGTCGACGCGTGGGCGGAGCCGGGGCGGCGCGGCCCCGGCAGGACGCCGGGTGCCTTCCGGACCGGAGGATGCCGACGGCGGTCCCCGCGGTTGCCTGCCCGCGGCCCGGATGCGCGGTCCACGCGTCCGGGCGCCATCCGGTACGGCGGACCCGCCGTACCGGATGACGTCGACATGCGCAGGACGACTTCGACCGCCGAAAGGTTGTACGGGCCCGTCCCGCGCGCAGGCCGGGCACGGGTCAGGACGGCGGGTCCCGGCGGGCGTAGTCGGTGGCGGTGCCCCCGTGTTGGTCGACCCACCAGGCGATCCGGCAGTCCAGACAGGTGTAGCGCCACCGGGGGAGCCGCGTCTCCGGATCGGCGGCCTGGGCCAGGATCACGCACGTGTGCCCGCACTGGACGCACCGGACCGGCTTCTGAGCGTTCACCCGGCCAGTCTCGCAGGGCGCCCCCGTTTCCCCGCGGGGCCACGGCGGGGCGCGGCGTCAGCGCGCGGCGGGCGGGGCCCAGCTCGCCAACTCCTCGACGAAGTCGGCGTAGGAGTCGTTCCGGCCCTCCGGAACGGAGACCAGCCCGTGCTCCAGAGCGCGGCGGGCGACCGCGGGGCCGTCGCTCTCGCGGAAGACGGGAGAGCCGAGCCGTCTCTTGAGTTCTTCCTTGGGCCCCTTGAGTCGCCCCGAGTCCTTGCCGCGCAACTGAGCGGGGACCTTCCACTTCGGGTGCACGCGCGCAAAGGCGTCCGGGAAGAGGAGGAGCCAGCCCTCGGACTCCCAGGCGGCGAGCGCCAGGGCGGTGAGGGCTCCGCCGCACTGGGTCCGCAGAGCGTCCGCGACCGCCGCCCGCACCTTCCGGTACTGCGGGTCGGTGAACCCGTCCAGGTCTTCGTGGACCACCAACCCCACGAGTTCCGAACGCTGCTGGAGGGCCTTGGCCCGCGCCTTCCCGACGAGGGCCTTCGCCGCCACGGCCAGTTCCTGGCCAGACTTGCGGCGCAACCGCACGGGATCGTTGATGCGGACCAGTTTGGCGGCCGTACACAGGTCGGGCCGGTGCGCGCGTATCAAGGCCGCCACGATCTCGCAGTCGTTCTGGTCCTCGCCGGCGAGGACGATCACGCGTCCCCGTGCGCCGCCCCGCCGGTCGCCGCCCCGGTCCCGGCCCGTCACAGCGCATCCCCGGTCAGATCGCCGCCCAGCACGCCCGCGAACCAGAGTTCGCCCAGCGGTTGGTCCCCGGACGCCTCGACGATCGCCTCCACCTCGTCCACGGTCAGCGCCGGAATGATCGACGCGCCCTCCTCGTCCCGGTCACAGACCAGGAACTCCCCGGGACGCAACCGGTTGACCAGAGCGGGAGAGTGGGTCGCGACGATGAACTGGGTGCGCTCGGAGGCTTCCCGCAACCGCTGCACCACCAACTCCAGCGCCTGGGGGTGCAAGCCGTGGTCGATCTCCTCGATGCAGGTGAACGCCGCCGGACGGGGGTCGTACAGCAGGGCGAGCAGGCCGAGCAGTCGGACCGTGCCGTAGGAGGCATCCGCCAGCGGTGTCAGCCGGCGCAGTCCGCGCTCCCGCAGTACCACCGTGAGCTGGTCGATCGCCCCGCCGACCTCCTCGAACTCGATGTTCTCCAACTGCGGGAGGACGTGCCGGGCGTCCTCGACGAGGCGCTCCCAGAGGTCGTCCCGAGCACTCAGGCTGATCAGGAACGCGGCCAGGTTCTCCGCGTGCGGTGCCAGGGTCGCCATGTCCGCGGCACGCAGCTGGGTGGGCAGCCGGGCAGCGGCCACGTCGACGTCGAACACCCGGAAGGAGGAGAGACGGTCGGCGACCCGGGTCACCTCGTCGCCGCCGTCCGAGGGGCCGAGCCGGGGGAGGGTGGACAGACCGCTGCTCAGCCGGCGGATGCCGAAGCTGCTCCCGCTGCCCTCCTCCTTGCCGGAGCGCTGGTCGACGACGTGCGCCTCCTCACCGGAGATGGTGATGCGCCGCCCCCGCCCCCGCGTCCGTTTGAACGCGAAGACCTCCTTGCGGGAGAGCGTGTAGGCGGGCCCGTGGGACCGCAGCGAACGGCGCCGGATCGTCAGGTCGTACTCGTCGGGCGCGTTCAGGGTGGAGTGGCTCGTCCAGGTGGCCTTGAGCTGGATGCGCATGGACGTGGGCGGCTTGACACCGCCCCAGAAGGCGACCTCGTCGAAACCGCCCCGGGCGTCCAGCGCGGGCTGGAGGTCGGTGCGGATGATGTCGGCGAGGAAGTCGAAGACCTTCAGCACATTGGACTTGCCCACACCGTTCGGCCCCACCAGCACGGTCAGCGGACCGAGCGGGACGGTCACGTCGCGCAGGCTGCGGAAGTTCTCGACGTGCAGTTCGAGGAGACGACTCGACATGGGGTGAACCTACCCGGTCCGTGATCACGGCGGAGGCGGATCCTCCGCCGCCCCGCCCCGCCCTACTCCTCGCCCGCGGGAAGCACCGGCAGCAGCCGCGGCAGGTGACCGTCCGAGCCCGCCGCGGCCCGCTGCCGCTCCTCGGGCACCTCCCCGTACAGGGTCGTCCGGGGCCGGGCCGGCCGGCCCGCCGCCTCCGCGATGGCGACCAGGTCCTTGACCGACCGGTAGGAGCCGTAGCCCGAGCCGGCCATCCGGGAGATGGTCTCCTCCATCAGGGTGCCGCCCAGGTCGTTCGCCCCGGAACGCAGCATCTCCGCCGCCCCCTCGGCGCCCAGCTTCACCCAGCTCGTCTGGATGTTGCGCACGTGCGGGTGGAGCAGCAGCCGGGCCATCGCGGTCACCGCCCGGTTGTCCCGGGTCGTCGGACCGGGGCGGGCGATGCCCGCGAGGTACACCGGGGCGTTGGTGTGCACGAAGGGCAGCGTCACGAACTCGGTGAACCCCGCGACGCCCTTCTCCTGCGCCCGTTCCTGCACCTCCACCAGGGTCCGCAGGTGCCCCAGCCAGTGCCGGGGCTGGTCCACGTGCCCGTACATCATCGTGGACGAGGAGCGCAGGCCCAGCTCGTGCGCCGTCTCGATGACCTCCCGCCAGGTGGCCGTCGGCAGCTTGCCCTTGGTGAGCACCCAGCGCACCTCGTCGTCCAGGATCTCCGCCGCCGTGCCCGGCACCGAGTCGAGCCCCGCCTCCCGGGCGGCCGCCAGCCACTCCCGGATCGACAGCCCGGTGCGGCTCGCCCCGTTGACGACCTCCATCGGCGAGAACGCGTGCAGGTGGATGCCCGGCACCCGGGCCTTCACCGCCCGCGCCAGGTCGAAGTACGCCGTCCCGGGCAGGTCCGGGTGGATGCCGCCCTGCATGCACACCTCGACCGCGCCCACCTCCCACGCCTGCGCCACCCGGTCCGCGACCTGTTCCAGGGACAGCGTGTACGCGTCGGCGTCGGTGCGGCGCTGCGCGAAGGCGCAGAACCGGCAGCCCGTGTAGCAGACGTTGGTGAAGTTGATGTTCCGGGTGACGACGTACGTCACCTCCTCGCCGACGACCGACGCGCGCAGGTCGTCCGCCACCCGGCACAGCGCGTCCAGCGCCGGACCGTCCGCGTGCAGCAGCGCCAGCGCCTGGGCGTCGTCCAGCCGGGTCGGATCGTCCGCCGCGGTGCGCAGCGCGCCGCGCACGTCCCCGTCGATCCGGGACGGCACCATCCCCGGCGCGGCGGCCTCGCGCAGCGCCTCCCAGTCGCCGTACACCGCGTCGAAGTCCTCCCGCCGGTCGGCGGTGCGGCCCTCGGTGTCGATGGTGCGGTGCAGGTCGGTGCGGCCCGAGGGCGCGGCGAACCCCTCGTCGGGCTCCTGCCAGGGCAGCCCCACCGGCCGGGCGTCCGGGTCGGCCAGTCCGGTCACCGGGTCGGCCAGCGCCCGCACGTGGGGCACCACCCGCGGGTCCAACCAGGGCTCGCCCCGCTGCACGAACTCCGGGTACACGCAGAGCCGTTCGCGCAGCGTGAAGCCGGCCGCCGCCGAGTGCCGCGCCAACTCCTCGATCCGCGGCCAGGGCCGCTCCGGGTTGACGTGGTCGATGGTCAGCGGCGACACCCCGCCCCAGTCGTCGACGCCGGCCCGGATCAGCCGCCCGTACTCCTCGTCCACCAGGTTCGGCGGGGCCTGGATGCACCCCGCCGGGCCCATCAGCAGCCGGGCCACCGCCACCGCGGCCACCAGGTCGTCCAACTCCGCGTCCGGCCTGCCGCGCATCGCGGTGTCCGGCTTGGCCCGGAAGTTCTGGATGATCAGCTCCTGGACGCCCCCGTAGGCGCGGGCCACCTTCCGCAGCGCGAACAGCGACTCCGCGCGCTCCTCGTACGTCTCGCCGATGCCCAGCAGCACTCCGCTGGTGAACGGCACCGAACTGCGGCCCGCGTCCTCCAGCACCCGCAGCCGGACCGCGGGCTCCTTGTCGGGCGAACCGTGGTGCGGGCCGCCCGGCTCGCTCCACAGCCGGGTCGCCGTCGTCTCCAGCATCATGCCCATCGACGGCGCCACCGGCTTCAGCCGCTGGAGGTCCGTCCAGCTCAGCACCCCCGGGTTGAGGTGCGGCAGCAGCCCCGTCTCCTCCAGGATGCGGATCGACATCGCCCGCACGTACGCCAGGGTGTCGTCGTACCCCTCCGCGGCCAACCAGGCGCGGGCCTCCGGCCACCGGGCCTCGGGCTTGTCCCCGAGGGTGATCAACGCCTCCTTGCAGCCCAGTTCGGCGCCGCGCCGGGCGATGTCCAGCACCTCGTCGGGCGAGAGGAACATGCCGTGCCCGGCCCGGCGCAACTTGCCGGGGACGGTGACGAAGGTGCAGTAGTGGCAGGTGTCCCGGCACAGCCGGGTCAGCGGGATGAACACGCTCTTGGAGTAGGTGATGACCCCGGGCCGGCCCGCCGCCGCCAGCCCCGCGTCCCGGACCCGGGCCGCCGAGGCGCACAGGTCCTCCAGGTCCGCGCCGCGGGCCTGGAGCAGCGCGGTCGCCTCGGCGAGGTCCAGCGCGACCCCGTCCCGGGCCCGACGCAACGCTCTGCGCAGGGAATTGGCGGTCGGCCCGGCCGCGCCCCCTCGGGCCGGAACTGCGTGATCGGCGGGGCCTGACGGGGTCCGGGCATCTGTCATACGGCGAGCATACGAGCGCCCGCCGACCCCGTCAGCGGGGCCTCCACCAGCAACGATGCCCTGGCGCGACCGGCGGGCCGGCATTATCCTCGACCGGACTGCGCGCCCGTTCGAGCCGTCATTCGGCCGGGCGCCGACCCGGCGGAGGCGCGGACGACGGATCACGGGGGGTGACGAGCGTGCTGTTCCTGGCGAGCTTCTTCGGGGTGCTGGCGGCGATCGTGGGGGTGTTGGTCGTCGTCCTGCTGCGCCGACCGTCCTCGACCACCGAGAACGTCGACGGCCTCCTCATCGAACAGCAGCGACGGATCCAGGCGTACGAGGACCGGCAGAACTACGGGCCCGGGGCCCGCAACCGTCCGCCGGGCCTGGGCGACCCCCACCGCCGGTAGCGCCCCGACCCGGCCCGGCACCGATGCCGGCGGGGCGGAACCAACGGCCCCGCGGAGCACGTCGCAGGGGGCGGGAAGCCACGGGCGGGTCACCGGTGCCGCGGTACGGACGGCGCGGCGTGCCCGCCCACCCGGCTCGGGTGGGGAGACGGATGAGTGACGTGAAACGGGCGGGGGCCCTCGCCCGGACGGCGGGCGCCGCCGGGCTGTGCGCGGTGCTGCTCGCGGGATGCGGCGGCGGGGGAGGGGAGCGGTCGGACGGGAAGGACCCGGCGACCACCACCCCCACCGGGGCGCAGGGCGCCCCCCGCGGCGGCGGCGATCCCCCCGTCCCCGGACCCACCGGCTTCGACTTCGACCCCGACCCCGCGCGCGTCCCCCGCGACCGGGCCGCCGCCCTCGCCCTCGCCCGGGTGGTCGCGGCCGGACCCGAGGACCTCGGCCGCGACTACCGGCGGGCCACCCCGTACGAGAGCGGCCCCGCCGCCTGGAACGTGCTGGACGCCTCCTGCACCTGGCGCGGCGGCGCACCGCCCCGGGACGTCCTCGCCAGCTTCACCCGCCGCAGCCGCCTCCCCGCCGCCGACGGCAGGGGCACCCTCCGGGTCGCCGCGACGGTGACCGTGCACCGCACCGAGTCCAGCGCCGACTGGGAGATGGCGGAGACCCTCGAAGAGGCCCTGCGCTGCCCCGACCAACGGCTCGGCGGCAGCGAACGGATCACCGGCCTGATGTCCATGGGCGCGGGCTTCGGCGACGGCGCCAACCGCACCTCCGACGACACCCTGATGGAGGGCGGCCGGTTCCTCGACGAGCGCGTCGGCGGCGAGCCCGCCTACTACGCCTGGCACCAGGACCGCCTGGGCCCGGTCACCGTCGCCCTGGTCATCAAGGGCGCCGAGGGCTTCGAGGACCAGGAGCTGCGCCGCTCCGCCGCGCAGGTACTCGTCTACATGAAGGCACGGCTCACCGAGGCCCTGGGGGCCGGGGCATGACCGAACCCCTGCTCCCGAACGATCCGCCGGCCGTCGGCGGCCACCGACTGCTCGCCCGGCTCGGCGCCGGCGGCATGGGCGTCGTCTACCTCGCCCGCGCCGCGTCCGGGGCCCTCGCCGCGGTCAAGGTCATCCGGGCCGAGCACGCCGACAGCGAGGACTTCCGGGCCCGCTTCCGCCGCGAGGCGGACGCCGCCCGCCGGGTGGACAGTCCCTGGGCCGTCCCGGTGACCGGCGCCGATCTGGACGCCGAACAGCCCTGGCTGGCCACCGCCTTCGTGCCCGGGCCGCCGCTCCAGGAGGCGGTGGCGGCGTGCGGGCCGCTGCCCGTGCGCAGCGTGCGGTACCTCGCCGGGGCGCTGGCGAGCGCGCTGGGCGCGGTGCACGCCGCGGGCCTGGTGCACCGGGACGTCAAGCCCGGCAACGTCCTCCTCGCCGTCGACGGGCCCCGGCTCATCGACTTCGGCATCGCCCGCGCCGTGGACGGCACCGCGCTCACCTCCGCCGACCTCGTCATCGGCACCCCCGGCTTCCTCGCCCCCGAACAGGCCCGCGCCGACGGCACCGAACTCGGCCCGGCCAGCGACGTGTTCGCCCTCGGCTGTCTGCTCGCCTACGCCGCCACCGGACGGCCCCCGTTCGGTTCCGGCGCCGTCGACGCGCTGCTGTACCGCACCGTCCACGACGAACCCGACCTCGACGGCATCGCCGCCCCGGCCGCCGGACCCGACCCGGAGCGCCGACCCGACCCGCGCCTCGCCCTCGGCACCGAGCCCCGCGACGCACCACGGGACGCCCCCGGACCGGCGCCCGATCCGGCGGCCGCCGACCTGGTCGCCCTGCTGCGCCGCTGCCTCGCCAAGGACCCCGCCGAGCGCCCCACCGCGGCCGAGGTGGCGGCCGCCGTCGCCGAGGACGGGGCGCCGGGCCCCGCCGACTGGTTGCCGCCCCCGGTGGTGCGGATGATCGCCGACCGTTCGGCGGCGATGCTCGCCCTGCCCGACATCGAGCCCACCCGGGTCGACCCGCCCCGGGCCGTCCCCGGCGGCCGGCGCCGTTTCCTGGCGTTCGCCGCCGGCGGCCTGGTCCTCGCCGGGGGCGGCGGAGCCGGCCTCTGGGCCTGGCGCCGGAACGGTTCCGCGGCGGACGGGCCCCCGGCCCGCCGCTGGACCATCGGCCTCCAGGGCGACTTGTCGGGCCCCACCGCACGGGTCGGCCGCGCCCAGGAACGCGCGGCCCGGTTGGCCGTGGAGCAGTACAACGCGCGGGGCCTGCGCTCCTTCGAGCTGACGTTGAAGACCAGCGACGACGCCGGCCGGCCGGAGCGGGCCGCGGCCGCGGCCCGTCGGCTCGTCGCCGACCGGGACGTCCTCGCCGTCATCGGCTCCAGCACCGACCGCACCTCGGACGCCGCGCTGACGGTGTACGAGGACGCGACGGTCCCCGTGCTCACCGTCACCAACGGCCGCACCAGCCCCGAGCAGGGCCAGTCCCGGATGTTCCTGCGCGCCCGCCCCGCGCACTTCTACGCGGCGGCGCAGGTCGCGTACGCCCTGGCCGCCGCCGAACCGCGCCGGCCGGGCATCATCCAGGACCGGGCGGAGGAGACCACGGCCTGGATGTACGCGGGCATGGCCGCCCGCGCCCTTGGGCAACTGGGCCGCCCCGCCCACCCCCGGGTGGTGCCGGCCTCCCTCGGCGACGGCTTCGGACCGGTCGTGGACGGGATGCTCGACGCGGGCGTCGACGCCTTCCTGTACTGCGGCCCGGCCGTCGGCGCGGCCCGCCTCGCCCGCACCCTCGCCGCCCGCCGCTTCACCGGGCCCCGGTACGCCGCCGAGCCCGCCTTCGACCCCGCGTTCCCGCGCCGGGCCGGGGCCGCCGCCGAGGGCTGGCGGGTCGTCGCCGCCGCGATCGGCCCCGGCGCACCCGGGATACGCCGGTTCGCCGACGCCCACCGGGCCCGGTTCGACGCGGCCCCCGGCCCCTGGGCGGCGGAGACCTACGACGCGGTGAACCTGGTGATCCGCGAACTGGAGCGGGCCGCCGACGGGGGCGCCCGCCCCGAACCGCGGTCCCTCAGCCGTCCGCTGCGCGAAGCGAAGTACGAGGGCGTCACCAAACCCCTGGTGTTCACGGCGGACACCGGCGAGTTCGACTCCCCCCACGGCGTGCACCTCCACGAGGTCAGGAACGGCGCGTTCCACCACCTCGGCCCGGCCCCGACGAGTCCCCCGGGGAGCTGACCACGACGGAACACCGGCCGGACGGGGCAGCGACGGAGGGGAACGGAACGCGGACATGCGGGCGCTGACGGGGGCCGACCCCGGGGAGATCGGCGGATACCGGCTGCTGGCCCGCCTCGGCGCGGGCGGCATGGGCGTGGTGTACCTGGCCCGTTCCACCGGCGGCGCCCTGGTCGCCGTCAAGGCGATCCGTGCCGAGTACGCGGCGGACCCGGCGTTCCGGACCCGCTTCCGGCGGGAGGTCGACAGCGCCCGCCGGCTGGCCAACCGGTTCGTGGTCCCGGTGGTCGCGGCCGACCCGGAGGCCCGCGAACCCTGGCTGGCCACCGCCTTCGTCCCCGGCCCCTCCCTCGCCGAAGCCCTCGCCGAGCGCGGTCCGTTCCCGCCGCACGCCGCCCGCGGCCTCGGCGCCCGGCTCGCGGCGGCGCTCACCGAGGTGCACGCCGTCGGCCTCGTCCACCGGGACGTCAAACCGGGCAACGTCCTGCTGGCCCTGGACGGGCCCAGGCTCATCGACTTCGGCATCGCCCGCTCCCCGGGCGCCACCGCGCTCACCGCCACCGACGCGGTGGTCGGCACCGCCGGCTACCTGGCACCCGAACAGGCCCTGGCCCGGAGCGGCGAGGTCGGCCCGCCGAGCGACGTGTTCGCCCTGGGCTGCGTCCTCGCCCACGCGACCACCGGCCGCCGCCCGTTCGGCACCGGCCCGGCCCTCGCCGTCCTGGCCCGCACCGTGCAGGACCCGCCCGACCTCGCGGGCGTCGCCGCCGGCCCCTGGCGGGACCTCCTGGCCCGCTGCCTGGCCAAGGACCCCGCCCACCGGCCCACCGCCGCCGCCCTCGCCGTCGAACTGGGCCCGGTCCCCGACCGGGCGGGCGCCCCCGGGGACGACGCCTGGCTGCCGCCCGACCTGCCCGCGCTGATCGCCGAACGCTCCGCCCGGGTCCTCGACCTCCCCGAACCGCCGCAGCCCACCACCACCGCTCCCGTGCCCGTGCCCGTGCCCGGCCCGCGCCGGCGGCGGTTCCTGTGGCTCGGCGGTGCCGGGACACTGGCCGCCGGCACCACCGCCTACCTCGCCGCCCGGCCCGACCCCGGCACCCCCCGGCGCCCGGCCGTCCCGGAGGTCACCATCGGCCTGCACGGCGACACCTCCGGCCCGGGCCGGGCCCGCGGCCTGGCCCAGGAACGCGGCGCCCGGCTCGCCGTCGCCGCGCACAACGCCCGCCCGGACCGGGCGCACACCCTCCGCCTCCTCAGCCGGGACGACGGCGGCGAACCGCGGCGCGCCCGCGAGGCGGCCCGCCGCTTCGTCGAGGACCCCGGGGTGTACGCCGTGCTCGGGCCGACCGGTGACGCGACGGCCGTCCCGGTGCTCCCCGCCTACGTGAAGGCGGGGCTGCCGCTGCTGACGGCCTGGGTGACCGACGCCGCCCGCAGCGCGGCCGGCGCCGCCCCCGGCACGCCCGACCACCCCGTGATCCTGCTCAGCCCGTCCCCCGACAGCCTGGCGACACCCGTCCTGCACTGGCTCACCGCGGTACGGCCCGCCCGCCGCACCGCGCTGATCGACGACCGCGAGGCCGGTGACCGGAGCTACTCCCTGGTCACGGCGGTGCGCCAGTTCCCGCCGACCGGGGGCACCGTCTCGGTGCACACCGTGGCGGCACGGGACGACGACTTCGGCCCCGCGGTGGCCGCCGCCCTGGCGGCCGGGGCGCAGGGCGTCGTCTACTGCGGCACCTCCCCGCAGCGGGCGGCGCGCTGCGCCCGGGCCCTGGCCGCCACCCGCTTCGACGGCGGCCGGGCCCTCACCCAACCCGCCGGCACCGCCGCGTTCCTGACCGCCGCGGGCCCGGCCGCCCGGGGGTGGGCCATCGCCTCCACGCTGGTCGACCCCCGGGGCCTGGACCGGGCCGCCGACTTCGTCGCCGCCCACCGCAAGCAGTACGGGGCGGGACCCGTCCCGCCCGGCGCCGCCGAGTCGTACGACGCCCTGGGCCTGGTCGCCCGCACCCTGGACGGTCTCCCCGTGCTCGACCGCGTCGCCCTGGCCCGTGCCCTGCGCACCCGGCCGTACCGCGGCGTCACCCGCACCTTCCGCTTCGCCGAGAACGGCGAGCTCGCCCCGGACGACGGCCTCTTCCTCTGGGTGGCCGAGGAGGGCCGCGCCCGCTTCCTGGGCCCCTTCCGGGAGGTGGACGCCGGGTACGCCGGGGGTGACGGGAGGTGACCGCCCCTCGGGACGGCGTCGACCCCACCAGCCCCACCGACCCCGAAGCCTCACACGGTCCACACGTCTCCCGCACACCGCCGGTGACGCCGCCACCCCCACCCCACGGGTCCACTACAGTGCAGCGAGCCAGCAGCCCGGGCGGGGGCGGAAGGGAGCGTCGGTGAGCGCAGCGGCCACCGCGGTGTGGGGACGAGCCGAACAGCAGGACTACCGCAGTCGGGTGCGGGGCACCCTGCTCGGCCTCGCGATCGGGGACGCCCTCGGAGCACCCGTCGCCGCCCTCGACCTGGACGCCATCCGCGAGGCGTACGGCGCGGCCGGCCTCACCGACCTCGGCACGGCCCACGGCCGGCGCGGGACGGTCACCGGGGCGACCCAGCTGACGCTCTTCACCGTGGACGGGCTGATCCGCGCCCAGGTGCGGCGGGACGTCGGCGTCTGGCACCCGCCGACCGACCTGCACCGGGCGTACCGGCGGTGGGCGGCGACGCAACGCGACTGGGGCCCCGACGAGCGCCGCCCCGACCTCGGTTGGCTCGCCCGGGAGGAGTGGCTGTACGCCCGGCGCGACCCGGCCCGTTCCCTGGTCGTGGGCTTCGGCGACGAGACGATGGGCACCCTCGACGCGCCGAAGAACCCGGACGAGAAGGGGTGCGAGGCCATGATCCGGTCGGCACCGTTCGGGCTGCTGGTCGGCTGGGAGCCGCACCTCGTCGTCCAACTGGCCGTCGAGTGCGGGGCGCAGACGCACGGCCACCCCGAGGGCCACCTCGCGGCCGGCGCGTTCGCGGTGCTGGTGCACGGGCTGGCGCGCGGCACGGGCCCCGACGCCGCGGTGCAGGAGGCGCTGGAGGCGATCGAACCGTGGGCGGGCCACGAGCCGGTCGCCGAGTCGCTCCAGCAGGCCGTGGACGCGGTACGGGGCGGGGCGCCGGGCCCGGAGCGGGTCGAGGAACTGCTCGGGGCGGGGGAGGCCACCGGGGTGTTGGGCGCCGCCCTGTACTGCGCCCTGGTCGGCGAGGACATCCGGCACGGGCTGACGCTCGCCGTCAACCACGGCGGGGACTCGGTGGGCGCCGGCGCGCTGACCGGTGCGCTGCTGGGCGCGCTGCACGGGGAGACGGCGCTGCCGCCGGCCTGGCTCGCCGCCCTGGAGGGCCGCCCCACGGTCCTGGTGCTGGCCGACGACTTCGCGATGGAGATGACCCAGGCGCCGTCCCTGCACGGCCCCGCGGCCTCCTCCCCGGAGTGGCTGGCCCGCTACCCGCGGGAGTGACCCGGGGCCGTCCCGCGCGGGGTTCCCGGGAACGGACCGAGCCCCCTCGGCCGGGACGGCGGGCCAGTCGAGAGGGCTCTTCGGGCGACCGGTGACGGTCACCCACGTCGTACGGGTGCGGCGGACCGGGCGAGGGGATCGCATGGCGCGCCGCGACGGGCGGGCCTCAGCCCCGGTCGAGCCCGCCCCCGTGCACGCCGGCCACGAAGGACGTCCAGGACTCGGGGGCGAGCGCGAGCGCGGGTCCCCCGGCGACCTTGGAGTCACGGACGTTGATGGTGTGCGCAAGCGGGGACTTGACCTCGATGCACGCGCCGTTGCCCGTGGAGTGGGAGGACTTGACCCACGTGCGCGTAGAGCCCTGCTGGATTGCCATGTTCGCTCCGGATTTTGCCAGTTGCCATTCGGTCGTGTGGCGAGCGCGTCCGTTGGCCGGGGCCCCGGCGGTCGCCGCCCCGGGAGACCGGCCCGGTGACGGCGGACGGTTTCCACGAAGGCGCGAGTGACGCTACTCGTCAACTCCGGCTCATGGCCGCGCTATTCACTCGACAGGATGGGAAATGGCATTCAAGGGTTCCGCGACTTCTGGCCGAGGTGTATTATTCGCCAATTTTTTCGACGGCGGGTAATTCCCCGCATTACCGGGGCAGTTGGCGTCCGGCTCGCTCCGGACGAGGCTCGGGGCGGCGGGTGGACCGGCACCCGTCGGGCTGCCGGTGCCGAGCCCCCGGTCACCCGGAGGAACGCCCCCGGACGATCAAGGAGAACCGTGACTCAGCGTACCTCCGTGCGATCACTTCCGCTATCGTCGAGGCCACTTGGGCCGACGAGCCGACCGAAACCGTTCGTTCAGCGCGCGTACTCCTTCGCGATCTCGGAGATGAACTGACGCGACTGTTCGACGTTCAACGCCTGGGCCCGCAAATGCTCGTACATCACGCTGTAGCGCTGCACGTCATGGGCCTTCTCCAGATAGAGGTCGCTCGTGACGCCCTCGATGTACACCACGCTGGAATCCGAGGCGTCGGGAAACTCCAGAATGGCGTACTGACCGTTCAACCCCGGGTGCGCACCCATCTCGAACGGGATCACCTGCACCGTGACGTGCGGCAGCCGCGACTGCTCGACCAGGAACTCCAACTGCTCCCGCATCAGGTCCCGACCGCCCACCACCCGGCGCAGCGCCGCCTCGTCCAGCACGGTCCACAGCCGCAGGGGATTCTGCGCCGCGGAGATCCGCTCCTGCCGGCGCAACCGGACCAGCACCCGCTTGTCGATCTCGCCCAGCGCGGTCTCCGGAAGCGCACCCGAGATCAACGCCTCCGCGTACGGCCGGGTCTGGAGCAGACCCGGCACCACCTGGGGGTCGTACACCCGCAGCGAAGCCGCATCCGTCTCCAACCCGATGTACACGCTGTAGGGGATGTCGCCGAACGAGTGCCACCACCCCTGCTGGCGCGAGTCCTTCGCCATCTGCATCAACGAGTCGACGACCCGGGCGTCCTCGACCTCGTACACCCCGCACAGGTCGCGCACGTCGCGCTGGCTGATGCTGCGCCGGCCGTTCTCCAACCTGCTGATCTTCGACTGGGAGACCAGCAGGCGTTCGGCCACCTCCTCGGCGGTCATGCCCTTCAGCTCCCGGAGCCGACGCAGCTCCTGGCCCAGACGTCGTCGCCTGACAGTGGGGTTGACATGGGACGCCATGGGCGTGCACCTCCGGCTCCGGGCCCGCGACCACTGGCTGCTGTCGCCGGCGACTATCCGTATCTGCTGTTCAGCAGACTGCCACCCGTCGGGGTGGCGGCGCTGGCAAACACCAGTCTTCCCACGACCCCGTCGTCCGGCCCACCGCCCCCGACCCCACCGCCCGGCCCGTCCCCGTCGACCGGTCGCACCGGCCGACCGCTCGCCGTCGTGGCCGACCGCCGTCGCCGTCGTGGCCGCCCCGTCCGCCCACCGCGAGCACGCCGGCCCTCCTGACGACCCGCCACGGAGGCCCGCGTGCGGGCACGACGATGCGGCGGGCCGGCGGTGCCCGTGCACCACCTGCCCGCCGCGAACGCGTCACCGGCCCGAACGGCCGGACTCAGTGCGCGGCGACCCGGGCCATCGGCCCGTGCTCCGCCGCCACCCCGGGCTCCGCCCGGGCCGCGGTCGGTCGGGGAGTCGCCCCTGCGGGCGACGCACCACGCCGCGGCACGGCACCCACCCCGTTCTGGACGTCCATGACGGCGTGCGCCACGAGTCCGCCCATCGGATCGTGCCGGATCAGGTCCCGCAGCCGGGACCGTGAGGAACGCCCCTCGTTCCCCGGATACAGGTGCTTGCCGAGCCCGACCGCATGGGCCAGGGCGGCGAGCGCCGCGGTCCGGGGGTCCGGCGGTACGCCGGTGCGGATCGCACTGTCCAGTCGGGCCCTGATTTCCCGACTGACCGCCGTGTCCGTCGCCTGGTAGCGCGTCGTCGGCAGCACCCCGCACATCTGACCGGCCACGGCATGCACCATGCCGCACCGTTCGAGGTGCGAGAGATAGGTCTGGCGCAGCCCCAGTCGGGGCCCGCCTATCCAGTGGACGGCCCGCACCGGTGCGCCGCGCCTGCGCAGCAGTTCCAGTGCGGAGTCCAGCGTCGGATCTCCGGTCGGCCGTGGCACGACCACGGCGATACGATCCCCGTCCGGGGCTATGCGTCCGGCCAGCGCCAGCTCTACTAGCTGTGCTCCGGCCAGACCGAGGTCGAGCGACTGCGGCTGCGCCGTGGTACCCGTGGTCGGGTCCAGGGCGAGCAGCAGAAGCTCTTCCGGAATTGTTCTGCGGCTCCTGCCCATCCATGCCTCCCCGCGTGGATGAATGACAGGGTGACCCCTCTCACATTGGTCTGTCGAGAGTGCGTGGTCGTTTTGTAGTGGAACCGATAGGTATGTCGTTCTCGTCTACCGCAGGGGGCGGGTCCGGAACCCAGCAGACTGGGGGGCGGCCGTAGTCACCCCGGGTCGGGGTCGGGGCCTGCCGTGCGTTCCGTGGCGAGCGGATGCGGCCGGTTCCTCGGCCGAGTGGTTGGAAGCACGGCGTAGGAGGCACGGTGGCGGGCGAGTCCCCCGACAGGTCGGAGCAGCAGAACGCATCGGGAGACCCGGCGGACGTCTCGCCATCCCCCGCGTCTCCGACGATCATGACGGCACCCGGGACCGGATCGGTTCCGGCGCCGTCACGCGAGCGGGGCGCCGCGCCCTCGCCGGACCGCCCCCCGCGGTCGGGCGAGGACGCGAGCGGTGCGGACGACGCGAAGGGCGCGAAGGACGCGGATCGCGTCGACGAGGCCGACGAGGCCGACGAGGCCGCGGACGGCGGGGGCGCCGGGGATGCGGAGGAGTCTGAGAAGGCCGCAGCGCCCGCCGAAGCCCTGGACGGCGCCAGGAAGGCCGCAGCCGGTTCCGCTTCGCCCTCGGGTCGGGAACGGGCCGAGAGCGCGACTCAGGGCCCCACAGAGGGCCCTGAGGGGGCGCAGGAAGGGGACCACGACTCCGACGACACTTCCGAGGCTCCCGAGGCGAGCCCCGGGGGCGGCCCGGAGCCGGATTCCGCTTCCGCGCCACCCGCGGGTTCCGCCCGGCCCGCGACCCCGGACCCGGAGCGCCCGGAGCCGTCGGCGAAGGGGGACGGGCCGACGGAGGACGGGCCGGCCGTCGCGGCCGACCCCGCCACCGAGGAGCCCCCCGCTGCCCCTGCTGCCCCCGCCGACTCCGACTCCGACTCCGATTCCGATTCCGACGAGGAGACGGACGAAGCCGAGGAGCGTTTGGCCGTCGACCAGGCGACCGCGGTCTTCCGCACCACGACCGCACCCCGCGTCGACCAGCCCACCACGACCCTCAGCCTGGCCGAGCGCCCGGCGGGGGAGTCCGGGAAGGCCGCCGGAACCGAGGACATACGCGAGGCCGACGGCGACGACGAGGGGCCGCCCGACCGGGACGACGCCGGGGCCCCGGCCGAACGGGCGCAGGAACGGACCAGCAAGTTCGTCGCCCTGAAGCCCTTGGACGAGCCGGCGTCCCCGCGCCGCCCCGCCGCCAAGCCGTCCTGGGCCGCCGGCGCCGACCGGCCCGAGGTTCCCGATCCGCGCACCGACCCCGGCCCCGGAACGGGGGCCACGGCCGCCCGCCCCGGCCCGGACGGCAGCGCGGGCGAGACCTCGGCGCTCCCGGCGGCGCAGCCCGAGCGGACCACCCAACAACCGCTGCCGCCCAAGCCCCCGTTGGACCTCCTCGCCGAGTTGACCAACACCCCGCCGCCCCCGGAGACCCCGCTGCGGACTGCGGTGCGCCGGGTCAAGATCTGGACCCCGCTGGTCCTCCTGCTGGTGATCGTCTTCGCGGTCGCACAGTATCTGCGGCCCCTGCCGGAGCCGACGTTGACGCTCACCGCCGAACGGACGCACTCCTTCTCGGGGAAGGAGGTCTCCCTGCCGTGGCCGGCGGAGGGGCAGGGCTGGATGGACGTCAACGGCGTGGGCACCATGGACCGGTTCGGCGAGCAGAAGCCCGTGCCGATCGGTTCGGTCGCCAAGGCCATGACGGCGTACGTGATCCTCAAGGAGCACCCGATGAAGCCCGGCTCTGCCGGAGCGAAGATCCCGGTGGACCGCACGGCGGAGGAGGAGGGCGGGCTCGACTCCGTGGGCGAGTCGACGCTGAACACCCTCAAGGAGGGCGACCAGATCACCCAGCGGGACGCGATCGCCGCCATCATGATCCCGTCCGCGAACAACATCGCCCGTCTGCTGGCCCGCTGGGACTCCTCGGAGAAGGAGTTCGTCGAGAAGATGAACCGGGCCGCCGAGGACCTGGGCATGAAGAACACCACCTACACCGACCCCTCGGGGCTGAAGGAGGCGACCGTCAGCACCGCCGAGGACCAGGTGAAGCTGGGCAACGAACTGGTGCGGATGAAGGCCCTCACGGACATCACCCGGCTTCCGGAGTGGACCGACCAGACCGGTAAGAAGTGGATGAACTACAACCGTCTGGTGCCCTTCGACGGAGCCATCGGCATCAAGACCGGCACCACCACCAAGGCCGGCGGCAACCTGCTCTTCGCCGGGACCAAGGAGGTCGGCGGGGAGACGGCGATCGTGGTCGGCGCGATCCTCGGCCAGCACCGACCGCCGATCATCGACACCGTCAACGCGGTCAGCAAGACGGCCATGATCGCCGCTCAGGGCGAGGTCGAGGCCGAGACCATCCTGAAGAAGGGCACGGTGGTCGGCCACGTGGACGACGGCCTCGGCACCCGTACCCCGGTCGTCGTCACCGAGGACGTGTCGGCGGTCGGCTTCGCCGGGCACACCGTCCGTCTGGAACTCGACGCGGGCGACGGCCTGGCGCACGAGGCCGCGGCCGGCACCCGGGTCGGCACCCTGAAGGTCGGCGACGGCTCCACCGGCGCGGTGTCGGTCCCGGTCGCCCTCCAGAACGCCACGACCGAGCCGGGCTTCGGCGCGAAGGTCGGCCGCCTGGGCTGACCTCCTCCCGCGCCCCGGACCCACCACGCCGCGGCTGCCCGACCCCACCGGGGGCGGGCAGCCGCGGCGTTCTCGTTGCCGCACGGACGGGGCGGCGGTGGCGTTTGTCCACTCCCGTAGCGAAACAAGGCTCCTGACCGACCATCACCGATTCCGGTCTACGTATCCCCATAACGCCCGAGAAATGCAACAATCCTGAACATCCGAAAATACGCACGGAAGGACACGTAGCGTGACTACGCACCGGCGCACCGCCCAGGGACTCACCGCGATCAGCGCCCTCCTCGCCGCAGCCGCCCTCTACGCCGCGTACCAGGGCCACTGGCTGCCGGCCGGAGCGATCGCGTACACGACCGTGCTCCTCACCTGGTGTGCGAGCCGAGAACGGGCCCGCCACCAACGCACCCGCGCCGAACGCGAACACGCACGCCAGAGCGGCGCCCACCCCTTCGCCTCCCCGGCCCCGCTGGACCCCTGCTGCCTCCTCTGGCACCACTCGGCCGCCGTCCACAACCCCCAGTGCACCCGCCCCGTCACCGCCCGCCCGGCCCTCCACGAAGCGAACGCGACGCGCCACCGCGCGGCCTAAAGGCATGCCGATCTCCGACTACGGAGCGTGATCGAGGCGTGGCGGGCGGGAACCCGGAACCCTGATGGAGAGCGCCCAGCGGCGCTTCGAAGCCCGATCAACTCATACAAACGGCCTCGGGCGAGAGCCCGAGGCCGAGTGGAGCGCGTCCCTGGGGACCCCAGGTCCGAGCGGTGGTGCCTGGTGCCCCCGGCAGGATTCGAACCTGCGACACCCGCTTTAGGAGAGCGGTGCTCTATCCCCTGAGCTACGAAGGCGGGGATCTGCGAGAAATGCGGCGGAGACCTGCGGCGGGAGCCACGATCCCGGACGCATCGGCCCACTGATCCGGCGGCGCACCGGCGGACCGGCGCACCGCCGTCAGTGTAGCGGGTGGGGGTGCGCAGGCGATGGGGTTACCCGCCCGGTGCCGGATGGACGGCTGACCGGCCGCCGGTCAGCCGGCGGGTCACCTGCGTGGCTCATCTGCGGTGCCGAGGGCGATGGAGTTGATCATCCAGGCGAAGCCGAGGTAGATGAGCAGGGCTCCGGGGGCGCCGTAGGCCGGCAGGCGCTTGTCCCAGTGGGAGTAGTCGAGGGTGCAGTTGGTGGGCTCGCTGTCCTGGCGGAATCCCTTGAGGCGGTCCCCGAGGTCGGTGTTCGGCGGGATCTGGCGGAGTTGCTCGCAGCCGTTGAACTTCGGTCGCTTGGTTCTGGGGTCGAGTGTCCTGTCCTCCTTCGTCTCGTAGACGGGGATCAGCTCGATGTGCGGTCCGTTCCTGCAGGGAATTTCGACTGCGTGGTAGAAGCGGTAGCTGTTCACTCCGGGGGCGCACCGGGAGTTCTCGGACGGGGAGCGGCATGTAGATGGTCTGCCCGTCGATGGAGATGTGTCGTTCGCATGACCTCCTGGCTGCCGCGTAGACGTCGTGGATGCAGTGGTCATAGCGGTGCTTGTTCAGCGGTCTGGGGCTGATTCCGTCGTGCTGTGGTGTGTAGACGACGATTCCGCGGGCGACGAGTCTGGCCAGGTGGGTTCCGCGCCAGGCGGTGTCGAACACGGCGGCGATGACGCCTGGCGCGCGGTCGGGGATCTCGTGGGCGAGGCGCAGGGCCGTGCTCGCCTCCTCTTCCCTGTCCGGACCCTCTTCCGGGGACCGGTGGCAGGCGCCGTCGGCGTTCAGGATGATCCGACTGTGAGCTCTCTCCGGCAGGCGTACGGAGAAGGAGACGGTCTTCTTTCCGTAGACGGCCCTGTCGCCACCCTCGATCTGGATTCCAGCGTCCGGATCTACTCTGCGCCGCCGCATCTCGCCGGTCTTCTCGTCGCGGGTGAACTCCTCGGTCTGGTCCGAAGGGGGTCTGACGACGGTGGCGTCGCCGTTGATCACCTGGCTACGGTCAGGGTGCAGCCAGCAGCCGCGGGGTCCCTCCTCCGACAGGTAGCCGAGAGTGATCGCCTGTTTGATCCAGGCGTCCCGGGAGGCTTCACGGAGCTGAGGGAGAGCGTCGAGCGTTTTGTGCCGGTACTGCAGCCAGTGATGACGTTGAGGGCCGGTTTCGGCGGGGAGGGAGTCGGCCTCCTCGTCGCCCAGGCACCGGCGTACTCCTTCGCGGACGATTTCCCAGATCGTCTTGTGCTGGAGGTTGGCTTCGGTGGAGCGCCTTCGTGGGCCGTGTTGAAGACGGAGATGGCGCAGACGTAGATGAGGAAGACGTAGGGCGGATAGTGAGGGGTGCGTCCGCGTGTCCCCGGCTCCTTTCGGGGGAGGACAGCGGTGGCCACCTCGTACAGGGCGGGGTTGGCGACGACGAGCTCCAGCCGTTCGATCTCCGGGATGTTCCGGGCCTCGGGACCCTTGGGTTCGGGATCGAAGCTGGCCGGGCTGAAGATGTCCCGAGGTGTACGTGTCGGCTTCCTCTACGGAGGGCTGCCACTGGTAGCCGGCCAGCCGAGCCGCACCATCGAGGGAGGACAGGCCGAAGCGGAGAGCGACGTCGGCGATCTGACCGGTCTGCTCTAAGGTCTTCGCGGCGAGCCAGCCGGAGACGTCTCGCGGAGCCGCCGAGCGGCCCTCAGCCGCGATGCCGCCACTGCGGACGATCTCGCCGAAGGCGGTGCACACGCTGGCCTGGCGCCGGTAGACGGGTGAGCCGGCGATGGTGGCGAGGGTTCCGGGGCTGTCCGCGTTTGAGCGCTTGACGGTGCAGTCGGCGCGCAGGCGTAGGACTCTGATGCTCCAGTCCTCGTCGAGTGGGCAGTAGCGGGCTGTGGTGTGGGTGGTGCCGCAGGCCCAGACCCGGGCGTGCGGGAGGTCGAGGTCGTTGACTGTGGTGTAGCCGATCTCACTGGTGTGCAGGCCGGAGAGCAGGAGGCCGAGGACGGCGGCGTGCCGAGTCTGGGGCATGCCGCGTTCGGCGTGGAACCGTAGCGCTTCGATGTCGCGGTCGGTGAGCGCGCCGGCGGGCCGGGGCGCGGTCCGCGGGATCGGTGGAAGGTCGAGCGGCGGGGCTTTCGTCGTCAGGCCGAGGTGCCCGGCCTCCGCGAACAGGGCGTCGACGCCCAACTTGCGGACGCGGCGCGTGTTGTCAGCGGGCGTCGTGATCAGTCGCCCTAGCCGGTCGTGTCCTGGCGCGTCCACGAAGGTCTGCGCAACGGCGTCTGTGATGTCGTCCAGCCGAGTGACGCCCGGGGCCGTGGTGAAACGCAGTAGGCGCTCGCCGACCTTGATATAGGACTCGGCGGTCTGGGTGCTTAGGCGCCCGTGCCGGACCGCTGTGTCCCATTTCGCACGATGCGGAGGAAGGCTGAGCGGAGGGTGATCCTAGGCATGGAGACCTCCCGCTCGCTCGCCGGAGCGCTGCTGGACAGCGGTCATGATCACTGGATTCGACGAAACGTGTGGGGTGCGCGGCTCAGTCGCGCTACGGTGACTGGTGGCTCTCGCCTCGTGTGAGGGCACGCCAAAGCCTCGCCAAAGCCCCCTCTCTCTCGTGGGCTCTTTGCCCGCGGGGAAGTAATGGGTTTCGGTGGGGTCCGGAGGCGCGGGTCCTTGGCCTGCTTCAGTGACGCTAACCGAGCCTGTTAGGTGTACGAGCGGGTTACCCGGCAGCGTCGCCGTCGAGGTCCAGGTGGATCAGGGCCAGCGCCGCGGCGATCTCGACGGTCATCTCGTCGTCGGAGCCGAACACCATGCACATGTCCTGATGAAGCGGTTCGAGGACCTGCCGGGCTTCGGCGGCTCGGCCCTGGGCGAGCAGCAGTATCCCGATGTTGTGCCGCAGCTCCACCGCTTCCTCGCTCACGTCACTGTCGACGGCCCGCACCACGTTCAGCACGCCCTGGAGCGCGGCGAGCGCGTCGGTGACCTGGCCTAGTTCGGCGCGGCACCGGGCCGCCTGGGCGCGGCAGGCACGGGACTGCTCGCCGGTGGGCCCGGCGATGCGGGCGTAGGCGTCGGAGAGGGCCTCGAACTCGGGCAGGGCGGCCCGGTAGTCGCCGCCGAGGAGGCGGATGGCCGCTCGCTGGCGGCGCAGCGCCAGCACGGCCCTGCTCTCGGAGCCGAGGGCGAGGGCCGCGGGTTCGATGATCTCGCCGAGCACCTCGGCGGCCTGAGCGAATCGCTCCTCCGCCAACAGGGCGTCGGACTGGGCGTACGCCTCCTTGATGTCCTCGCGCAGTTGGGCGGGAACCGGCACCGGCTGGCCCCCCGGGAGGACGGCCGTGGGCGGCAAACCATCAGGTGCGAGCGCCTGGGCGCGGGCGCGGGGCGCGAAAGGACGACGGAAGACGCCCGTCGGGTCGGGCGCGCCAGCCGGCCCGGCGCCAGTCGTGCCAGGCTCCTGGCCCGGAGGCGGGAGGAACGGCAGTAGTCGCGCGTACACCTCCTGCGTGTCGGCGGGCCGTGCCTCGGGCGCCTTGCGCAGCAGGTGCAGGACCAGATCCTCCAGCGCCTCCGGGACGTCGGGCCGCAGCTGTCGCAGCGGGGTGGGAGCGGCGTTGACGTGCTGGTACATCAGCAGGTACTCGCTCTCCGCCTCGAACGCGAGTCGTCCACTGAGGAGTTCGTGTAGCACGCAGCCCAGCGCGTACAGATCGGTCTGCGGGGTGATGCGTCCGCCGCGGACCTGTTCGGGTGACATGTACTGGTGGGTGCCGATGGGGCTGCCGGTGGCGGTCAGTTTGGTGACGTCGGTGCGCAGGATCGCAGCGATGCCGAAGTCAAGGACCTTCACGGTGCCGTCGCGTGCGACGAGGATGTTGCCCGGCTTGAGGTCTCGGTGGATCACCGGGACGTCGTGCGCGTACGACAGCACGGTCGCAACCTGCGCGGCGACGGCGGCCGCCCAGCTGACCGGTAGCGGTCGGCCGGGGTCCAGGTAGGCGGACAGCGGTACACCGTCGACTAGTTCCATCACCAGGAACAGCCGCTCGTACGACGCGTCGAGCACCGCGTCGTACACCTGCGGCACACCGGGGTGCTGGATGCGCGCGGTGATGCGGGCCTCGCGGCGGAAGCGCTTGGCGAACTCCTCGGCCAGTTGCGGAGAGGTGACCGATGCCTGCCGGATGAGCTTCACGGCGACGGGCCGGTCGAGCACGGCGTCATAGCCGCGCCACACGTCGCCCATGCCGCCGTGGCTGAGCTCCTCCAGGAGTTCGTAACGGTCGGAGATCGCCTCCTGCGGCACCTTGCCCCCGGTGTGCGTGATGAACAGTCACGGTCAGGGGTCAAGTGTGACCGCTGCGCTGATCTGTCGTCCAGCGGCCTGGTGCGATCGGGGCTTGGTCGCGGTGGGTGACCACCGGCAGGAGAGTGCGGCGGCCGGTCGGCCTCCCGCCGGCAGGGCGCGCCCCGCCCTGTGGAGCCCGGTCGCACCGGCGGCTGGGCCCCACGTTTTGCTCGGTTGGCCGAGACGGAAACACCGTCCCCGCTCCGAAGAATCGGGGACCCACCCCCGGATCAGACGCTCCAACGCCCTCACAAGACCTGCCGCTCCGGCAGATCGTCACGTGCGACTGCAGTACGGTCTGGCAACTGAGTCGGCAGTGCCGAATCCGATGGAGCAGAGCTACTTCACATCTTTGGCCAGGACGGTGACGGCGACCTTGCCCACCACCGTCGTCAGGACGTAGTTGGTTGAGCTGCTGAAGGCGACACCTACGCCGGCGGGAATCGCCTTGGCCATCGCCTTCTGGGTGAAAGTGATCGACACCCGCTTGAACAACTGCTTGATCGTGACCAAGGCCGGCCCTCGCAGGTACTGATAGACCAACTTCTCGGCGATCTTCATGACCGCTGCCTTGCCGCCCTTTGACGCCATCTGTTCTACGGAACCTGCCAACGCGAGCACGAAGGCGAGGTGCTTCTTGTCCTCATCGCTCAGCTCGGTCTCGTAGACCTCGACCAGGCACATGCACATGTCGATCTGGAGCTTGAGTGCCGCGGCGATATCGGTGATACCGCCGCCCAGGACGGCGATCGCTGTCCCGACTCCTGGAATCACACTTGGAGCTGCGGTGACCGCACCGGTGACTGCCGAAAGTTTGGAGTACCGGCCAATTATCTTGGCCGCGATCCGGCGCTTGTCCTCCAGGCTCTCGGGCTCCCGCTCGAACTTGTCCTCGAACGCCGTACGGTACCCGCCGACGATCTCAGCGGCCGCCTGCGGTGTGATGGCGATCAGCTCGACGGCCTTCTGAAGCCGAGACTCTTCGAGCTCGTCCTGCGCGTGGTTCATCGTTTCCCCTCCCGATCCGCTGCGACATGGCAGCGGAAGATCCCTTGCCCCATCGTCAAGGAGCGTCGCGCCGCTCCAGCAGGTCGCGCCGGCCGACACTTCCGGCCGGGGCGTACACATCAGAAGTCGTCGTCCAGGCCCTCTTCGCGGCGGATCATCCGCCAGGCGGCCTTGCGGGCGCTGCGGTCCAGACTGGACTTGAAGCCCTTGTCGGGGCCGAAGTACTGGCGGCCCATGCCCGCAATGGTGTCGATGTGGTCGGCCATCTTGTCCGCGAAGACGTTGTCGAAGACGAGGCCGAAGTTCTCCTCGTCGTTGACGACGGCCGCCGCCCGCACCTTCGGGTCGGCCTTGGCCTCCTCGAACGGGCGGATGACGTCCTGCTCGGTGAACTCGGTGCCGAAGCGTTCGTTGAAGTCGTCGATCAACTGCGAGAGCAGCGACTTCTCCGCCTCCTTGGCACCGCCCGCGCCGTCGCCGAAGCCCGGCATCGTGGTCGGCCCCTCGGAGGTGAGGGAGACGTCGTACTCGCCGGTCTTCTCCACCCGCATGTGGCTGAGGTCGATCTCGCCGATGTCCACGCCCCCGTCCGCCCGGCGCGGCAGCCGGTTGAGGAGGTAGCGGCCGTAGAGGTGCAGTCGCTCCAACTCGGCGTCCTGGTAGGGGACGATCTGCGCGAGGAAGCCGTACTTCCTGACGTAGTCGTTGAGGGCGGCGCGGAAGTCCTCCGCGGCCTCCTGGTCGTCCGTCTCCTCGCTTTCGAGCAGGGGCGTGAAGCGGGCGACGGCGGGGGAGAGCAGCCGGTACAGCTCGGCGTGCAGCTTCTCCCACTTGGACTGTGAGCCCGCGGCCTTCTCCCTGGCGGCGAAGTACGCGGCGGCGAACTCATCCATCTCCTGCCCAGACAGGATCGCCGCCTGCATGACCCGGCTCTGCGCGGTGTAGAGCAGGTTGGGGTCGGAGGGGAGGGTGTTCGCCTCCTCGAAATACGGGCGGAAGGAGTCCTGTATGTCGTTGGCGTCGTTGACGAAGTCCAGGACCGCTAGGTCCGCCTGGGTCTTGCGCTCGGCGGTCCGGTTCAGCCGGGACAAGGTCTGGACGGCGGAGATACCGGTCAGTGACTTGTTGACGTACATCGTTGTCAGCAGCGGCTGGTCGAAGCCGGTCTGGTACTTCTCCGCCACGACCAGGATCCGGTACTCGCGCTGGCCCGCGCCGCCGGCCCGGGCGGCTTTGTCGTCGGCACGCGTGTACGCGAACGCCTTCGGCAGCGCGCTCTCCGACAGCCCGCCGTTCTCCCTCGGTTCGGTGGTCTCCTCGCCGTCGAGGGTGAGCGAGCCGGAGAAGGCGACGAGGACCCCCAGGTCGGGGTACTTGGTGTCGTAGTCCCGGTCCTTGACGTAGCTCTTGATCGCGCGCGCCATCTGCACGGCGGACTGCCGGGAGGCGGTCACCACCATGGACTTGGCCCGGCCGCCGAGACGGCCCCGGCTGTGCGCCACGAAGTGCTCCACGATCACCTGGGCGTGCTGGGCGACCGTCGAGTCATGGGTGAGCGCGTACCGGGCGAGCAGGCCGTTCGCCTTCGACGGGTCGACCTCCCGCTCGTCGGGGTTCTGGTTCACCAGCTTCCAGTACGTGTTGTACGTGACGTAGTTGCGCAGCGGATCGAGGATGAAGCCCTCCTCGATCGCCTGCCGCATGGAATACGTGTGGAAGGGCCGGTAGGCCGCCTTGCCATCGATGTCCTGGAGCGTCCCGAAGAGTTCAAGGGTCTTGGCCTTCGGTGTGGCGGTGAACGCGAAGTAGGAGAGGTTCGCGGCACGGGAACGCTGCTCGGCCCTCTTTTTGAGCTGCTCGTCGAGGGTTGCGGCGGCAGGGGCCTTGACCGTGGTCGCGCCCGCGTCGTCCGAGTCGGAGTCCAGGCCGAGGTAGCGCAGCGCGGACCGTACGGCGGTGGCGGCGTCACCGGACTGCGAGGAGTGCGCCTCGTCCACGATGATCGCGAAGCTGCTGCCCTGGATCTCAGTGGGGTTGCGCTGGAGGTAGTCCAGCAGCGCCGGGAAGGAATGCAGCGTGACTGTGACGATCTTCCCGGTGTCCCGGGAGAGGGCCTTGGCGAGCTGCTCGCCCTTTGCCCCGTACTTCTCATCGATCTTCACGACGAGGCCCGCGGTCTGCTCGAAGTTGCCGACCGTTTCGCGGAGCTGGGCGTCCAAGTTGCGGCGGTCGGTGATGACGATGACCTTGTCGAAGACCGGCACGCCCGGCTTGAGGCCCTTGGCGATGGCCTCGGGGTCGAGTTCGCGCGGGTCGGTCGGGGTGTGCAGGTCACTGAGGCGGTGCGCGAGCCAGCCGATGGTGTTCGACTTGCCCGAGCCGGCCGAGGCCATGACCAGGTAGTCGTGCCCCGCGCCGTGGGTGGCAGAGTGCGCGGTGAGCTTCTTGACCGCGTCCCACTGCTGGAACCGCGGGAAGACCATCGCCTTCGTCGTGCCGCCGCCGGGCGTCTTGCTCTTGTGTAGGTGCACGAACCGCTGGAGCAGGTCCAGCCAGTTGTCCCGCTGCCAGACCTGCTCCCAGAGGTAGGAGGTCGCGTACGTGCCGTAGGCGGTGGGGGCCGGGTTGCCGGCGCCGCCGGGCTGCCCGGGTCCGTTGGAGCCGGTGTTGAACGGCAGGAAGCGGGTGTTCTTGCCCTTGAGCTGGGTGGAGACGAAGACCAGGTCCGGGTCGACGGCGAAGTTCGCGACGACCCGGCGCGTGAAGATCAGCTCGGTGGCGTCGCGGTCGGTGCGGTACTGCTCCTTGGCCTGCTCCACCCCCTGCTTGGTCAGCGGGTTCTTCAGCTCGGCCGTGGCGACCGGGATTCCGTTGAGGAAGAGGGTGAGGTCGAGCCGGTTGCCCCAGTCGGCCTGCTTCGTCGCGTACTCGAGTTCCCGGACAACGGTGAGGCGATTGGCCCGGTAGCCGTCCAGTACGGAGTCGTGGGCGACCAGGTTCGGCTTGAAGTACGCAACGCGGAGCAGGACACCCCGATCCTTGACGCCGTTGCGGAGGACATCGAGGAGCCCGTTGGTGGCGATGGCCTGGTCGAGGCGGCTGGCGAACCCGCGCTGCGCCTCGTTCGGGTCCCCGCCGTAGACGGTGAGCAGCTCGCTCCACTCGTCGGGCTGGGTCGCCCCGATGAAGGTGAACAGTTCGTTGGTGTCCAGGCCGAGGTCGGCCTGGTAGTCCTGCGGGCGCGCTTCGCGCCAGCCGCGCTCGACCATGGCGGCGACGATCGCCTCACCGAAGGCGGACTCCGTGTGGATGGGGCTCATGGCTAGGCGGTGACTCCGTCCGTTACGTTGCGCCCGCTGGCGGTGGATACGTCGAGCTGTCCGGATACGGCGGCGGTGATGAGGGACTGGCGGCGTTCAGCGAGCAGGGCCAGCTGTCGATTGACAAGATCGTCGCATCGGCCAGCATGTGCGAGTGCAGCCTGTACGTTCTCAACGATCCTGAGCTGCTCATGATGCGACGGCATTGGGGCTTGAATCTGTGATAGGTGAGTTGGGCCGAAGTGCTGCATCGTTGCCCCCGTCTTCAGAACATCGATTTGACGGGAAAAGAAAGACGAGCGAAGGAAGGCCTCGACATACTTCATTTCTACGTCTTGCCGAGCGGGTCGCAGAATAATCAAGCCGGTGTAGGGAATTGCCCCAATGGCGGCTGGATCTTTGACGACAGAGACGCCCCCCATGGTGGCGCTTCCACTAATCAACCGGTCGCCCAATTTTAGGCGGAACTGTGACCACTGGCGGGAGACCTTCTCAGGGTCGAGAAAGTTGCATCCATTTAGCGTGACCTCCCCGCGATGGAGACCTGAAATCCGAATGAGCGGAATTCCTTCATCGTGAAAGTCAACGGCCATGATTCCGGGGCCTTCGCGGAAGCGAGTCAAATAGCGGAATGGGGTGAGGTTCTGATGATGTCCGATCTCCGAATCGATCACGCACTGAGATCGCTCGGATACCAATTCTCTGAGCCTTACGTAAGTTCGTGTCAATGCGTCGATGCGGGCGGTCTCGACGTCGAGGAAGTTGGCGACGCGGCGCTGCTCTTCCAGTGGAGGGACAGTAAATCGAAGCCCTGCAACTGCAGAAGCTGTTAGTAGTGGTTGAGCCGTCTTCGAAGCCAGCTCAGGTAGGCGCGCACTCTTTAGCAGGTAGTATGTGTACATGCTTTCGAGGGCCGGTCCCGGGGTTGCAACAATCACGTTGTCGGAGGCCCAGCAATCCTCCCGCGCAAGGTTGATGGCGCCGACTGTGCCAACGCGACCAATAAGAGTGGACCCTGGCCGGGTGTTTGAGTTGGATGTGCGCCCGATAGGGCCGGCTGCCCCCATGACGGGGATGGGCCCATCATCAGTGCGATCCATGATCGAAGTTCCGCTGCGTAGGCTCAAGACCCATTTCAATGCGACCTCGGTAGCCTTGTTGTGCATTGTCACTCCGTCACCTCCCCCAACAGTGCCTGAATCTCTGCCTCCAGTGACTTCAACTCCGCATCGATCTCCGCCAGCGGCCTGGGCGGCTTGTACACGTAGAAGTGCCGCGTGAACGGGATCTCGTAACCGATCTTCGTCTTCGTGTGGTCGATCCACGCGTCCGGAACGTGCGGCAGCACCTCGCGTTTGAGGTAGTCCTCGACGTCTTCGCCCAGCGGGACGTTCTCATAGTCGCGCAGGTCAGTGTCCGGCTCAGCCGCGCCCTTGACCTTCTGGACCTCGCCCTCCGGGTCTCGGACCCCGATCGTCTCCCGTACCGCCTTCGTGAACGGCGCTCCCGAGGGCCACGCCAGGCCGGTCGCGATCACCGCGTCCTTGAGCGCGATGAACGCGTCGGACTTCGTCGTCCAGGACGAGCCGAGCAGCGTACGGACCGCCGCGACGAACTCCTCAGTCCGCTCCAACTTGGCCACCGGCTTGGCCTCCGCCAGCGCGGCCAGGGTCTCCTCCGTCACCTCGAAGCGCAGTTTCAGCGGGCGTTCGACGGTGATGCGTTGGTAGCCGAAGTCCTCGTTGGCGAAGAGCTTGACCTTGCCGTGCAGCGGGTGCTCGGGGTCCTTCGCGACCTGGGCGGCCTCCGCGTACAGCCGGGTGATGTCGCCGATGTGGTCGGGGCGACCGTTCGTCCCGTCGCCGAGCTCCTTGCGCTTGTCGCCGAGCGACTTGCGCATCTTCACCCACTGGTCGCGCGCGTCGAGCAGGACGACCTTGCCCTTGTGGTCAGCGTCCTTGCGGTTGGTGAGGATCCAGAAGTACGTCGAGATACCGGTGTTGTAGAAGAGCTGGTCCGGGAGGGCGACGATCGCCTCCAGCCAGTCGTTCTCCAGGATCCAGCGGCGGATCTTGGACTCGCCGGAGTCAGCCGCGCCCGTGAAGAGCGGGGAGCCGTTGAAGACGACGGCGATGCGGGAGCCGCCCCCACCGCTGACGTCCACCGGCTTCATCTTCGAGATCATGTGCTGGAGGAAGAGCAGCGAACCGTCGTTGATGCGCGGCAGGCCCGCGCCGAAGCGTCCGGCGTCGCCGAGCGACTGGTGCTCGTACTCGACGTCCTCCTTGACCTTCTTCCACTCCACGCCGAACGGCGGGTTGGCGAGGATGTAGTCGAACTTGCGGCGGGCGTGGCCGTCGTCGTTGAAGGAGTTGCCGAAGCGGATGTTCTCCGGGTCCTGGCCCTTGATCATGAGGTCGGACCGGCAGATCGCCCAGGACTCGGGGTTGAGCTCCTGCCCGTACACCTCGACCGTCGCGTCCGGGTTGAGGGAGTCGATGTGGTCGTCGGCGGCGCTGAGCATGCCGCCGGTGCCGCAAGCCGGGTCCATGACGGTGCGGACGACACCGGGCAGGCTGAGGGCGTCCGCGTCGGGCGCCACCAGCAGGTTGACCATCAGCTTGATGACTTCGCGCGGGGTGAAGTGTTCACCCGCGGTCTCGTTCGACTGCTCGGCGAAGCGGCGGATCAGCTCCTCGAAGATGTAGCCCATGTTGTGGTTGGGCACGACATCCGGGTGCAGATCGAGGTCGTTGAACCTGCCGATGACCTGGTAGAGGAGGTTCGCGCTGTCGAGCTTCCTGACCTGCTGGTTGAAATCGTACTTGTCGAGGACCTCGCGGGCGTTGTCGGAGAAGGCGCCCACGTAGATCTGCAGGTTCTTCGCCGCGTTCTGCGGGTCGGCCGCGATCTTCTTGAGCGTGAGGTCGCTCTTGTTGTAGAAGGAGTGGCCCGAGGCCTTGCGCAGGAAGTGGTCGGTGTCGATCTCCTGGCCCGCGAACCTGTCGACGGTCTCGACGACCTTCTCGCGTGTCGGCTCCAGGACGCACTCCAGGCGGCGCAGCACGGTGAACGGCAGAATGACCTTGCCGTAGTCGGACTGTCGGTAGTCACCGCGCAGGAGATCGGCGACGGACCAGGCGTGGTTCGCCAGCTCCGTGTGCTTGCTGCTGTTCAAGAGGTCCCGGCTTCCTTCCGAAAGAGCACCGTCCGGGCGTGGGACGGCTGGGATTCAGTGTGGTCGTGTGCGGTGGGACGCGTGGGGGGTTTCAGACAGAACGGCTACCCGGAGTGCCCAGGCCGGCCGGTGGCAGGAGTACCCCGGCGGTCAGGCCGGTGGTCAGGGTGGCCGCGGTGTCGGCGGCCAGGTCGGCGGTTCGGCGGGCGGCCGAGCGCAGTTCGTGTACGCGGCGGAAGGCCTCCCCGTAGCGTCGCTGTTCCTCCAGGGGCAGCAGCGGTACGCGCAGGCGGCCCGGCGCGACGTGCACGTGGGTGCTGCCGGTCGACGCGGAGGCGATGTTGTCCTCGGCGCCGAGGAACCCGGCCAGGAACCACGGGTCGAGGCGGGCGGGGTCGGGGCGCAGGAGGTGGATGTGCTGACCCAGCAGGGCTCCGGCGTCCCGGTCGTCCGCCACCCGGGTCATCGGGGCGGCGTCGCCGCCGCCCGCGACGGCGCGTACGAGGACGTCCCCGGCGGCTACGGGTTGCGCGGCGTCCGCGTGGATGTCGACGGCCGTGCCGGACGGCGGGTTTCCGGCCGCGATGTCGCGGGAGGCGAGGACCGGCTGCTCCCCGGCGGGGGCGCTGGAGCCCTTGGAGCCTCGGGTGCCGGGCGCAGCCGCCCGCAGCATGGTCAGGGCTCCGCCGCGTGCCAGGTCGGAGACGGTCGCCGTACGCCACTCGCGGGCCGAGGCCCCGGACGGCTGCCACCCGTCGGAGGCGGAGGAGGCTGCCAGCGTGGTGACCTGCTTGGCCAGCTGCTTGTGGAGGTCGTCAACGCGGCGGGCCAGGGCGGCTGGATTGATGTCGGCGGCGGTCGCCCGGACATGGCGGGCCGGGGTGACATCGACGACGTCGTCGAGGAGGTCGACGAGCGGCACCGCGCGGGCGACCCCGGGCTCGTCGGCGTAGGTGTCGGGTGCGGCGGTGAACGCGGTCCACTGGCCGAGGACCCGGTCGGTCAGCCCCGCCCAGTCGAAGGCGGCTGCGGAGGAAGAGGAATACGAAGAGCCGGAGCGGCGGGGGCGTGAGCCGCCAGGCGTGCCGGCGTCGGTCGCGGGCGCCGTGCCCGGGGCGCCCTCCCGCTGCTCGCCTTCCCCGTCGACGAACAGCACTGTCGTACGGTCCGTGCCGCCCGGCTCGGGACGTTGGAGCACCCAGATCTGAAGACCGATGTGGAGCGGATACGCGGCACGTGCCGGAAGGGAGACGACGGCGCGCAGGGCCCCGCCGCGGATGAGTTCCGCGCGGACGCGGCGGCCGGAGGAGCGGAAGGCGAGCGCTGGCGGTAGCAGCATGACCGCGTGGCCGCCAGGCTCCAGGTGTGCGAGGGCGTGCTGTACCCAGGCCAGTTCGGACTCGAAGCGCGGCGGAAGTCCGTACGCCCATCTCGGGTCGTAGGCCAGCTCGTCGTGACCCCAGTCGCGGTCACCGAACGGTGGGTTGCACAGGACCGCGTCCACGGTGACGTCGGGGAAGGCGTCGTCGCGCAGGCTGTCGCCGACGCGGATCGCAGTCTCGGCTTCGGGTGCGGCCAGCAGAAGCCGGACCGCGGTGCGCCGGCCCTGGACGGGGAGCGAGTCCTGCCCAAACAGCTCCCGTGCGCCCTGCCGGGCGGCTGCAGCCAGGAGCGTGCCGCTGCCGCAGGCGGGGTCGAGGACGCGGGACGGGTCGGCCGGCAGGAGCCGTGCCATGAGGAGGGCCAGGCCCTCCGGGGTCTGGTAGACGCCGCTGGCGGCGCCCTCGTCCAGTTCGCGTTCGGCGAGGACGTCGACGGCGGCCTGCGGCCCCGCCTCACGGACGCAACCCAGCAGCGCGCGGACCGCGTCCGCGTCGTCCGGACCGTAGCGGACCGGCTCGGCCTCGGGCACGGCGGCCGGAAGCTCGCCCGCGGTCTTCTCCGCTCGGGCGATCAACTGGTCGTCGGGCAAGGCGGCGAGTTCGGTCAGCTCCTCCGGTGTGCGCCGGGACGCGGCAGCCGCCAGCGGGAACAGTCGCGCGGCCACTCCCGAGCCGGGTCCCAGCAGCCGGAGCGCCGTACGCAGTTCCTCGGTCGGTGAGGCGGTGGAGGTGTGCCCGCGTCCTCGCAGCCATGCCTGGACGGCCGGCAGGTCGTAGAGCGGACTGGTTTCCGTGCCTGCGCTGGGAGCCGGGAAGTCGTCGTGGCGGCGGCGCCAGTTGCTGACGGTGGCGCGCGTGACCCCTGCGATACGGGAGATCTCGGCGGCTGTCACATGCGCTGAGGGTGCCGGTTGGGCTGGTGGCGGCTGGGGCATGGCGTGGGGTTCCGCACCTCTCGGGCCAGTCGGACGGGGACGGTTAACACATTACAGCGGTCGTCAAATTCGTCAAGCCGTTTGACAATGCTTTCAGTGTCATGCTTATTTGGTCGCGGTTCCGAGTGGAAGTGTGACGCTGACTGCGCGACCGAACTGTGGAGCGCCCTGTCGCCGTACCGCGTCACGCATCCGATCTCCGTCAGTCCCTACTCATCGCAACGCGACACGTCAGGGCCGCGCCCTCGCCGGATCCGTTCCGCACCGAAGTCGCCACCCACCGCACATGTCCCCTCCCTCTCAACGGGGGACCACGCCGCCCACCACCACCCCCACGCGAACGCCGGGGCACCATCCGCACCGACCGCGTGCCGGTGTCCGCCCATCCTCCGAACCAGCATCTGGCCCCCGGGAGACAGCACATGACCGTGACGGAACAGTCCCAGCGGAACGCGGACGAACCCACCGACCCCACTCGGCCGAGCCCCGCCGACCAGCCCCCGCCCCTGGCCGATCTGGTGCGGACCCGCCTGGGCGATGCGGCACTCGCCGAGCCCGTGAAGGCGCTCCTGAAGGAGGCGCTGGGCGAGGACGAGACCCGTGGAACCTCCCCGGCCGGGCGCGTCTACCTCGACTCCGTCGCCGTCAACGGCTTCCGTGGCATCGGCCCTCGTGCCCGGCTGAGCCTCAGCCCCCGCCCGGGCGTCAACCTCGTCGTGGGCCGCAACGGCTCCGGCAAGTCCAGCCTCGCCGACGCCATCGAGGTCGGCTTCACCGGCGCCCGGGCCCACCGGCCCGGCCAGGACGCCACGCGCGGCGGCCACTGGTACAACCTCCACAACGCCGAAAGCCCCAAGATGGAGCTCAAGCTCGCGATCGAGGGCGACACCGGCAACAGCACCCTCACCCGCACCTGGACGAGCCGGGAGTTCGCCGACTCCGAGGCCACCTTCAAGCGCCCGGGTCATGCAGCCGTCCCCGTGGCCGAGGCCGGCTGGGACGCGGCCCTCGCCGACCACCGGCCGTTCCTCTCCTACACCGACCTCGACCTCATGCTCACCGGCAAGCCGTCCGAGCGGTACGACGCGATCGCCACCATCCTCGGCATGGAGCTGCTCTCCACCGCGATCAACCGGCTGAGCGCGCGGGAGAAGGCCCTCGCTGCCGTCGCGAAGGAGACGAGGGAAGCCCTGCCCGGCCTGAAGGAAGCCCTCTACGCGCTCGAGGACGACGACCGTGCCGTACAGGCCCTGCTCGCCGTGGACACCCCCGGTGCCCTGGACCTCGACACCATCGACGCGCTCGTCGCGGGGCTCCCCCCGGCCGACGACAGCCGGCTCGCCGAGCTCCAGGGCGAGGCCGGGGCGCAGGGGCCCGACCTGGCGGAGGTCGGGGAGGGCGTTCAGCGGCTACGGATCGCCCTGGCCGATGTGGAGGACCTTCACGGCACCGGCGCCGAGAACGCCCGGCTGCGCGCCGATCTGCTGGAGAAGGCCCTCGCCCACGCCGACCGGCACCCCGACGACGACGTTTGCCCCGCGTGCGGAACGGAACGGGCCCTCGGACGGGAGTGGTACGACCGCGCCTCCCGGCAGGTCGCGGAGCTGCGCCACGAGGCGAAGACCGCCGACGACGCCCGCGCCGCCGTCCGGACCGGAAAGCGGAACCTCCACAACCTCATCGAGAACCCCCAGCGGATCCCCGTTGCACTGGCCGGCCCGTGGAAGGCGTGGACCGACTGCCGGCAGATCACCGACCCCGCCGAACTCGCCCGGAGCGCCGAAGAAGCCGCCACGGTCCTCGTCGACGCCTGCGCGACCGTCAGGAGGCATGCGGCCCGAGAGCTGGAGGAGCGCGACGAGCGGTGGCGCGCGCTCGTCACCCGGCTCGCCGCCTGGGCGGACAAGGCCCGCGAGACCGAGCGGGACAAGTCCCTGTCGAGCGACCTCCGCAAGGCTGTGAAGTGGCTCAAGGACCTCTCCACCGAGCTGAGGGAGCAGCGCATGGAGCGCTTCACCGACGCCACGCAGGCCATTTGGGAGCGCCTGCGGCAGGAGAGCAACGTCGACCTTACGGCCGTGAGCCTGAAGGGGAGCGAGAAGGCGAACGTCCGCAGGCTCGTCATGGCGGCCTCCGTCGACGGCCAGGACGCCCCCGCGCTCGACGTCATGAGCCGGGGGGAGCTGCACTCCCTTGCGCTCTCCCTCTTCCTGCCGAGGGCCACGACCACGGACAGCCCGTTCGGCTTCCTCGTCATCGACGACCCCGTGCAGTCCATGGACCCGACCAAGGTGCACGGACTCGCCCAGGTGCTGCACGAGATCGGCAGGCACCGGCAGGTCGTTGTCTTCACCCACGACCCCCGTCTGCAGAAGGCGTTCACCGACCAGGAGCTGCCGGTCACGGTCTTTCAGGTGACGCGTGGCGAGGGGTCCCGGGTGAAGGTCGACTGCGTCGACGACCCGGTCGCCCAGGCCATCGGCGACGCCCGGGCCATCGCTGCCACCCCGGGCCTTCCCTCCGAGACGTACAGCCACGTGCTGCCCGGCCTGTGCCGGATCGCCCTGGAGAACGCTTTCCTGGAGGCCGCCTGGATCCGCCACCATCGCACCGGCGGATCGGAACACGACCTCCAGGCCGCGATCGACGGCGCGGAGAGGTTCCAGGAGGTCGCGGCGTTCGCCCTGTTCGGCGACGTGGAGCGCAGTAGCGATGTCAGGGAGGAGGTGCGCCTTCGCTACGGGAGCCCGGCGTGCTCCCTGATCCAGCAGTGCCAGAAGGGGGCTCACCCCGACGGGGCCCGGATCCCCGACCCCCACCGCTTCGTCACGGACGTCGAGGCCCTGGCGCAGAAGATCCGCAAGGCGGAGGTGACCGCATGACCACCCGTGCGCCTGCTTCCGTCGAAGGCCTGCTGCTGACCGCCGACCGCCTCCTCGACGGCGAACTCGCCGACACCACCACCGCCGGCAGGCACCGCGGTGCCTGCCTCGCGCTGCGGACCGCGCTGGAGATCCGCGTCGACCGGGTGCTGGAAGCCGCGACGCCCGGGCTGTCTCGCACCACGGGGCGCGCCAAGCTGCTCCTCCTGCACTCCGTCGTGCCGGCGGAGACGGCACGACGGGCGAAGGCTCTCTGGTCCCAGCTGAGTCTGGGGTGCCACTACCACCTGTACGAGCTCGGTCCTACGTACGACCAGGTACAGGTCTGGCGGACTGAGGCCGACGAACTCGTCCGAGAACTGATCCATTGACCGTTCGTCATCATCCGATTTCTGATAGTTGTTTCAGCGGGGTACGGGCAGCTGCCCGTGGCGGTGTGTCTCCTGGCACCGCAGGGAGGACGCACATGAGCACCACCACTCGGGACCAGGTCCTCGCCGCCGAGCAACGGGCGGTGGACCACGCCTACGCCTGCTACGCCACGAGCCTCGCCGAGCTGAACGGCACCTCGGCGGCCACCGCTTCCGCCAGCGGCAAGGACGGCATCGCCAACCGGGCCAGGACGGAGGCCCGTGCCGAGGCGTACGGCGGGCTCGGTGACGAGGCGCTGGTCTTCGCCCGGGTCGACGCACCGGAGGACCCGGGCGGCGAGCCCCGGCCCTGGTACATCGGGCGCCGGGGCGTACGGGACGGCGCGAGCGAACCGGTGGTCGTGCTGTGGACCAGCCCGCTCGCGAAGAAGTGGATCGAGGCCAGGCCGGAGGCGGCGGGCGACGTGGTCCTGCGGCGGCGGCTCCGCTGCGTGCGGCAGGTCGTCGAGGACTACGTCGACGAGATCGCTCCGACCGCGTCCGCCGCTCCGCCCGAGACCGTCACCGGACCCGAACCGGTGCCCGAGCCCCGCCAGGTCGCCGACGACCGGGCCGCGGAGGCGGCGGCCCCGGAGCGCGCGGCGCCGGTTCCCACCCCCGGCGACGTCCTAGGACGGCGGCGTCGGAAGGTGCTCCAGCCGGACGACTTCCTGCTGCGGGAGCTCCAGCGGTCGCGCGGCGGCCGGATGCGGGACATCGTCGAGACCATCCGCCGCGACCAGATGGAGCTGGTCACCGGCTCGCCGTCGGACATCCTCGTCGTGCAGGGCGGCCCGGGCACCGGCAAGTCGGCGGTCGGCCTCCACCGGGTGACCTGGCTCGTCAACAACGAGCACTTCAAGGCCCAGGACATCCTCGTCATCGGCCCGCACCAGCGGTTCCTCGACTACGTCGGCCAGGTCCTCCCCACCCTCGGCACCCGGGACGTCAACGCCGTCCAGCTGGACCGGTTATGGGAGGGCGAGGTCCTCGGCACCGACGAGCCGCGGGCCCGTCTGGTGAAGTCGGACGAGCGCATGGCGGCCGTCCTGCGGCGTCGGGTGGAGAGCGACTACCGCCCCGAGGTCCTCGACGCGCTCACCGTCGCCCCCGCCTTCGAGGGCGACGAGCCCGCGGTCGTGGTCACCGCCGGCAGTACGACCCTGCGTCTGCCGAGGTCCGAGGTGCTCGCCCTCCTCGACCGGGCGCACACCGGCGAAGGCTCCTTCCGGGAGCGCCGCGAGCGCTTCCGCGGCCTGCTCGTCGACCGGCTCCTGCGGGAACTCGCCGACGTCGCCCCGCGCCGGAGCCAGACCGGCACGATCCGCCGTGACCTGGAACGCAACCGAAGGGTCGAGCGCCTCGTCGAGCGGGTCTGGCCGTCACCGGGCCCCCGGGAAGCCCTGCGCACCCTCTACGACTCGGCCGATCTGCTGCGGAGCTGCACCGAGGGCGTCCTCGACGAGGACGAACGGGCAGCACTGGCGCGCGTCCGGGCGACCAGTGCCGACGCCGACCCGTGGACCCTGGAGGACCGCGTCTGCCTCGAAGAACTCCAGGTGCTCATCAGCGGAGAGGCCCCGAGGCGGTACGGGCACATCGTCGTCGACGAGGCCCAGGACCTCACGCCCATGCAGGCCCGCGCCCTGCGACGGCGCTGTGCCGTGGGGGGTTCCATGACCGTCCTGGGCGACCTCGCGCAGGCGACCGGGGTCCACACGCCGACGAGTTGGGACCTGCTCGGCGCCCTCCTCTCCGACCACGGCGACTGGAGGGTCGCCCAACTCGACACCAGCTACCGGGTCCCCGCCGAGATCATGGAGTTCGTCGCCCCGCTGGCCCGGACGATCGCCCCGTCCCTGCCCTATCCGCGGGCCGTCCGCGGGGCGGGACCGGACGCCGTGCGGACCCTGGCGACCGAGCCGTGGAAGCTGCTCGACGACACCGTCTCCCAGGTGGCGCGACTGGTGCGCACCAGCGACGGGAGCACTCCCCGCTCCGTGGCCGTCGTCGTCCCCGACGATTCGGACTGGCTGGACGCCATCAGCCGACGGATCGCCGAGGGGCAGGAGGTCGTCGGGCAGGACCGGGAGGCCGTGTCCGTGCTGGCGGCGGCGCAGGCCAAGGGCATGGAGTACGACCACGTGTTGGTCGTCGAGCCCGCCACGATCGCCGACCGGGGTCCTGCCGGACTGCGGCAGTTGTACGTCGCCCTCACCCGCAGCACCCAGACCCTGACCGTGCTGCACACCGCCCCGTTGCCGGCGGTCCTCCTCGGTTCCGGGGGTGCGCCCGGGGTGCCGAAGGCGGCCGAGGCCCGGGAGGAGGACGGCGAGGGGCGGCTGCCCCGGATCGGCACGGACGTCCGGGTCGAGGTCGTGGCCCGGGTCCCCGGCGGTCGCCACAAGGTCCGGGCGCTGTCCCCGCCGATCGACCGGCCGCTCGTCCTCACCGTTCGCCATGGATCGGTCCCCCCGTTGAGGGGCGAGCAACTGGACTGCTGGGTCTTCGCCAACGAGACGAGCCAGACGGTGCTCACCGCCGACCAACGGGGCCGGTCGCCCGTCTCGGAGCGGATGGCGGGGCGCTACCTGGCGGCTCTGGACGTGCTCGGGGAACTGGTGGCGGGCGACGGCGAGGTTGCCGACGCCCGCGGTCGCCTCTCCGAACTCCAGGGGATGGCCAACCGCGTCCTGCGACGGGACCAGGCGGACTGGGTCGACGTGCTGCACCTGTTCGGCTCCCCGGACCGGGAGGCGCTGAGCGTGCTGCGCGACCTCGCCGCGACCACCAACCGGGCCCTCAAGGACGGCGCTCTGGACCCGGGGCGACTCGCGGCGGAGGTGGCGGACTCCGGCTGGGCCGAGTCCCTTGCCGCGGCCCGGCGCGAACTCGCGGCACGCTTCGCCCCCGGGACCGAACCGGACTGCGCTGACGCCCCGCCGCTCGTTCCGTCGCACCCCGAACCGGAGGAAGAAGTGCAGCCGACCGACGTGGACACCAGGCCGGAGCCGACGGTGGGGAAGGGCCTGCTGGGGGCGCTGGAGGCGGCCGCCGCGGCGGACCGCACCTGCAAGAAGCACGAGGCGATCCGTCACGCGTTGAAGTCCTCGCTCCTCTGGGCCGATCTCCAGCCGACCGATTCGTCCGTCGTCGACGTCAGTTGCGTCACCGAGCACGGCCTGTTCCTCTACGAGGCCCTGGGCGCGGGTCGCTCGGCCTACGCGGACCTGCGCTCGGGTGCGACCCGCCTACTGGAGATCAACCACACCCTGCCCGCGCCGGCGGACCGCCTCTACCTCGTGCTCTCCGAACCGCCGGCCGAGGAGTGGGCCGCGGACACGGTCCGTGACGTCTTCCGGGTCGACGTCATCTGGCGCACTCCCGGCGGCTGGGCCGGGGAGGGCGCGGACACCGCCTCGGGTTCCGCCGGGGCCTGACCCCGACGCCGGGCGGGCCGGGCCCGGGTGACGGAAGGGGAATCCCGGCCTTCCGTCGCCCGGGCGGCCCGCCGCGCTGGTCCTCGGTGGCGAGCGGGTGGATCCGTGCGCCGCTCAGCCGTGCCACGCCGCCGGGGGCGGGCCGAAGGCGCGGCGGGCCGCCTTCACGGTGAAGGCGGCAACGGCGGCGTTCGCGCCACCGCCGATCACCGCGCCGATGCCGAACGGTGCCACTCGGCCCAGAACGATGATCCCCTGCTTGGTGCCGTACTTCGTGATGAAGTTCCGGCCCAGGACCTTGTTGATCTGACGCAGCGTCTCGGCGGGCACCTTCGCGACGACCTGGCGCCCCCAGTGCTGCCCGGTGCGCTCGGCGACCTTGGTGATGGTGGTCGAGCCGGTTCCACCGAGCATGACCCCCATCACGATCGTCCGACGGCGCTCCACCTCGTGGAGGGGGATTCCGTGGACCTCGGCTATGGAGAGCGCGAAGAGCGCGCTGAGTTCGAGGGAGGAGAACGCCTCGCCCGCTGACAGCGCCAGGGCGACTCCCGTGCCGACGCCCGGTGCGGCGGCGGTTCCTCCGACGGCGGCACCCGTCCCGGCCAAGGCGCTGACGTACATCCGCTCCAGATTGCGGATCACCTGTTCCGGGGTCGCCTCGGGGTTGCGTTGGCGGGCCCGGGCGATGTTCTTGCGCACCAGCGGACTCTGGGCCTCGATCGCCTTGTCCAGGAGCGCGAGGGTCCGCTGCCCCCGTCCGTCGGCTGCCGGTTCGGAGGCGTCTGAAGCCATGCCGTGAACTCCTTGGGTCGGTCTCAACTGGATGTCCCATTCGATCAGTTGAGTGGACCTTGTGCCAGATGGGGGCAGCTGTCGATCATGTGGTCCCGTGTCATGGTCCGGGGTGGAGGGTCCGGCATCGGTCTGCCGGCGCCCTTCCGGCTCGGTTCGCCCATGCTGAAGGGCCCGTTCCGGGGAATCGGAACGGGCCCTTCGTCGGAGCGCTGGGCAGGCCTTGCACCTGCATCTCCCCACAGGAAGTGGGGCGCCTTTCCTTGGACCACCAACGCGCGTCCAGCTACCGGGAGTTCCGGTGACCGGCTCAACGAAATGAAGCATATCCCATGATCGGAGCCCGGTTGACCGGTGGCGGGCGGTTCCGCCGCCGCCCGGTCGGAACCGGACGGCCCGATCGTCCTGCCCGCACCCGTCCGGAAGGCCCGCACCCGTGTCCCGC
>NZ_JBEOWM010000028.1:0-93440 GCF_040296045.1 Streptomyces sp. NPDC002490 | reverse complement strand
CCTGCCGCCCGGCGCCCCGCTTCGCTCCCGTCCCGCCGGCGGGGGGGGGGGGCGCCCCGCCCCCCCCCCCCCGGGGGGGGGGGGGGCGGGCGCCCCCCCCCCCCCCCCGCCCGCGCATCGTATGCGCGGCTCAGAGGGTCTTCGTGGACCCGCCCTGCCGCTCGGCCACCGCTGCGGGCTCCGCCGCCGCGGGGTCGACGTCTCCGGGGCCGGCGGTCGCGGTCCGCTCGGCGCGGCGCAGCAGCGCCGCCGCGAGCATCCCGCCGAGGAACACGGCGGTGGCGCCGACGAGTTGGCTGGTCGCCAGGCCGGAGGCGAAGGCGTCGGTGATCTCCCGCCGTTCGTCCGCCGAGCCGGCGGCGGCGAGGGCCACCGGGAGCGAGGCCGCCGAGACCGAGGCCAGCGCGAAGAACCGGGCGTTGAGCACGGCGCCGAGGACGGCCACGCCGAGCCCGTTGCCGAACTCGGCGAGGGTGCCGTTGATGCCCGCGCCGACCCCCGCCTTCTCCCGCGGGATCGCGCTCATGATGGCGTTGGCCATGGCCGGCATGGCGAGCGCGATGCCGGCGCCCATCACCACGAGCCCGGCGAACACCCCGGCGTAGGTGCCGTCCGCACCGCCGGAGAGCAGCGCGATCATCGCGAGCCCGGCGGCGAGCAGGGACATGCCGGCGGCGATGGTGGCGGGGGTGCCGAGCCGCGGCACCAGCCGGGCGCCGAGTCCGGTGAGGTTGAGCAGCACCACGGTGGCGGCCAGCGGGGCGGTCCGCACCCCCGCCTCCAGCGCCTCGTAGCCGAGGACGAACTGGAGGTGCTGGGTGAGCAGGAAGAGCGAGCCGCCCATGCCGAAGGCCACCAGGATCGCGCCCGCGACGGCCCCCACGAACCGCTGGTTGCGGAAGAAGTGCATGTCGAGCATCGGGTGCGGCACCCGCAGCTCCCACAGCACGAAGCCGGCCATCACCAGCACCCCGACGGTCGCCGGGGCGAGCACCCGGCCGGAGGTCCAGCCGTGTTCCGGGCCGGAGATGATCGCGAAGACCACCCCGGTCATGCCGATGGTCGACAGGACGGCCCCCACCAGGTCCGGCCGGTCGCCCAGCCGGGTCTTGGACTCGGGCACCATCCGGGCCACCGCCCAGAGGCCGATCAGCGCGACGGGGATGTTGATCAGGAAGATCGCGCCCCACCAGAAGTGGTCGAGCATCACCCCGCCGATCAGCGGTCCGGCGGCGAAGCCCAGGGAGTTGACGGTGGACCAGAGCCCGATCGCCTTGACCCGCTCGCTGTCGTCGAATATCTGCACGACGACGGCGAGGGTGGTGGTCATCAGCAGCGCCCCGCCGACGCCCATGCCCGCCCGGGCGGCGATCAGCTGCCCGGAGGTCTGGGAGAGCCCCGCGGCCAGCGACCCGACGCCGAAGACCGCGAGCCCGGCGATCAGCAGCCGTCGGCGCCCGTAGCGGTCGGCGGCGCTGCCCGCGGTGAGCAGCAGACCGGACTGCACCAGCGAGTAGGCGCTGATCATCCACTGGACGTCGGCGGAGGAGGCGTCGAGTTCCCGGGTCAGCGAGGGGATGGCGACGTTGAGCACGGTGTTGTCGAGCAGCACCGTCAGCTGCGCCAGCAGGATGACCCCGAGGATCAGCCACCGCCGGGGGTGCCCCTGGGACAGTGGGGGCGGGGAGTCCATGGCCGTCATCCGGCCTCCTTCTCCAGTGTGTGAGCGAACCTCGTACACTGTAGAAGTGCTCCTGTACGGCGTACAGCGATTTACCGGGAGGCCCCGCTCACACCGGACCCGCCGGGCTTGATCAGGTACCCGGCGCCGCGCCTGGTGTGGATCATCGGCTCGCGGCCGGCGTCGATCTTGCGCCGCAGGTACGAGACGTAGAGCTCGACGACGTTGGCCCGCCCGCCGAAGTCGTAGCTCCACACCCGGTCGAGGATCTGCGCCTTGCTCAGCACCCGGCGCGGGTTGCGCATCAGGTAGCGGAGCAGCTCGAACTCCGTGGCCGTCAGGTGGATCGCCCTCCCGCCCCGGGTCACCTCGTGGCTGTCCTCGTCCAGCACCAGGTCTCCGACGACCAGCAGGGACCCGCCCGCGGCCCCGGCCGCCGGCGCGGTCCGCCGGATCAGCCCGCGCAACCTCCCGACGACGTCCTCCACCCCGAACGGCTTGGTGACGTACTCGTCGCCGCCGGTCGTCAACCCGGCGATCCGGTCCGTCACGCCCCGGCCGGTGAGGAACAGCACCGGAACGCCGGGGCACTCCCGCCGCAGCCGGGCCCGCACCGAGAGGCCGTCCAGATCGGGCAGCGTCACGTCGAGGACGACCGCGTCGGGCCGGAACTCCCGCGCCGTGCGCAGGGCCCCCTGCCCGTCGGCCGCGCTGTGCACGCTCCACCCCTCACAGCGCAGGGAGACCGTCAACAACTCGGTGATGGACGGTTCGTCGTCGACGACGAGCACCCTGACCGGCTGCCCGTCCGCCTCGGCCACCTGCATGCGTTCCTGAATCGCGGTCATGACGGTCACCCTCGGGGCGGGCCCTGAAACCCCCATGTGGGCGGTCTGTGAAATCCCTGAGAATCCGACCTCCACCGTAGAGGTCGACACCGCCGTGGCTGACGTCCGGTGCAAGGAGAGTTCCCTCTTCGCGGAGGGTTGGCGCGCCGCCGAGACCGAGAACCAGGCTTCCGCACGAGCGGACGACGGGGAGGTGCTCCGCAAGGCGAAGACCGCCCGCGCCGAGGTGCGACGGGCGATCCGAGAGGTGCTCGCCGGGCGCTGATTCCCGGGCCGCGGCGCCGCGGGCGACTTCAGAACAATCCGCCCTGCACCGCGGAGACGTCCCGCACCGGCACCGTCACCTCCCCGTCGTCGGCCCCGTCGTCCGCCCGGACCAGCTCCCACCCCGCCATCAACCGGCCGTCCAGCACCACCACCGCTCCCCGACCGTCCCCCAGGTGCAGATCGGGGCCGGCGGCGGCCACCACCGTCCCCCGCACCACCCCGCCCGCCCGCAGTCCGGTCACCACCGCGGCGGCCGGGGCCAGCCCCGCCAGCCCGAACGCCCCGCCGTGGTCCACCACCACGCACTCCGGGGTGCGCCGGAGCGACTCCGGCCAGCCCGGCAAGCCCACCGCGGCCCGGTACGCCTCGCGCACCTGGGCCGCCCGCACCTCCACCCCCGGCAACTCGGCCCGCACCGCCCGCTTGCGGTCGTACGGCACCCGGTCCGGCACCCCCAACGCGGTCCGCACCGCCTCCTCCGCCCGCCGCGCGGCCATCAGCGGCCCGGACCCGAGCCAGGCGAAGGCCACGGCGCCCTGCTCCAACAGCCGCGCCGCGCCCCGGTCGACCCGGGTGATCCCCACCTTCACCATCCCGACCCCGAACCAGGCCAGGTACACCCGGTACGGACGGGGATCGTCCGACAGGGTGTCGGCGGCCACCGAACGCGCCCGGTCCAGCCGGGCGCACTCCTCGCACTGCGCCCGGGTGACCCGCGCTCCCACCTCGGCCCCCGACGCACACCGGGTCAGGCGCCCGCCCCGCGCCACCCCGACGCACCTGCGCACGCCCACCGCCCGGAACCCCAGGCGCTCCCCGAGGAGCAGCGGCCGTTCCCGCGACTCGCCCCGGTCCCCCCGCCATCCGAGCACGGGCACCCCCGCCGCCGCGTCCCAGCGCACCCCGACCGACCACCACGTCGTCATCCTCCCGACGCTACCGCCGGCCACTGACGTTCCGCCGGGCGGCCGGGGCGTCAGTGCCGGGTGGCATGCTGGCGCCCGAACGTCCACCGGGTCGACACCGGCGACCAGTGAGGAGAGCAGAGCGTTGGATGCCGAGTACTACCGGGCCGACAGCCAGGACGGCGACCGCATCGACGACCCCTCCGAGGACGCGCTGTTCATGATGCTCGGCGACCTCGACGAGGCGGAGAACACCTTCCTCCGCGTCCGCCCCGCCCGGGGCGACGGCTGGTCGGTCCGGGTGCGGGTGCCGGCCCCGGGAACGTACGAGGTCGACCGCCGGGACACCGTCCGCGCCGAGCACTCCGTCACCACCTCGACGAGCATCCACGAGATCGCCCACGACCTGACCGTCTGGCTGGCCGGACGCGACCGTCCGGCCTGAGCCCCGGGCGGCACCGACCGCACCGCCCGTCTCGCGCCCCCGGCCGGCTCACCGGCCGGACGGTTCCTCCGCCGGCGAGGGGACCGGGGTCACCGGGTCCGGGGCACCGGCGGACGGCTCCGGTCGCCGGGCACGCAGGGCCAGCACCGTGGCCAGGGCCGCGGCCAGCAGCAGGACCGCGGCCGTGGTGCTGGTGGTGCGGACCGCGTCGACGAAGGCCGTGCGGGCGGCGTCCAGGAGGGCGGAGGCGGCGCCGTCCGGGAGGGCGGAGGCGGCGTCCACGACGCCGCCGAGGGTGTCGCGGGCGGTGGACAGGGCGTCCCCAGGGACCCCGGGGACGTCCTCGGCGAGGCCGGCGCGGTAGGAGGCGGTCAGCACGCTGCCCAGGACGGCGATGCCGAGCGCGGCCCCGAGTTCGTAGCCGGTCTCGGAGACCGCGGAGGCGGCGCCGGCCCGGTCCTCGGGGGCCGCGGACAGGACGGCGTCGTTGCTGAGCGTCTGGATCAGGCCCATGCCGAAGCAGACCAGGGCGAAGCCGGAGGCGGCGAGGACGACCCCGGATGCCACGGGCAGCAGGGCCAACAGGACGAAGCCGCCGGCCATCAGCAGCAGCCCCGTGCCGAGCACCGCCGTCAGCCCGGAGCGGGCGGCGGCGCGGACGGCGACGAAGGAGGCGGCGACGGTGAGCAGCATGCCCGGCAGCAGCACCAGTCCGGCCCGGATCGGCGGGACGTCGAGCACGATCTGGAGGTACTGGGTCAGGAAGAACAGGGCCGCGACCATCACGAAGAGGGTGATCAGGTTGAGCGCCACGCCCACGCTGAAGGTCGGATGGCGGAAGAGGCCCATGTCGAGCATGGGGTCCTCGCGCGAGGTCTGCCGGCGGACGAAGAGGACCCCGCAGACGAGGCCGACGGCGATCAGGGCCAACGGCAGCGGGCCGGGGCCGTGTTCGGCGATCTTCTTGATCCCGTAGACCGCGGGGAGCATCGCTGCGGCCGAGAGCAGCACGCTGACGGGGTCGAGCCGCCCCGGCGCCACCGCCTTCGACTCCGGGACCAGCAGCGGGGCCAGCACCAGGATCAGCACGATGACCGGGACGTTGACGAGGAAGAGGGAACCCCACCAGAAGAATTCGAGCAGGACGCCGCCGAGGACCGGCCCGAGGGCGGAACCGGCGGCCAGGGCCGAGGACCAGACCGCGACGGCGAACGCGCGCTGGGTGGCGTCGGGGAACATCGAGCGGATCAGGGAGAGGGTGGACGGCATCAGGGTGCCGCCCGCGAGGCCGAGCAGGGCCCGCGCCGCGATCATGACCTCGGCGGAGGGGGCGAAGGCGGCGAGGACGGAGGCGATGCCGAATCCGGCGGCGCCGAGCACCAGCAGCCGCCGCCGGCCGATGCGGTCGCCGAGGGCGCCCAGGGTGACCAGCAGCGCGGCCAGCACGAACGAGTAGACGTCGACGATCCACAGCAGTTGCCCGGCGCCGGGGTCCAGGTCCTCGCTCAACCGGGGGACGGCGAACCCGAGGATCGTCATGTCGATGGAGATCAGGAGCACCGGCAGGGTGAGCACGGCGAGGCCGGCCCACTCGCGGGGACCTGCCGGGGGCACCCGTACGTCGTTGGGGGGACTCATCTCTTCCCGTTCTCGTGTGGTCGTGTCGCCCGCCGTCCGGCGCCCCGCCGGGCCCCGGCCCTCAGGAGGCGAGCGAGGTGCCCGCGCGCGAGGCGATCAGCGCCAGCTGCACCCGGTCGCGGGCACCGAGCTTGGCCATCAGCCGGCTGACGTACTTCTTCGCGGTGAGCGGGCTCAGGCTGAGCCACTCGGCGATCTCCCCGTTGGTGTAGCCGCGGCCGATCAACGCGGTGACCTCGCGTTCGCGGGCGCTGAGCCGGGCCGTCAGGGCGGGGCCCTGGCACGCGGCGGCGGTCGGTCGGGGCCCGGCGGCGGAGACGTACTCGGTGATCAGCCGCCGGGCGTGGCGGGGGTCGAGCCAGGAATCGCCGTCGGCCAGGGCGCGGATGGCGGCGCGGACGGCCCTCGGTTCGCTCTCCACGGCGAGGAAGCCGCTGGCGCCCGCGGAGAGCGCGGGCAGGAAGAACTCGTCCTCGTCCTCCGCGTAGTTGCTGTAGGCGAGCACCCGGGTGCGGTGGGGTCCGGGACGGTCGGCGATCCGGGAGATGGCCTCCAGGCCGCCCATGTCGGAGAGCCGGACCTCCAGCAGGGCGATGTCGGGGCTGACGGCGGCGACCAGGGCGACCGCCCCGGCCCCGTTCGCCGCGTCCCCCACGACCACGATGTCCGGGTCCGACGCCAGCAGCAGCGACAAGGCGGCACGCGCGGCGGCACGCGGCTCGGCGATCACGACTCGGATGGACACGCCGCTTTTCCTCCCCCACCAGGACCGTCCGTTCAGGCGGTTGCCTAGCGGATAGTAAAGAGCCCATCACAAACGACTCAACCACGCGTCAAAAAACGACTTGACCACACCGGTTGACCCATGGGTATCAGCCAGATTTCCGGGCCCTTCGGACAGCGTTCACCGACTGCCCCGCGCCATCCACCAGAAACCCACACACGGCTCCGGGCCCGCCCCGTCTCCCCCGCCCGGCCCGCTCCCGCCCTCCCGCGCCGTCCGTCCACTCGGCCCCGATGTCCTCCGGGGTGACCCCCGGGACGCCTCCTGGGGAGGACGGTGTGGGTGACCCGAGCGGGCAACCGCCCGGGAAGTGTCTCCCGTGGTGCCTGGTGGGGCGGGTGCCCGGCTGCCTACCGTGCAGTGCCACGACGAACGGCGCCCCCCGTGCCGCGTACGGCATCCGTCGTACCCGCACGCATCGACCGACCCGCTCCGTGCCTCCCCCCTCCCCCCTTCCCCCCCTTCCCCCTTTCGTGCCCGGTCCCCCCTTCCGCCCCGGTTCCCGGCGGTCCACCGCCGCCCCGGCGCACCCGCACGCCGTCCCGCTCCACCCCACGGCCGCCCCGACCGCGTCCGTGCGCCACCCGGAACGGAGCCCCGAGCCGAGCATGACCGCCGACCCCCTTCCCCGGCGATCGGCGGCGAACCCCGCCCGCCCGCGCCCCCGGCCGGACCGGGACCCGCGCGGTGCCGCCCCGGGCGCCGAACCCGCACCCCTAGGAGACCCCATTGACCAGTGGTGACCCCGAGGACGCACATCAGCAGGTGCTGCGCGAACTGCGCGCGGACCTGGACGCCGTCGACCGGATCCTCCTCAACGCCCTGCTGATGCGGCACCACTGCACCCGCCGCATCGGCGAGATGAAGAAGGGCAACGACATCCCCGTCATGCAGCCGGCCAGGGTGCGGACGGTGCTGGAGAGGGCCACGGAGTTCGCCCTGGAGCACGGCCTGAACCCGCGGGCCCTCCAGGACGTGTACACCACCCTCATCTCCGACGCCTGCCGCGAGGAAGAGGGCCGCTCAGCGCCGCTCGACTCGGCACGGGACCGGATCGCGGTACTGGTCGGAGGTGTGGAGCGCGGTGCGCACCCTTCTGATCGATAACTACGACTCCTTCACCTACAACCTGAACGACCTGATGCACCGCGTGTTCGGGATCGCACCGAAGGTGGTCACCCACGACACGCCGTGGTCGGCGATCGACCTCGACGCCCACGAGGCGGTCGTGCTCTCGCCCGGCCCGGGCCGCCCCCAGCGGAACGCGGACCTCGGGGCGTCGGCGCACGCCCTGGGCCAGACCGGGGTGCCCGTCCTCGGGATCTGCCTGGGCCACCAGGCCATCTCGCACTTCGCGGGGGCCACCGTCGCGCACGCCCCCGAACCCGTCCACGGCCGCACCGCCGAGGTCTTCCACTCCGCCGAGGGCCTCTTCGCCCAGATCCCCTCCCCCTTCACCGTGGTCCGCTACCACTCCCTGGCCGTCACCGAACTGCCCGCGCACCTGGAGCCGACCGCGTGGACCGCCGACGGCGTGGTGATGGCGGTCCGCCACCGCGACGCCCCGCAGTGGGGGGTGCAGTTCCACCCGGAGTCGGTCCTCACCGAGTACGGAGGCGAACTGCTGCACAACTTCCGCGCCCTGGCCACCGCCGCCAACGGCGCCCGGGACCGGTCCGCCGCCCGGCGGACCCCGCGCACCGGACGCCGGGTCGAGGTCCGCGAGCTGCCCCACCACCCCGACGCCGCCGCCCTCTTCACCGGGCTGTACGGGGACTCCGCACACGCCTTCTGGCTCGACAGCTCCCGCGACGACCTGCCGGAGAGCCGCTTCACGATCATGGGCGACGCCTCGGGCCCGCTCGCCGAGCACGCCTCCTACCGCGTGCAGGACGGCACCTGGACCGTCACCGACCGGGCCGGGACCCGCCACGTCGAACAGGGCTTCTTCGAGTACCTCGGGGAGGAGCTGGCGAAGCGGCGGGCCCCGCACCCCGCGGGGCTCCCGTGCGACTTCAACCTCGGCTACGTCGGCGTCCTCGGCTACGAGCTGAAGGCGGAGACCGGGGGCCGGGCCCGACACGTCTCCCCCCGGCCCGACGGGCAGTTGGTCTTCGCCGACCGGGCGGTCGTCATCGACCACCACGAACGGCGCACCCACCTCCTCGCGCTGACCGACCCCGCGGCGACCGACTCCCCGCGGGAGACGGCCGCCTGGTTCGCCCGGACCGCCGAGGCGGTCGCCCGGTGCGCGGAGCCGGGGGCCGGCGCCGCGGCGCCCGCGCCGGCGGACCCGGACGGCAGGCGCACCTTCCGCTTCGACCAGCCCCGGAGCGCCTACCTCGGCTCGATCAAGTCCTGCCTGGACGCCATCACCGAGGGCGAGAGCTACGAGGTCTGCCTGACCAACACCGCCGAATCCGCGCCCGTGGCCGCCCCGCTGCCCACCTACCTGCGGATGCGGGCCACCAGCCCGGTGCCCTTCGGGGCGTACCTGCGCTTCGGGGCGGACACCCTGCTCAGCGCATCGCCGGAACGGTTCCTCCAGGTGCGGCGCGACGGACGCGTCCAGGCCAAGCCCATCAAGGGCACCCGTCCGCGCGGCGGCAACCCGGCCGAGGACGAGGAGATCCGCCGCGAGCTCGCGGCCAACCCCAAGGACCGCGCCGAGAACCTGATGATCGTGGACCTGCTGCGCAACGACCTCAACCGGGTCTGCACCGTCGGCTCGGTGCACGTGCCCAAGCTGTTCGACGTCGAGACCTACTCCCACGTCCACCAGCTCGTCAGCACCGTCGAGGGCCGCGTCGCACACCACCGGTCCGCCGTCGAGTGCGTGCGCGCGGCCTTCCCCGGCGGCTCCATGACCGGCGCGCCCAAGGTCCGCACCATGGAGATCATCGACCAGCTCGAACGCCGGGCCCGCGGCTACTACGCGGGCTCCGTCGGCTGGTTCTCCCTCAGCGGCGCCGCCGACCTCAGCATCGTCATCCGCACCCTGGTCAACAGCCCCGACGCCGCCACCTTCGGGGTCGGCGGGGCGATCGTCTCCCTCTCCGACCCGGCGGACGAGTACGAGGAGACCCTGGTGAAGTCCCGGGTGATGCTCGCCGCCACGGACGCCACGGTGGAGGACGAATGAGCGCCCCCGCCCCGACGACCGGGCCCGAGCGCACCCGGCGGGCCGTGGTCATCGGCCACGGCAACGTGGGCCGGCTCCTCACCGGTCTGCTGGTCTCCGCCGGCTGGCGCACCGTCGCCGCCGACCCCGCGGCCCGGCCCACCGGGACGACGCCGCTGATCCGGGACGACATCGCCACGCCCGGCGCCGAACTGCGGGCCGAACTCGGCGCCGCCGACGCCGTGTTCGTCGCCGTGCCCGAGCAGGCCGCGCTCGCGGCGGTGCCCGTGCTCGCCGGAACGACCGCCCCGACCGCGACCGTGGTGGAGACCCTCTCCCACAAGCACCGCTTCCTGGAGTTGGCGGAGGGCGGACTCGCGCCCCGTCCCGTCCTCAGCCTCAACCCGCTCTTCCACCCCTCCCTCGGCTGGGCGGGCAACGCCGTCACCGCCTCCGTGACCCGCGGCGACGACTGCTGCGCACGGCTGCTGGAGCTCCTCGCGGGCACCGGGGTGCGGGTGGAACGGCTCAGCCACCGCGACCACGACCGGTACGTCACCACCGTGCAGGCGGCCACCCACGCCGCCCTGCTCTCCTTCACCGCCGCACTCGCCCGGCTCGGGCTCGACCCGGCCCTGGTCGCGGCCTGCGCGCCGCCGCCCACCCGGGCGCTGCTGGCCCTCACCGCCCGGGTGCTCTCCGCCGACGTCGAGACCTACTGGGACATCCAGGCGGCCGGCGGGGACGCCGACGCGGCCCGCGCGGCCCTCGGCGAGGCCCTGGCCGCCCTCGGGGCCCGGGCCCGCGCGGACGGCGGGGAGGAGGAGTTCCGCACCCACTTCACCGACCTCGCCGACTGGTACGGCGAGGGCCTCGACGGCGCCGCCGCCGACGCGGCCCGCCTGCTGGGCGCCCTGATCGCCCCGGCACCCCCCGGCACGCCGTGAACCCGGAGCACCCCCGCACCCCCACCCCCCAGGAGGGCGTCATGAACGACCCGACACCGAACCGCATCGCCCGCAGGTCCGCGGCCACCACCGACATGTACGACCGGGCGGTCCGCGCCGGACTCACCGGCCACACCATCTCCGCCCGCTCCGGCAAGTCGGTGCGGCTGGCCGACGGCGAGGAGTACGTGGAGTTCGTCTCCTGCTCCTACTTGGGGCTGGAGGACCATCCCCGGCTCGTCCAGTCGGTGCGCACCGCGCTGGACCTGTACGGCACCCACTTCTCCTCCTCCCGCAACAGCGTGGAGCCCGCCGAGGCACGCCAGTTGGAGGAGTTGCTCGGGGAGGTCTACCCGGGCATGTCGGCGCTGGTGTTCAACTCGGTCTCCAGCGTCCACCTCGGGGTGCTGCCGCTGTTGGGAGCGGGCGTGCTGCCCGGCTACCCGATCGCCGCCCAGGGGCCGCTCTTCGTGATCGAGCGGACCGCGCACGCCTCCATGCAGGCCCTGCGCGGCGTCCTCGAACAGGTCGGACCGGCGGCCCGGTTCCGCATCGAGGACCCGCAGTCGCTGACCGAGGCCCTGGACCTGGCGCGGTCGCAGGGCCGCACCCCGATCGTCCTGGTCGACGGCATCGGCTCGATGGGCGGGCTGATCGACGTCAAGTCGCTGAGCGACGCGGCGGCCGGGCTCGGCGGCTACGTCTACGTCGACGACGCCCACGGCATCTCGATCAGCGGCCCGCGCGGCGCCGGCTACGCCTTCGAGGCGCTCGGCTGCGAGGTCCCGCCCTCGGTGCTGCTGGTCGGCTCGCTGTCCAAGGCGTTCGGCGGCTCGGGCGGCTTCCTGCTGACGCACCGGGCGGAGGACGTGACCGTGCTGCGCCGCGAGGCCAACCCCATGGTCTTCGGCCACTCGAACATGATCACCCACGTCCTCGTCAACACCGAGTCGGCACGGATGCACCTCGACGGGACCGTCGCCGAACTCCAGCGGAAGCTGTGGGAGAACGCGGACCTCTTCGACAAGGCCAACAGCGCCGGCACGCTCGTCAACGCCGGCACCCGCTCGCCGATCCGCGGCCTCGCCATGGAGACCGAGGAGGCCGCCTTCGCGAGCGCGGTGAAGCTGCGGGAGGCGGGCGTCCTCTGCTTCCCCGTCTTCTACCCCGTCGTCGCGCGGGGCACCGGCCTGCTGCGGTTCGCCCTCTCCGCCCACCACACCCCCGAACAGATCCAGTCCGTCGCGGACTGCCTCGCCTCCGTCTGACGCCCGGCCACCACCCCCAGGCGCCCCGGACCCCGGGGCGCCCCAGGCAAAGGAAGACCCTTCGATGAACGACAGCACCCCCCGCTCCACGGGCTTCGACGCGCTCGTCGTCGGCAACGGCTCGCTGGGCTCCTCCCTGGCGGTCGAACTCGCCGGGCGCGGAGCCCGGGTCGCGCTGATCGGCCGCCGCGCCCGCCCCTTCGCCGCCTCCTCGGCGGCCGGGGCCATGCTCGGCTGCTTCGGCGAGGTCACCAGCGCCCTGCTGGAAAACGCCTACGGACAGGTCAAGTTCGCCCTGGACCTGAAGGCGAAGGACGTCTGGGACGACTGGCTGGAGACCATCGCCGACGGCACCGCAGACCCCCGCGACATCCTCACCGCCAAGGGCACCACCGTCATCCTCAACACCGTCGGCACCGGTGCCATCGACAGCGACAACTACGAGGCGATCCGCGCCACGCTGGAGAAGCACGGGGAACCGTACGAGACGGTCGACCCCGAGGACGTCGGCTGGCTGGACCCGGACCCCAACTCCCGTCCCCTGAAGGCCCTGCACATACCCGGCGAGCACGCCGTGGACTCCGGACGGCTGCTGCGCCGACTGGAACGGACCGCGGTGCGGCGCGGGGTGACCCTGGTCGACGCGCAGGCCGTGTCGGTGATCCACGAGGGCGGCACGGTCCGCGGCGTCGTCCTCGACGACGGCGAGCGGCTCACCGCGGACAAGGTCGTCCTCGCCAGCGGCGTCGGCTCGCAGCAACTCGTGGACTCCGTCGACGGACTCGGCGACTGCATCCCCCGCCTGGTCGCCGGCTACGGCGTCGCCGCGACGGTCTCCACCCACGACGGCACCGCCCCCGAGTCCGTGATCCGCACCCCCAACCGGGCCTTCGCCTGCGGCTTGCACGTCGTTCCGCGCGGCATGGCCCGGGTGTACGTCGGCGCCACCAACATCATCAACCCGCGACCGCTGGCCGACCCGGTCATGCGCGACCTGCTCTTCCTGCTGGAGTGCTCGCACCGGCAGGTCCGCCGCGACCTCTGGTCGAGCAGCGTCGCCGGCATCCACGTCGGCAACCGGCCCGTCTCCCTCGACGGCTTCCCGCTGCTCGGCGAGACCCCGCTCTCGGGCCTGTGGATGATGACCGGCACCTACCGCGACGGGCTGTTCCTCTCCCCCCTGCTGGCGCAGGAGTTCGCCCGCCGGCTGTACGGGGACGCCCCCGAGCTGGACCTCGACCCCTTCACGCCCGAGCGCCGCCCCCTGGAGGGCGTCTCCCGCCGGTCCGCGATCGACACCACCGTCGAGCACATGCTCGCCACCGGCTACGAGCACCACTGGCACGTCCCCACCGACTGGCAGGAGTACCTCGGCGCGGACCTGGAGCCGATCTACTCCCGCTGGGCGGACACCATCGACCCCGGGTTCACCCCGCCCCCCGAGCTGATCGCCTCCTCCCGGCTCCACCCCGGGATGGTCGAGTGGCTGCGGACCTACTACGCGAACTGCCGTGACAGGTTCGGCGAGCCCGAACGGGACGCGACGAACACCGTCGGCGCGCAGACCGCGTGGGGCCTGCGGGTCCTCACCGCCGCCCGGGTGTGGGCCCCGCAACAGGACGCACTGGCACTCGCCGCCCACGTCCTCGGCGGGGACGCCGTCCCCGCCGAGACGACGGAGCTGACCGCCGCACAGGTGGACGCCTACCGGACGTTGGTCTCCCGGCGCGCCGACCGCACCCCGCTGGAGTACCTCACCGGCCGGGCCCGGCTGTTCGACCTCGAACTACGCGTCACCGAGGACGTGTTCATCCCCCGGGTGCACTCCGAGGCGATGGTGCTCGACGCCCTCGAACGGGTCGGGGCCGACGCCCCGCGCTGCGTCGACCTGTGCACCGGCTCCGGCGCCATCGCGCTGGCGCTCGGCGCGCACCGCCCCGACGCGACCGTCACCGGCGTCGACGTCTCCGCCGCCGCGGTCGCGTGCGCGACCGGCAACGCGGCCTCGCTCGCCGAACGGGTCCCCGCCGCCGTGGACTTCGTCCGGGGCGACGCGAACGACCCGGCCCTCCTCGCCGAACTCGACGGCACCGTCGACCTGGTCACCGCCAACCCGCCGTACGTCCCCGACCGCCTGGTGATCCCCGCGGAGTGGTCGGTCCACCAGCCCGCCGAGGCGGTCTACTCGGGCTGGGACGGGCTGGCCGTGCTGCGCTCGGTGGTCACCACCGCCGCACGGCTGCTCAAGCCCGGCGGCACCCTGGCGCTGGAGCACTACGACGCGGTCGTGGACCAGGTGTCCGACATCGTCGCCGCCGCCGGGTTCGAGGCCGTCACCAGCCACACCGACCACGACGGCTTCCCCCGCTACGTGATCGCCCGACGCGCCGGGCGATGAACCGACCCCGCCCCGCACCGTCCGTGAACCGTCTGGAGCTCCGCGCATGACCCTGAGCAGGCGCACGATGCTGAAGGGCGGCGCCGTGCTGGGAGGTGCGCCCGCCGTCGAACTCGGCGTGCGCACCTCCCCGGCGCGGGCCGCCGCGCCCGGCATCGCCGTCGACCGGGCCACCAACACGGCCCTGAGCTGCGACCCCGTCTCCGGGACCCTGGTCCACGACGCGGTCAACGCCCTGTGGGCGATGCCGCTGACCGGCGGCACGGCCCGGCGGCTCACCGAGGACGCCGAGGACGCGACCTGGCCGTCGTTCTTCCCCGGCGGCACCGAGGTCGCCTTCCAGTCCTTCCGCGAGGGCGTCTACGACCTGTGCGCGGTCGACCTCGCGACCCGCGCCGTGCGCCGACTCACCTCGGGACCGCAGTACGACGTGGAGCCCGCCGTCTCCCCGGACGGCAGCAGGATCGCCTACGTCTCCGACGCCGGCGACACCAGCGCCGTGTGGCTGCTCGACCCGGCCACCGGACGCACCCGCGCGGTCGTCGGCACCGACGACGACCGCGCGTACCGTTCGCCGACCTGGCACCCGGACGGCGAACGAATCGCCTACGTGGTCGGGGAGACCGTCCTCGAAACCCTCCACCTGCCCAGCGGGCGGCGCACCACGGTGCGCACCGCGCCCGCCGGGCAGGTGCTGCGCGGCGCCGGCTACGGGCCCGGCGGCGCCCTCGCGCACACCGCCGTCGACGGGCCGCGCGCCCGGCTGTACGTCGACGGCCGGCCGCTGACCGACGAGGCGGAGGAACCCGGGCCCTTCCCGCCGGCGTGGGCGTCGGCGACCGAGCTGCTGTACGGCGGCGCGGACGGGACGATCCGCCGGCGCGCCACCACGCCCGGCTCCCCGGCCGGCGAGGTCCCGTTCACCGCGGTGCTCGCCGCCGCCGGGACGGCCCCGGTGCCGTCCCGGCCGGTGACCGCCCCCGAACGGGCCCCGGTGCGGGGCCTGGCGGGGCCGGTGCTGTCGCCGGACGCCTCCACGGTGTGCTTCCGGGCCCTGGGCGCGCTGTGGCTGCACGTCCTCGGCGGGGCCACCACGAAGATCGTCGACGGCGGGGACCCGAGCGATCCGCACTGGTTCCCCGACGGCCGCTCCCTGGTCTACTCCAGCGACCGCGACGGCTCCCCCCAGCTGTGGCGGCACACCGTGGGCGGCGGCCCCGACCAGCGGCTCACGGACCTCGCCGACGGCGCACTGCTGCCGAGCGTCTCCCCCGCGGGCGACCGGATCGCCTTCCAGGACGGCAACGGCGCGCTGCGGCTGTACGACACCGCCGCCCGCACCAGCCGCGAACTGCTTCCCGCGGCGGACCACCCCGGCAAGGCGTCCTGGTCACCGGACGGGACCCGGCTGTCGATGGCGGTGCTGGTCACCGCGTCCGAACGGGAGACCGCGGGCTTCAACCGCGTCCTCACCCTCGACGTCGCCACCGGGACGAGCACCGTCCGGCCGATCGCCCCGCACCGCTCGATCGCCACCCGGGGCCACGACGGGCCGGTCTGGGCACCCGACGGGAAGTCCCTGGTCGTGGTCGCGGAGAGCCTGGTGCACCGGGTGCCCGTCGCCCCCGACGGCACCGTCACCGGACCTCCCGTGCCGCTGTCCGACCGGGTCGCCGACGCGGTCTCCGTCTCCGCCACCGGGCACGTGCTGTTCCTGTCCCTGGGCGAACTCGTGCTGCTGCCCCCCGCACGCCGCCGGCGCACCGCCCGCCACACCGTCCCCTTGGTGTGCGTGCGGCGCCCCGCGGCCCCCCGCACCGTGATCCGTGCCGGGGCGCTCTGGGACGGACGGGCCGAGGGCTACCGCAGGGACGTCGACATCACCGTCGAGAACGGCACCGTGGTCTCCGTGGAACCGGTACGGGCCGGTGCGCCCCGGCCCGACGTCGACGCCGGCACCGCGACGGTGATCCCGGGACTGATCGACGTCCACAACCACTGGCACCTGCGCGGCCGCCAGTGGGGCAGCCGGCAGGGGCCGCTGTGGCTGGCGTACGGGGTCACCACCAGCCGCTCCACCGGCGACCCGGCCTACCGGATGGCCGAGACCCGGGAGGCGATCCACTCGGGCGCCGTCCCCGGCCCCAGGTTCCTCGGCTCGGGCGAACCCCTCGACGGTGCGCGGGTCCGCTTCCCGTTCATGCGGACGGTCACCTCCGAGGCCCAGCTCGACCGCGAACTCCAACGGGTCACCGCACTCGGCTACCACGTGCTGAAGTCGTATCAGCGCCTTCCGGTCCGGCTGGAGCGACGGCTGATCGCACGGCTGCGGCACGCGGGCGTCCCGGCGGTCTCCCACTACCTCTACCCGGCCGCCGCCACCGGCTTCAACGGCATGGAGCACACCGGCGGGGAGAACCGGCTCGGCTACTCCCGCACCCTGAGCTACGCCGGGGGGCGCGCCGCCGAGGACACCGTGCGCCTGCTGAGCGGCTCGGGGATGTACGTCTCCACCACCCTGCTCTTCGCGCACGAACTCTTCCTGGAAGGACGCGACCTGATCGAGGACCGGCGCACCAGGACGCTGTTCCCCGCCGCCGAGTACGCCGCCCTGCTGGCCCGCGCCGAGCACGCCGCCACCCCGGCCGCCGAACTGGACCGGGCGTGGACCGCCGGCGACGTCGACCTGCTGCTGCGGGTGCACCGGGCCGGCGGCACCGTCGTCGCCGGCACCGACGCCCCGCTGGACTTCCCCGGCATCGGCATCCACCAGAACCTGCGCGCCCTGGTCCGGCACGGCTTCTCCGCGGTGGACGCGCTGCGCACGGCCACCGTCAACGCGGCGGTGGCGCTCGGCGCGCAGGGCGTCCTCGGCGTGGTCGCCCCCGGGGCGCGGGCCGACCTCCTCGTGGTCGACGGCGACCCGCTGCGGGACGTACGGGCGGCGGCCCGGGTCCGCGAGGTCTTCACCGACGGCCACCGGCACCCCGTCGAGGAGCTCCTGACCCCCTTCGACCGTCCGCCGACCGGACCCGCCCGCCCCGGCCGACCGGCGGCGGAACACCCGCCCCGCCCCTCCGTCCCCGCCGCTCCCGGCTGCTGCCGACCCCGGCCGACGGCCCCAACACTGGCGTGAAAACGCCTGGTGGGGAGCGCGCGTGGCACAAGCTGTACCGAGCAGCCCGATCATTCGACCGTCATTCGATTCCTCAAGGACTACTCCATGTTCGAACTCGTTGAGCCCATCAAGACCGAGCGTCTGGTCCTTCGCCCGTTCGCCGCGCGCGACGAGGAGGACATGCTGGAGTTCGAGTCACGGGAGGACGTGGCCCGCTACCTCTTCAACGAGCCCCGCACCCGCGAGGACAACGCCAGGGAACTGGCCGTCCGACTCGGTCAGACCGCCCTCCGCAAGGAGAAGGACACCCTGATGACGGCCGTCGAACTCGACGGCAAGGTCATCGGCTACGTCCTGCTGGTGTGGCTGAGCGAGGAACACCGCCAGGGCGAGTTCGGCTACGTCCTCCACCCGGGCTTCCACGGCAAGGGCTACGCCACGGAGGCGGCGGCGGAGATGCTGCGCATCGGCTTCGAGAAGCTCTCCCTGCACCGGATCATCGGCCGCTGCGACCCGCGCAACGGCGGCTCCGCCAAGGTGATGGAGCGCCTCGGCCTGCGCAAGGAGGCCCACTTCGTGGAGTCCGAGATCTTCAAGGGCGAGTGGGGCGGCGAGCTGCACTACGCCATGCTGGCCGCGGAGTGGCGCGCGCAGCACGAGACCGCCTGACCGCACCCCGCCCCCACTACCCGCCGCCCCGCCCCGGCGGCACCCAAGGCCCCGTGGCTCACCCCACGGGGCCTCCGACGTCCCGGACGACGCCCGCCCGGCCCCGCCGACCTCACCGTCCACGCGAAAACCGGAGGCCCCGTGGATCACTCCACGGGGCCTCCGGCCTGCTGTGCACTCGGCAGGATTCGAACCTGCAACCTTCTGATCCGTAGTCAGATGCTCTATCCGTTAAGCTACGAGTGCTTGTGTTCTGTTGTTCTCTGTGCTCCCCCGCTCCGACTTTCTTGCCGGTCGGCGTTGCGGGAACAACATTACATGAACGGCGCCGTGAGGCGAAATCCGTTCTTCACACCACCTCTGACCTGCACTTTCATCGCGACACGCCCAGGTCGACAGCTGTCCGCCGGGGCCACCGGCGCACCGGATCGCCCTGCGAACCCTCGCCCCCGTACCGACCGTGCGGTCGGCGGAAAGCAGACCGGGGGGAGCCGGCGAGCCCGGGCCGGGGAACGCCCGAAGCCCCGGCCGTGGGGCCGGGGCTTCGGGTTCACGAGTGCGGAGGCGGAGGGATTTGAACCCTCGATGGGCTTTAAGGCCCAAACCGCATTAGCAGTGCGGCGCCATAGACCGGACTAGGCGACGCCTCCAGCACAACCGCCCGCGCGAGCGCGAAGGGTGCGTGCAGATGATGACACAGCCCAGCGGGCCGTCACCAATCGCCCCCTACGGTACTAGGCGCGCCGGCCGCAGGGCAAAGCCCGTGCCGCCACCGGTACGAGATCACCGGACTCCGGGCCGCCGCGGGCCCCGCCCGGGGCCGGGGCGGCACCGTGGCGCAACCCGTTCCGGTCCCGCGCGTTAGACCCGGCGGGCGTCCCGGCCGGCCGGCCGGTGGCGCTCGCCTGCCGTACCGTTTCCGCACCACCGAAGGACGCCCATGCCGCAGCGCATCCTCCGCACCGCCGCAGCCGCCCTCGCCGCCTTCTCCGGGCTGGCCGCGGCCCCCGGCACCGCCCAGGCACTGGACCGGGTGCCCCTGCTCCCGCTCCTCGGCGACGGGTTGCTGACTCGCCCGGCGGCTCCGCTCGCCGGGTCGCCCCACCGGCTGACCATCGAGGTGAGGGGCACCGGGCGGGCCGTCGACGGCGCGTACCGTCTGGAGTGCGGGCCCACCGGGGGCACCCATCCGCAGGCGGCACGGGCATGCGAACGACTCGCCGAACTCTCCACCCTCGGGGGCGATCCCTTCGCCCCCGTTCCCGCAGGGGCCGTCTGCACGTTCCAGCACGGCGGGAACGCCACCGCCCGGGTCACCGGACGCTGGTACGGAAGGCCCGTGGACGCCCGCTTCTCGCGGACCGACGGCTGCGAGATCGCCCGCTGGAACGACCTGGTCCCCGTCCTGCCGAGCGCCGGTGGAGCCTGAGCCCCGCACGACCGGGCCGGAATCCGCCCGCCGGCCCGGAACACCGGTGCTGCGCCCCCGCCCGATCGCCCCCGCCGCACCCGGAGAACGACCGCACGCCGCACACCCCGCGCCCGCCGACTCCCCCGCATCCGTCGTCGCGAGCGCAACCCAGGGCCGTAGACTCCCGCGTGACACGTTGCGGACCGCGCGGCAAGATGGCCTTCGTGGTCGGCAGGATGCCGTAACAGGGAGGAAGCGTCTCGTGAGCAGCAGGCCATCCCGAGGCGCTGCTCGCCTCGCAGCCATACTGGACGCGCTCCCGGACGCGTTGGTCCTGGTCAACGCCAACGGGACGGTGGTCAACGCCAACACCATCGCGTTGGAGGCGTTCGAGGCGCCCGGTACCGCGCTGGTGGGGCGGGGATTGTTGGATCTGCTGCCCGAGTTCGACTCGCGGCTGATCCCCGGCTCCATGCGCCGGCCCGAGTCCACCGACCCCCGGGGCCGCACCAAGCCGAAGCGGATGACGGCGCGCCGCACCGACGGCGGCGCGTTCCCGGTCGAGGTCACATCCGCGAATCTTGAGAACGGCCAACAGGCGTACGACGGCCACGGGTACACCGGTGACGAACTGCTGATGCTGGTGGTCCGGGACCTGTCCGGGACCGTGGACACCGAAGCGGAACTGGCACGTTCGCAACGGCAGACCGAGATGATCCTGCGGGCCGCCTCCGAGGGCGTCGTCGGCACCGATCTCGACGGCCGGATCGTGCTCGTCAACCCGGCCGCCGCGCAGATCCTGGGCTACCGGGCGAACGAACTGGGCGGCAAGGAGCTGCACACCCTCGTCCTGCACTCGCGGGACGACGGCGAGCCGTTCCCGTACGAGGGCTCGCCGCTGGCCGACACGCTGAAGTCCGGCCGCAAGCACCGGGTGCGCGGGCAGGTGCTGTGGTCGAAGAAGGACGAGAAGGTGCCCGTCGACCTGACCACCGCTCCGGTACGGGACGGCGACCAGTTGGTCGGCGCGGTGATGACCTTCGCCGACCGCAGGCCGTACGACGCGCTGGCCGCGGAGAAGGAGGAGCTGGAGCGCGAGCACGCCGCGGAGCTGATCCGGCTGCGGGCGGACCACGCCGCGGAACTCGCCGAGCAGGCCGAGCGGCGCACCGAGGAGATCGCCGCCGAGAAGGAGCGGTACGCGGCCCTGGCCGAGCGGGAGAAGGACCGGTTCGAGGCACAGGGCGCCCGCTACGAGCAGGTGCTCGCGGTCCTGGACGGCTCGCTGCGCGGCCCGCTGGACGAGCTGCGCCACGAGTTGACCGGGCTCGCCGCCGACGACGCCGGGCAGCTGTGGCCCGAGGCCAACCAGATCCTGCACCACCTCGCCGCCGGCTACTCCCGGATCACCACCCTGGTCGACAACGTCCTGGGCTACCAGCGGCTGGACTCCGGCACCGAGAAGCTGACGCGCCGCCCCGCCCCGCTGGACGCGGTCGTCGAAGCCGGGGTCGAGGGCGCCGTGGAGCTGATCGGACCGGGGCGGGCGCAGTTCGCCGTGCACGCGCCGAAGATCGAGGCCGAGGTGGACGCCGCGCAGTTGGCGACGGCCTTGGCCCATCTGATCGCGGACGTCGCGGGCGTGGACTCGACCGGGAACGCCCCGGTGGCGGCCGAGGGCTACATGGACTCCACGGTCGTCGTCGCGGCGGCGCAGCGCGGCGAGGTCGTCCGGATCGAGGTCCGCGGCCCCTACGAGGGCGGCGACCCCGTGCACCAGCCGATCGTCCGGGGCATCGTGCGGGCGCACGGAGGCGTGCTCCAGACGCACGAGGTGCCCGGCATCAGCGGCAGCGCCTACGTGCTGGAGGTGCCGATCGGCGAGGGCGCCGGTACGGTCCCCGTCCGGCGGCCGGCGGAGGACGACGGGGCGGGCCCCGAGGAGTCGGGAACGCTCGGCGGTCCCCGCGGGGGACGGCGACGGGCCCGCCGGGGGTCCACGGACGCCTTCCTGGAAGGCGCCCACCCCACCAGCTCGACCGACGGCGCCGGGGTTCCGGAACCCGCCGAGGGCCCGGACGGGACGGACGGCGAGGTCGAGGCGCCCACCGGACGGCGGCGCGGTCGCCGGGCGGAGGAGACCCCGACGCCGGACGTGCCCGGACCCCGGGCCGCCGAGGCGGAGCCTGCGGGCCGCCCGCCGGCGCGGGTGCCCTGGCGCCCCGTTCCGCCGCGGCGGAGCCCGGCACCGGAATGCCGGCACTGCCGCCGGCAGGCCCCCGGCCCGTGGACCCGTCGGGGCTACCGCCCCGTCCGGCGGTGCCCGGTGCCCTGCCCCAGGCGGCCCCGGACCCCGCCCCTCCGGCCGCCGGTCGGCGCGCCCGCCGGGCGCTGGCCCCGGCGTCCGAGCGCGCCCCCGCCGGTGAAGCGGCGGAGACCCGTACCGCCTTCGCACTCCCCCCGGCCGACGCCGACCGACCGACCGGCGCCCCCCGTCGGCCCGTCGCGGAATCCGAGACGCCCGCGGGGCACGGTGCCCTCGCGGCCCAGGCCGGTGCGCCACGCCAGCCTGGAAGCGCCCCGCACGACCCCGTCGACGACCACACCCCGCCGCGGCCCCACCCCACCGAGCAACCCACCGGTCGCCGCCGTGCCGTGGGCACCGTCGGCGCGGCCGGACCCGTTCCCACCGAACCGCCTGGTGCGCCCGTCCCACCGCCCGGGGTGCCTCCGCGCCCGGTGACGCCCCCGTCGGCCGCGCCCGGGGTGCCGGTACCGCCCCAGGGGCCTCCGGCGCACGGCCTGCCCGCCCAGGAGGCGTCGGTCGACGGTCGTGCCGGTCTCGGACAGCAGCCCGTACCGGCGGCCGGGCTGCCCGGGCAGCTGCCGTCCGGTGCGGGCGTTCCGGCCCAGGCACCGGCTCCGCCGCAGCGCCAGCCGTTGCCGCCCGCGCAGCCGGCGCGCACCGCACCGACGGACCGGCCCGCCCCCACCGGCCACGCCACGACACCGGCGGGCACCGGCTCCGCCTGGGGTGCGCCCACCTCGCCGCCCCCCGCGCAGTCGACCGACACGGCCCCCGAGGGCGCCGAGCAGGACCCGCACGGGGGCCCGGCCCGGGCCTTCAGCGTCCGCACCCTCGGCCAGGGCGTCCCGGTGGCCCGGTCGGGCGCGGACCCCGTGCCCGTACCGCCGGCGGCGCCCGGTTCGCCGGGCGGCTCGGGACGGCGGCGGAAGCTCGGCACCCGCCCGGACGCCTTCCCCGAGCAGTCCGGCCAGGTCGAGGCGGCCCGACCGCAGGCCGGCGGGGGCCAGGCCCGGCTGGCGAACTCCACGACGGGGCCCGGACGGTCGTACGCCATAGGAGCACCGGCCCAGGACGCCGACGAGGGGCCCGAGCCCCTGGACGGCCCGGGCGGGGCGGTGGAGGTCGCCGACCCGCCGCAGGCCCGCCCGATGGACGACGAGCTGCCGCCCGAGCCGCTGGACAACCCCCGCCGGTTGTTGGTGTGGCCGGCCCCGGACATGAGCACCCAGCAGGCGCTCAGCGACCGTGGCTACCGTCCGGTGATCGTGCACTCCCGCGAGGAGGTGGACGCACAGATCGCCGCCTTCCCGGCAGCGCTCTTCGTCGATCCGCTGACCGGGCCGATCACCCGGACCGCCCTCCAGTCCCTGCGGCAGGCCGCCGTGGCGGCCGAGGTGCCGGTGCTGGTGACGGCAGGGCTGGGGCAGGCCACGCGGGAGGCCGCGTACGGGGCGGATCCCGCCGTCCTGCTGAAGGCCCTGGCCCCCCGGGACAGCGAGCAGCATCCCTCCCGGGTGCTGTTGGTGGAGGAGCACCAGGAGATCGCGCTGGCGCTCACGGCCACCCTGGAGCGTCGGGGCATGCAGGTGGCCCGGGCGGCATCGGACACCGAGGCGGTCTCCCTGGCCGCGCAGATGCGGCCGAACCTCGTGGTGATGGACCTGATGCAGGTGCGTCGCCGACGTGCGGGGATCGTCGACTGGCTGCGGGCGAACGGCCAGTTGAACCGCACCCCGTTGGTCGTCTACACCGCCGCCGTGGACCACACGGAGCTGCCCAGGCTCTCGACCGGGGAGACGGTGTTGTTCCTCGCCGAGCGGTCGACCAGTGCGGAGGTCCAGGGCCGGATCGTCGATCTCCTGGCCCGGATCGGGACCAACTGAGCGCCTCGTCCCGCGTGGGGGTGTTTCACGTGAAACACCCCCACCGGTCGTAGCGGCTCGGGTCAGATCCGCGTCACGTCCAGGGTGCCATCCGCATACTGCTTCCGGATGACCTTCTTGTCGAACTTCCCCACACTGGTCTTCGGCACCGCCTGCACCAGGCTCCAGCGCTCCGGGAGTTGCCACGGGGCGACCGTCTCGGCGAGGAAGGCCCGCAGGCCCTCGAATCCGACGGTGGCACCCTCCGCGAGGACGACGGTGGCGAGGGGGCGCTCGCCCCACTTCTCGTCGGGGACGGCGACGACCGCCGCCTCGGCCACCTCCGGGTGGGACATCAGCACGTTCTCCAGTTCGACCGAGGATATCCACTCCCCACCGGACTTGATGACGTCCTTGGCCCGGTCCGTGAGGGTGAGGTAGCCGTCGGGGCTGATGGTGCCGACGTCTCCCGTCTTCAACCAGCCGTCCTCGCTGAACTTGTCGTCGGGGCGCAGCGGTTCCGCGTCCGCCCCTCCGTAGTAGGCCGCCGCGATCCACGGCCCGCGGACCTCCAACTCGCCGGCCGCGGTGCCGTCCCAGGACAGGAGGTCGCCGTCCGGGCCGCGGAGCCGGGCCTCGACGGAGGCCGGGAAACGGCCCTGGGTGATGCGGTAGCCGAACTCCTCGTCGGTACCGATCGCATGGGCGGGCGGTCGGGCGATGGTGCCGAGCGGTGAGGTCTCCGTCATGCCCCAGGCGTGGCACACCCGCATCCCGAGGGTGTCGAAGGCGCGCATCAGGGAGGGCGGACAGGCCGATCCCCCGATGGTGACCTGGGTGAGCGTGGAGAGGTCCCGCGGTCTCGCGGTGACCTCCGCGAGGAGTCCCTGCCAGATCGTGGGCACGGCCGCGGCGTGGGTGGGGCGCTCGGTGGTGATCATCTCGGCGAGCGGGCCGGGTTGGAGGAACCGGTCGGGCATCAGCATGTTGAAGCCGGACATGAAGGCCGCGTGCGGCAGCCCCCAGGCGTTCACATGGAACTGCGGGACCACGATCAGGCTGGTGTCGGCGTCGGTGAGCGCCATGGAGTGCGCCATGTTCACCTGCATCGAGTGCAGGTACACGGACCGGTGGGAGAAGACGACGCCCTTGGGGTCACCGGTGGTGCCGGAGGTGTAGCACATCGCGGCGGCCCGGCGTTCGTCCAGCTCCGGCCAGTCGTAGGCGGTGGGCTTCTCCGCGATCAGTTCCTCGTAGTCGTGCACCCGGGGACCGATGCCCGCCAGCCCGGAGCGGTCCCCCGGCCCGGAGACGACGACGTGCTCGACGCTCGTGAGGTGGGGCAGCAACGGCACCAGCAGCGGCAGCAGCGAACCGTCCACCAGGACCACCCGGTCGGCCGCGTGGTTCACGATCCACACGAGTTGCTTGGGCGGCAGGCGCAGGTTCAGCGTGTGGAGCACGGCCCCCATCGAGGGGGCGGCGAAGTACGCCTCGACGTGCTCGGCGTGGTTCCACATCAGCGTGGCGATCCGATCGTCGTCCCGTACGCCGAGGTCGTCGCGGAGCGCATGGGCGAGCTGGGCGGTGCGGGCACCGATCTCGGCGAAGGTGCGGCGCCTCGGGGCCCCCTCGCCGGTCCAGGTGGTCACCCGGGAGGAGGCGTGGACCGTGGATCCGTGGTGGAGCATCCGGGAGATCAGAAGCGGTACGTCCTGCATCGTGCTCAACACGGCTACCTCCGCGGTGCGGCGGGCGCCGGAGGAACCGGCGCGGGGGGACGACATCGGTCCACCGATTCTGTGTCCGCAGCCGGCGGTCTGTCACTACGAGCGGACCGACCGCCCGGGGTCCGCCCCAGGTCAGCCGCCCCGGCCCGGGCTGCGGGCACCGACCCGCTCCGGAGCGCCGGCAGGTGCCCGAACCCCGAGGAGTCTCCACCCGCTCTCCACCCTCAGGAGGTAGGGCGAACCGTGTTCCTACAACCTGAGTCGGACACGGCTTCGGGACCTGCGGGCGATCCGCCGGGCCGGGGGACGAACCTAGCGTGGAACCCATGACCGCACCCATCGCGCCTGTCTGCACCAGCGCATCGAAGCCCGTGGCACCGATGACCACGGACCACGCGGCCCGGAACCACCTGGCGGCCGTGCCCGCCCCCGCCGCACCGAGCGTGCCGGCCCCGGTGACCCATCTGAGCTACCCGTCCTTCGCCTCGTACGTGGACGCCCGCGGCCCCGTTCTGCTGCGCACCGCGCGGTCGTTGACCGCGAACCCGAGCGACGCCGAGGACCTGCTCCAGACCGCACTCACCAAGACCTTCGTCGCCTGGGACCGCATCCTGGACCACCGGGCCCTGGACGGGTACGTGCGCCGGGCGCTGGTGAACACGCGGACCTCGCAGTGGCGCAAGCGCAAGGTGGACGAGTTCGCCTGCGAGGAACTCCCCGAGCCGGAGGTCGTGCCGCCCGGGGACCCGGCGGAGCAGCAGGCGCTGCGGGACGCGATGTGGCGGGCGGTGATGAAGCTGCCGAACCGGCAGCGCGCCATGGTCGTGCTGCGGTACTACGAGGACCTCAGCGAGGCGCAGACCGCAGCGGTGCTCGGGGTCTCGATCGGCACCGTGAAGAGCGCGGTGTCCCGGGCGCTGGGCAAGCTGCGCGAGGATCCGGAGCTCTCGGCCGCCTGACGGCCGCGGCGGACCTCAGGGCGGCTCGGCGAGCAACGCCGCCACCTCCCGCGGCGTCCACCGTCCGGCGGCCCCGGGCGCCCGGGACAGGTACCGGGCCACCGCCGGCACGTCCCAGACACCGGTGGCGAGCAGCCCCCTGGCCAGGTGCCGCAGGTATCCGGCGGTCGGTGCGGTCACCTCGACGTCCCCGGAGTGCCAGGGCGCGGTGAAGGTCAGCACGGGCAGCCCCTCCAGGGACCCCGGGCACAGCAGCGTCTCGTAGCGGCCGGGTCCGAGCGGATGGCGGCCGTCCCTCAGCACCGTCGAGAGGTCGAGGTCGGTCCCCGGAGGGCGGTGCATCTCCTGGGCCGCGATGTCGGAGAACTGCTGCACGCCCAGCAGATGGGCGCGGGCCCACAGCTCGCCGCCGGCGTCCGGGTCGTAGAAGGCGCTGCCGCCGGTCCACAGCGGCGACTCGGTCGCGAAGTACAGGCCGCCGGGCAGCAGCACGGGCACGGAGCGCTCGGGCGGACGGGGGTCACGGCACCCCGGACAGCTGCGGGCCGCGCCCGGCGGCCGGCCGCCGACCAGGTAGTGGCGGAGCCGCTCGGTGTCCGTGTTCGAGCCGTACGACGCGTACCAGACCCGCTCGACGGGCCCGGCGGGCCGGGAGGGCGTCGGGGTGCGGGCAGGGCTCACGGCGACTCCCGGAACGTCACGACCGACCGGCGGCCCGATACGCGAACGGGGTGCCCCGTCCCGGGACACCCCATCCGACCTGCTACTTCGCTGAACGCTGCGGAGACGGTGGGATTTGAACCCACGGTGACATCGCTGCCACGACGGTTTTCAAGACCGTTCCCTTCGGCCGCTCGGGCACGTCTCCCCGCACCGCCCGTGGGGGCGGCGCGGGGACCAGGGTATCGGGTCAGCTGCTGTCGCCCTTGCGTTCGCCCAGGACCAGGTCGACCGTGCGTTCCTTGTTGTCGCGCTCGTAGGTGATTTTGACCGTGTCGCCCGGCTGGTGGGTCCAGATCTCGCCGATCAGGGTGGGGCCGCTGTCGATCACCGTGTCGTTGAGCTGGGTGATGACGTCGCCCGCCTGGAGTCCGGCCTTGTCGGCCGGGCCGCCCGGGGTCACCGAGTCCGAACCGCCGGCGCCCTCCTGGGTGATGGTGGCCCCGTCGCCGTTCTCCTCCAGCGAGACGGAGGCGCCGATCACCGCGTACACGGGCTGGCCGGTCTTGATGAGGGTCTGGGCGACGTTGGTGGCCTGGTTGATCGGGATCGCGAAGCCGAGGCCGATGGAGCCGGCCTGTCCGGCGCCGCCCATGCCGCTCCCGGCGGACTGGATCGCCGAGTTGACGCCGATGACGGCTCCCCGGGCGTCCAGGAGGGGGCCTCCGGAGTTGCCGGGGTTAATCGAGGCGTCGGTCTGCAGGGCGCTCATGTACGAGGCCTTGCTGTTGCCTCCGTCGCTGGAGGCGACCGGGCGGTCCTTGGCGCTGACGATGCCGGTGGTGACCGTGTTGGAGAGGCCGAAGGGGGCGCCGATGGCGATGGTGGAGTCGCCCACGGCGACCTTGTCGGAGTTGCCGAGCGGCAGCGGCTTGAGGTCGCCCGGGGCGTTCTTCAGCTTGAGGACGGCGACGTCGTACCCCTGGGCCCGGCCGATGACCTCCGCGGCGTACTTCCTGCCGTTGGAGAAGGTCGCGGACACCTCGCCGTTGTCGGCCGCGGAGGCCACCACGTGGTTGTTGGTGAGGATGTGGCCCTGGCGGTCGTAGATGAAGCCCGTTCCGGTGCCGCCCTCGCCGTCGCCGCCCTTGGCGTCGATCGTGACGACGCTGGGCAGGGCCGTGGCGGCGACCGCGGCCACGGTGCCGGGTTCGCGCTTGAGCTCGGACGGGCCGTCGGAGGCGGCGACCGTCGTGGAGTTGCCGGAGTCGTCGTTGTTCTTGGCCGCCTGGTAGCCGAGTCCGCCGCCCAGGGCGCCGGCGAGGAGCGCCGCCGCGGCGACCGCGGCGACCAGGCCGCCCCGGCGGCGGCCGGGCGGCTTCCCGGGGGCCCCGGCCTCGGGGGCGGGGTACGAGGAGCCCCAGCCCCCGCCGCCGGCCGCGGCGTAGGCGGGCACGGCGAGCGGCGGCCACTGCTCGGAGACCGGCGAGGGGGCGACCGGCGCGGCGAAGGGCGGTCCCTCCGGTGCGCCGACCGGCTGGGCCGCGGGCGGCTGCGGCGGCGGGTAGGAGGCGTACGCCGGTGCGGCGGGCGGGGCGGCCGGGAGGGGCGGCTGCGCGGCGGGCGCCCCACCGGGGACGGCCGCCGGCTCGGGCGCGTCGGTCGGTGCGGCAGGGGTGGACGGGGCGCGGTGGGCCGGGGCTTCCGGGGTTACCGGTGTGCCCTCGTGCTCGGTGCTCACAGCTCTGTCTCCTCGGTCCACGAGTCGGTCAACGGTTCGTCGGCCACGCCTTGACGTCCCGGCGTCACTGCCCTGATCCGCTGGCGGTCCGCTCCCGTCCGCCCACGGCCGTTCCCGGTCTGCGAGGGAAGCGGTCCCACGTAGCTTTTCCTATGGGGCATCAGGGCACCATAAGCCGATCCTGTGCGTACGATGACATTCTTTATGCCAGACATATTGGACACGTCGACGAGAGGTCCCCCGGCCGGGCGAGATCACCGGTCGGTCCCGCCCGGGTGGCCTCCGGATGGCACGATGACGCGGTGACCCACGTACCCCGGCCCCCGGCACGGTCCGTCCAGGTGGTCGCCCACCGGGGCGCCTCCGAGGACGAGCCGGAACACACCCTGGCCGCCTACCGGAAGGCCGTCGAGGACGGCGCGGACGCCCTGGAGTGCGATGTGCGCCTCACCGCCGACGGCCACCTCGTCTGCGTGCACGACCGTCGCGTCAACCGTACGTCGAACGGTCGCGGTGCGGTGTCCGCGCTGGAGCTCGCCGAGCTGGCCGCGCTCGACTTCGGCTCCTGGAAGCGCAGCTCGGCGGGGCGCGAGGGCCCCGGCTGGGAGGAGAGCCCGGACTGGGAGGCCGACCCGGACCGGGCGGACACCTCCGTCCTCACCCTGGAACGGCTGCTCGAACTGGTCACCGACGCCCCGCGCCGGGTCGAGCTGGCCATCGAGACCAAACACCCCACCCGCTGGGCCGGCCAGGTCGAGGAGCGCCTCCTCGAACAGCTCCGGCGGTTCGGACTGGACGCCCCGCGCAGCCCGGAGGAGTCCGCGGTGCGGGTCATGAGCTTCTCGGCCCGCTCGCTGCACCGGGTGCGGACCGCCGCCCCCGCGCTGCCCACCGTGTACCTCGCCCAGTTCCTCACCCCCCGGCTGCGCGAGGGACGGCTGCCGCGCGGCGTGCGGATCGCCGGCCCGTCCCTGCGGATCGTGCGCAACCACCCGGAGTACGTGGCCAGGCTCCGGCGCGCCGGGCACCGGGTGCACGTGTGGACCGTCGACGACCCCGCCGACGTGGACCTCTGCCTCCGGCTCGGCGTCGACGCGATCATCACCAACCGCCCCCGGCAGGTGCTCGCCCGGCTCGGCCGGGGCGGCTGAGGCGCTCCGGCCGAGCCCCCTGCACGCCCCCCGTGGAGCGCCGCGCCCGGCGGCCGGGGAGGCCCTCTTCCTCACGGGGTGTGCGCCAGCGCGTTCGCTCCGTGTTCCCCGCACACGAGTGCGTCATCGGAGCCGAGCGGGTCGGTTTCCGGTCCAGTCCAATGGGGCATCCACACCGTGGCGTGGGGCGAAGGAGGTCTCGGGGGTGGCGTTGATGGTGGCACAGAAGGTGCCCACGTCGTCGAGCATGGCCGTACCCCACGGCCCTGCGGGCGTGGGAGCGGCGAGGCGCCGGATGCGGACGCAGCTCCGCGGCGGCGGGGTGCCGGAGACGGTCGTCGACGACGCGGTGCTGATCCTTTCGGAACTGTTGAGCAACGCGTGCCGGCACGGTCGGCCGCTGGGCGACGCCCTCGCGGGCGACGGCGAGGTCAGGGCCGCGTGGCGGGTCGACGCGGCGGGCAGGTTGACGGTCGAGGTGACCGACGGCGGCGGCCCGACCCGCCCCGTGCCGTCGACGCCTTCGGTCACCGCCCACGGGGGCCGCGGGCTCAACATCATCACGGCGCTCGCGGACGACTGGGGCGTGCGCGACGACGCCCGCGGCGAGGTGACCGTCTGGGTCGTGGTGCGCGACGGCGTGCGCCCGGCGGCTCCGCACGACGGTTTCGCTACGCGCGTCACCGCACCTCAGCGGGACGGGAGCGCCGGCGCCGAGCCGGACTTCGAGGGGGCCCTGCACCGCGATGCGCTCGACGTCTTCGAACGCTTCGGCTCCCTGGAACGGGTGGACCGCCTCGGCACCTTCGACCCCCTGGACTGACCCGGCCGGGCCCCCGGTGGGGGCGCGCGGCGCCGGGGCGGGGTCGCAGGGGGGAGCGGATAGGCTCGCGGGGTTACGAGACCAGCCGTGATCGGGAGACACGCACCATGGCCAAGAAGCGCCCCCAGACCAAGGCCAAGCCCCGCTCCGCAGGCGTCGACGACCGGGAGGTCCCCGTCGTCGGAGCCCGGGAGCCCTGCCCCTGCGGATCGGGGCGGCGGTACAAGGCGTGCCACGGTCGGGCCGCCTCCCAGGCCGCGACGGAGCTGGTCCAGCGGCCCTTCGAGGGACTGCCCGGCGAGGCCGACTGGGTGGCGCTGCGCGAACTGGTGCCGGCGGCCACGGTGGAGCTGACGCTCAAGGAGGGCCTGCCCGAGGGCGTGCCCTCGGTGACCCTGGCCACGGTGCTGCCGATGGCCTGGCCCGCACTGCGCCGGGACGACGGCGCGGTGCTGCTCGGCGTCCAGAACGACATCTCCTCCGGTGACCTCAGCCGGGACCTGGCCGACACCCTGTTGCGGGCGCTGGAGACGGCGCCGGGCTCCCCCGTGCAGGGCCGCCGGGTTCCCGCGGACGGGCCGCGGCTCCAGGACCTGCTCGCGCCGGACGGCGCCTTCGTGCCGGTCGTGCACCCGGGCTTCGAGTTCTGGGTGCCGGACGCGCAGAACGCGGCCCCGGACGTCGCGGCCTCGCTGGAGCGCGCCAACGAGGCCGCCATCCCCACGGTCAAACTGGCCGGAGTGGAGGCCGCGTACTGGTGCGAGACCCCGGAGAAGAACCACCTGCGCTGGGTCATGCCGCATCCGGAGGAGCAGCTCCTCGACGCGCTGGCCCGGCTGCACGCCGCGGGGGAGTCCTCGCTGGGCGAGGGCACCCGGCTGGTCGGGTCCTTCCGGGCGCACGGGTTGACGGTCCCGGTGTGGGACCTGCCCCGGGGGGTCACCGCCGGGGACGTCGAGGGGCCCGCGGTCGCGTTCGCCGAGCGGCTGCGCGCCGCGCTGGACGTGGACGCCCCGCTGGACGCCGGGGAGCGCCGGGCCCGCGGGGGCCTCACCAACCGTCAGGTCACGCTGAGTTAGAACCGCATGTCGCGACGGGGGACGACTTCCGGTCGTTCCCCCTCGGCCCCCGCCGCCATCCGCGCCGCCGCGCGCCGGGCGCACGGCGCTCGCACTCCCGCGGATGCCGGTCACTGACCGACCAGTCAGCAGGAGAACGGGGTGACTCCTGTCACAACTGCCCGCACGGGAGCCGGAATCGCTGTCCGAATAGGCGACATCGAATTTGCGAACCGGCGATCTCTTGTTACGGTTCAGGTAGCCCGGTTGCTGGTGCATCCCCCGTCGCCAGCAACCGGGCGCTCTCATGTCCGCGTCCCGTCGAAGGGCGCCACGGGAGCCGACTCCTCTCCCACCAGCACCTCCAACTGCCTTCCCGCCCGGCATAGTTGTCATGAACACCGGTACGGGGCGCATCACGGCGGGTTCCACCGTCCGGTGACGGCAAGGCCGTTCGTCCGGTCCTGCGCGAACCACCGCCCCCGGCACCGCCGCTCACCGCATCCGGGCGGACGACGCTCCCGCTCCGGAACCCTGCGGCCCGGGCCCGGCCGCACCACCTTCGGAATCGGCCAGATCCACGAGACCCGAAACGTCCGAGTTCCCGGAGGCACGGACACCCCCGGGCACGCGCCGCCCCGCTTCCGACCGCGCCCGGCACACGCCGCCGCGCACCGCGTCCGCCCACCGCACGCCGGCGCACCCGTCGATACGGAGCGTGTTCACGACGGACGGGACGCATCGTCCCGCACGTGGTGGCGGCCCCGAGGGTTCCCTCGGGGCCGCCACCACGTCCGTCCGCCGGGCTACGCCTCGGGGGCGTTCACCTCCGCCCGGACCAGGGCGTCCACCACCCCGTCCACGACGGCCTCGACGTCCGGCACCCACGGTCGGGCCGAGCCGGGCAGCGGCGCCCGCTCCCACCGCACCTGCCCCGTGCCGGTCCCCGAGGGCGGCAGGGCGAGGTAGCCGCCCTCACCGTGGAACCGGAGCGAGCCCGGGACGTGGTCCTTCGCGTAGAGCAACTCCCCCAACCTCTCCAGGGAGTACGGGGCGACGAGCAGCGCCCAGCGGTCCGGGGAGGCGATGACCGGGCCCAACCGGATGCCCGTCCGGTCGAGGGCCGACAGGGCCCGCGCCGCCGCGGCGGCCGGCAGGCTCACCGCGCAGGGTGCGCCGCCGCCGGTCGCCAGCAGCACCGGCGCCGCGGGACGGTTGGTCCACCACCAACGCACCATCCGCCCGTCCGTGGTGGCGGCGAGCAGCCCGGGGTCGAAGGGGTGCGCCCCGGGCACCGCGCACTCCGGCTCCGGGCAGGAGCAGCCGGCGCCGCGCGGCCCGACACCCGCTCCCGGGAGCACGGGCCACCGCCATTGCGTCGCGAAGGTGAGGGCCGCGCCGATCACTTCGGGCTGCCCGTCGTCGTGCTTGAACAGGTGCCCTCGTCGCCTTCCGAGGATCTCGCGCATGAGCGCTCGTTCCTTTCCTTGAACACCGAAGACCACATCACAGTACGTGTCGATCAGTTAACCGTGCGTACGAGACGGCTGTTCGCCGTGTGCGCGTACGGGCGCGCCTTGACCCCGCCGGCGGGCAGGGGTCACCCCGAGGGGCCGATCCTTGGGTGCGGCCGTTGCGCTGCCGCGTCGGTCTGGAGCATGGCCGTGGTGTGGGCGGCGGCATGGGTCTGTGCCGTCACGCGTTGCTCTCGCCGCTTGTGCCACGGGGATGGGGCACGGTCACTGCTGGTGATGACGCCCGGTTCCGCCGCCAGGTTCCCGGGTCACGGCACCGTGCGCCGGACCGTTCCTGGCCTTCACCGATTACGTACCCATCAGAACCGCTATGACGCTCGGTTGAACAATGCCAGTCGACCGCAATAGGCCGTTCCCATGGTCTGTTTTTTGCCAACTTCACTTGCCCTCACCCTTCCTCGAATACCTCACGGACACCAGGGATACCGGCAGGACAATGCTGGACATCCCCTCTCTACTGCGTGTAGATGTGGAGGCATTGTCGGCACCGCGGGAATGACAGGGGGTTTGCGATGCTATTCAGCAATACGCACCACCCCGGGAATCGGACTCCATGACCACACCCCCCTCACCGAAAGTGGCCGGAATCGATTCTGCCGTTCCGGTCCCCACCCACACTGGCGCGCCACTCGTCCTCGGCCCGCTCACCGCACCTCCGCACACCGGCACCCCCGCCGACCCCACCGGCCCCGCGTCCGTCGGGGACGGGGCGCACCCCGGCGCGGCGGGCGCGGTCCCCCCGGCCGGCGCGGCCCTCCAGGACCGGCTGGCCGGCTGGGTCTTCGACCTCAGCACGCTGCACGAACTCACCGAGCGGCTGACGCGCACGGCGACCGTGACCGAGGCCCTGCACGAGGTGCTGGCCGCCGGGGCCGCCCTGGTGGGCGCCCGTCGCGGACTGGTCGTCCTGGAACCGTCGGACGGCCTGGGGCCCGACACCACGGTGGGCTGGGGCCTGGCCCGCGCCGACCTCGGCCACATCGAGACGGTCCCCCGGGGCTCGACCTCCTACGGCCTGATCCTGGACTCCACCGGCGGTGACCGCGAGATCAGCCGGCCCGACCTGCTGGCCGACGACGGCCTGGACCCGCGCCACCGCGAGGTCGCCGCCCGGCTCGGCTACGCGGCCAGCTACGCACTGCCGTTGACCGCTCGGACCACCGGACGCCTGGGCGCCGCGGTGTGGTTGTACGACGAGCCCGCCCAACCGGTCGAGCGTCAGCGCCACTTGGCGGGGCTGTACGTCCGTCATGCCGGCGAGCACCTCGCCCGGCTGCTGGAACTGGAACGGGCCCGCTCCGCCGCCGCGACCCTGGTCGGGGAGCTGCTGCCGCAGCGGTTGGCCCGGGTGCCCGGCGTGGACCTCGCGGTGCGCCACCACAGCGGTCCGCGCGGCGGCGGGGACTGGTTCGACGCGCTGCCCCTGCCGGACGGAGCGCTCGGCCTCGCGGTCGGTGCGGTCAGCGGATCGGGGCCCGGCGCGGTCGCCGCGATGGGCCGGCTGCGGGCCTCGCTGCGCGCCTACGCCGTGATGGAGGGCGAGGACCCGGTGGCGGTCCTCTCCGACCTGGAGCTGCTGCTGCGGCTGACCGAACCGGCCCGCGGGGCGACCGCGCTCTTCGCGTACTGCGAGCCCGCGGCGCGCCGGATCACCCTGGCCGGCGCCGGCCACTGCCCGCCCCTGCTCGTCGGCGAACGACGGACCGAGTACGTCGAGACCTCGCTGTCCGCCCCGCTGGGCATGCTGGCCTGCTGGGAGGCGCCGAGCGTGGAGGTGCGCCCCGCACCAGGAGAAACGGTGCTGCTGTTCACCGACGGGTTGCTCCGGCGCACCGGCGAGCCCATGGACCGGGCCTTCGCCCTGCTGCACGCGGCGGCGGCCGGCGTACCGCAGGCGGTGCGGACCGACCCCGGGGCGATCGCCGACCACGTGCTGCGGACGGTGCTGCCGCAGGGCTGGGAGGACCCGGACAGCGACGAGGACGTGGTGCTGCTGGCCGCCCGCTTCGGCTGAGCCGAGCGGCACCCCGGCCGCCCCGGCACCCGCCCGGCCTCTTCCGGCCGGGCCCCTTCCGCACGACCGTACGATGGAGGGGGTCCAAAGCCGCATCCAAGGAGGAAGACCGTGTCGGAGGAGCTCAACCCGGAGACCGCAGAAACACCCGTGGATCCGGCGAACCCGGTGGAACAGGGCGTAGCGGACGCTGCGGAGGGCACCGGGGAAGAGGAGCCGATCGCGCAGCGCAAGAACGGGCTCTACCCGGGCGTATCCGATGAGCTGGCCGAGAACATGCGATCGGGGTGGGCGGACACGGAACGACAGGACCTCGCGCCGATCGCGCAGGCGACCGAGACGGCGGCCCGCCGCGCGGCCCTGTCGGCACGCTTCCCCGGTGAGCGCCTCGTCATTCCCGCGGGGAAGCTGAAGACCCGCTCGAACGACACGGACTACCCGTTCCGCGCCTCGGTCGAATACGCCTACCTCACCGGCAACCAGACCGAGGACGGCGTCCTGGTGCTGGAGCCCACCGACGCCGGTCACGAGGCGACGATCTACCTGCTGCCCCGCTCCGACCGGGAGAACGGCGAGTTCTGGCTCGACGGCCAGGGCGAGCTGTGGGTGGGCCGGCGCGACTCGCTCGCCGAGGCCGGCCGGCTGTACGGCGTCCCCGCCGACGACGTCCGCACCCTGCCGGACGCGCTGCGCGCGGCCACCGGCCCGGTCCGGGTGCTGCGCGGCCAGGACGCGGGCGTCGAGGCCGCCCTCACCGACAAGGTGACCGCCGAGCGCGACGAGGAGCTGCGGGTCTTCCTCTCCGAAGCCCGGCTGGTCAAGGACGCCTTCGAGGTCGGCGAGCTACAGAAGGCCGTGGACTCGACCGTGCGCGGCTTCGAGGACGTCGTCAAGGTGCTGGACCGGGCGCGGGCCACCAGCGAGCGCTACATCGAGGGCACCTTCTTCCTGCGGGCCCGGGTCGAGGGCAACGACGTCGGCTACGGCTCCATCTGCGCCTCCGGCGCGCACGCCACCACCCTGCACTGGGTCCGCAACGACGGCCCCGTCCGGGCCGGCGACCTGCTGCTGCTGGACGCCGGCGTGGAGACGCACACCCTCTACACCGCCGACGTCACCCGCACCCTGCCGGTCGACGGCACCTTCACCGCGCTCCAGAAGAAGATCTACGACGCGGTGTACGACGCCCAGGAGGCCGGGATCGCCGCGGTGCGGCCGGGTGCCAAGTTCCGCGAGTTCCACGACGCGTCCCAGCGGGTGCTGGCCGAGCGGCTGGTCGAGTGGGGCCTGGTCGAGGGCCCCGTGGAGCGGGTGCTCGAACTGGGCCTCCAGCGCCGCTGGACGCTGCACGGCACCGGTCACATGCTCGGCATGGACGTGCACGACTGCGCCGCCGCCCGCACCGAGACCTACGTGGCGGGCACCCTGGAGCCGGGCATGTGCCTGACGGTGGAGCCCGGGCTGTACTTCCAGGCCGACGACCTCACCGTGCCCGAGGAGTACCGGGGCATCGGCGTGCGGATCGAGGACGACATCCTCGTCACCGAGGACGGCAACGTGAACATGTCGGCGGCGCTCCCGCGGCGCTCCGAGGAGATCGAGCAGTGGATGGCCGGCCTCCAGCGCGGCTGAACCGGACGCCGACGCCCCCGTCCCGCCGCGAGCGGACGGGGGCGTCGGCGTCCTGCGCCCGTCAGACCGATGCCAACGGGGCCTCCGCACGCCACTTGAGGTTCTTGTCGAAGCTGACGACCGCCCCGCCCGGACCCGGGCGGTTGGTGAAGCGGACGTGATCCGCCAACTCCCGGATCAGCAGCAGCCCCCGCCCGTGTTCGGCCTCCTCGACGGCGGTCGCGGCCCCGGGCCCGGTCGACGGCACCGGACGGGCGCGGGCCGGCCCCCTCCCGTCCTCGGGGAACCCCGGCCCCGAGTCGGTGACCTCGATCCGGCACTTCTCCCCGTCGAGGTAGGCCGACACCCGGTAGGCGCCCGAAGCCCCGCCGTGCTCCACCGCGTTGGCGCACGCCTCGCTGAGGGCGACCGACACGTCGTAGCAGACCTCCGGGTCCACCCCCGCCGTCTCCATCGTGCGCACCAGCACCCGCCGGGCCAGGGAGACGCTCGCGGCGTCGCGCCGCAAGTGGAGAGACCACGAGATGCTCATGCTCCTGCCTCCTGGTTGCGGCTCGACATACCGTTACGTATTGCCATCGGGACGTCACAGCAATCGCGCGGCGAACGTGATGCCGCCCATACGGCCGACCTGCCGTGACGCCCCGCGGCCCGTGGCGGGTCGGCGCGCCCCGGGCCCGTCCGCGCCGGTTCCGGGACCGCCGAACGGGTCACGCCCGGCCCGGGCCCCGCTCGGCCGGGTGCCGCCGAATTCCGCCCTGCCGCACCGCCCGGCATCCCCCGATGGGATGATGGCGCCGCCATGACTGCCCCCCACAGGTGCGAGGAACGCGGCGGGAGAGACCTCCGGCTGCTGCGGGCCGCGGTGTTCGCCGCGGTCTGCGTCGTGCTGTCCGCCGCGGGGCACGTCCTGGCCTCGTACGAGGCCGTCCCCCCGTGGACGGTGGCGGCCGGGTTCCTCGGGGCGTTCGCGGTGGCCCTGCCGCTCGCCGGACGGCCCCGCTCCCTGGCCGGGATCGCCGCGCTGCTGGCCGTGGGACAGCTCGTCCTGCACGCCGTGTTCGGCCTGGGCCAGCACGGCGGCGCGGCCACCGCGGCCGGCGAGGCGTCCCTGATCGCCCAGGCCGCGCAGTTGGTGTGCGGGGCGGGCGCCTCGGCCATCGGACCGGAGCAGGCGCAGCACCTCCTCGCCGTGTCCGGCGCCCTGCCCGGCACCGCACACCACCAGGAGGCGGCGGAGGTCGGCGGGCTCGCCGGGCTGGTGCCCACCCTGCCGATGCTGCTCGGCCACGCACTGGCCGCCGCCGCGGCGGGCTGGCTGCTGCGCCGGGGCGATCTGGCGCTGGTCCGGCTGGTCCGGCTCTCCGCGCGCGGGGTCGCCGAGGGCGCACCGGTACGGGCGCTGCGCGCCGCCCTCGCCTTCGTCCGGGCCCAGCTCTCCGGGTCGATCGGGGCGGCGGGCCACGGGCCGGTGACCCCGGTCGTGGACCGGTCCTGGGTGCCGTGGCCCCGGGTCGAGGCACTCCACCACACGGTCGTTCGACGGGGTCCGCCGCTCGCCGCGGCCCTCGGCGCCTAGGTCCTTCCACCGAGGGGCCCGGCCCCCGTGCCCGTTCCGGGTGCTCGGGGTGCTGCGCCGACCGCCCCGCCCGCGTCCACCCGTACCCGCCCGAACGACGACGGGCGTCACCGTGCCGCACCGTGCGCGGGGCGCCGTGCCGTCCGCCGCCGCCCGCACCCGTGCCCCCGTGCCGGTGTGCCGCGCCGGCGACCCCGGGAGCGGTGCGGTGACGGCGCCGGGACGGCGGAATCCGCCCCCGCGTGCCACCCGGGTGCGTCCGGGCGCGTCCTCCCCGGTGGAGGACCCGCCGCGCCGCCGTGGCCGCCGCATTGACCAACGAACCGTCGAACCGCCGTGGACCGCCATGGCAACTGGAGTGCATCGCGATGAACCCGACCGTGAAGTCCCGCGTGCTGCTGACCGCCGCCACCTCCGTGACCGCGCTGTTCGCGCTGGCCTCGCCCGCGCTGGCGCACGTCACCGTGCAGCCCGACGGGGAGGCCGCCAAGGGCGGTTACGCGACGATCGGCTTCAAGGTGCCGAACGAGCGCGACGACGCCTCGACCACCAAGCTGGAGATCACCTTCCCCGCCGGGCAGCCGCTGGCCTCCGTGCTGCCGCAGCCGGTGCCCGGTTGGAAGGCCGAGGTCACCAAGGGCAAGCTCGACAAGCCGCTGAAGGTGCACGGCAGCGAGATCACCGAGGCCGTCACCAAGGTGACCTGGACCGCGGACGGCAAGGGCATCGAGCCCGGCTTCTTCCAGCGGTTCCCGCTCTCGGTCGGGCAGTTGCCCGAGGACGGCGACCAGTTGGTCTTCAAGGCCCTCCAGACGTACTCCAACAAGGAGGTCGTCCGCTGGATCGAGGTGCCCCAGGAGGGCGCCGAGGAACCACGGTTCCCGGCGCCGGTGCTCGCCCTCAGCGAGGCCGCGGACGGGCACCACGGCGGCACCTCGGGCGCCTCCGACAAGGCCGAGGACGACGCCCACGCCGAGGACGGCAAGGACGCGAAGAACGGCGAGGACGCCAAGGACCACGCGTCGGACGCGAGCGGCAGCGACACCACCGCGCGGGTGCTCGGCGTCGTCGGCATCGTCGTCGGCGTGGCCGGCGTCGCCTTCGGGGTCCTCGCCGGTCGCCGCCGCGACACCGGCGCCCGGAGCTGACCCACCGGGCCGGCGCCCCCGCGCCGGCCCGCACACCCCTCTGTACCGGGGCGGACCAGGGCCTTCGGCCGGACACCCGGTCCGGCCGAAAGGCCCTCGCCGCCCCTCTGGAGAATTGCCCCATGCGTACCCAGAAGACCCTCATCGCCTCCGTCCTGCTCACCGCCGCCGCCCTGACCCTGTCGGCATGCGGCGGGAGCGACCAGGACTCCAAGGCCGACACCAACCCCGTCTCCGTCGAGTCCCAGCCGGAGCGCAAGGCCGGCACGGTCCTGGACCGGCCCTTCACCAAGCCCGACCTCGTCCTCACCGACACCCGGGGCGAGTCCTTCGACCTGCGGGCGAAGACCAAGGGCAAGCCGACCCTCCTCTACTTCGGCTACACCAACTGCCCCGACGTCTGTCCGCTGACCATGGGCAACCTCGCCCAGGCCAAGAAGCAGCTGCCGAAGGCCGACCAGGAGCAGCTCCAGGTGATCCTGGTGACCACCGACCCGGAGCGGGACACCCCCGCCTCGCTCGGCAGCTGGCTCAAGGCCCAGGACCCCGCCTTCACCGGACTGACCGGCGACTTCGCCACCATCCAGGCCGGGGCCCGGCAGCTCGGCATCGCCATCGACCCGCCGAAGAAGAACGCCAAGGGCAAGGTCGAGTCGATGCACGGCAAGCAGGTCATCGCCTTCTCCCCGAAGACGGACCAGGGCTACGTCCTCTACAACGGCGACACCACCACCATCGACCAGTACGCCGCGGACCTGCCGAAGCTGATCAAGGGGGAGGCCCCGTGACCCGCACCCGGCGGGCCGCCGTCCTCGCCGGCGCCCTCGCCGCCGGGCTGGTGCTCACCGGCTGCGGCGGCGACGCCGCCGACCGCGGGCCGAAGCTCACCCTCGGCGGCGCCTACCTGCCGGCCCCGCCCACCGCCGACCTCGCCGCCGGCTACTTCGTGGTCACCAACGAGGGCGCCGCCGACGAACTGACCTCGGTCACCAGCGACCTGGCGAAGACGGTCACCCTGCACCGCACCGTCGACGGCCGGATGCAGGAGCAGGAGTCCCTCGCGGTGCCCGCGCGGGGACGGCTGGAGCTGGCCCGCGGCGGGAACCACCTGATGTTCGAGGAGCTGACCCGCAAGCCCGTGCAGGGCGACACGGTCACGTTGGAGCTGCGTTTCGCGAAGGCCGGAACCATGACCCTCCGGGTGCCGGTCCGCGAAGCCACGTACAACCCGGCGGCCCCGGCGCCGTCGTCGCCCCCGTCCGCCGCCGCGGACCACCACTGAGGGAGGGCCCCACCCGTGCAGACCGTCGTTCCCCGTCTGAGGGCCGTGCTGCTGCTGTTCCTGTTGGCCACCGGAGCACTGCTGGCCGGGGCCGCGCCCGGCGCCGCGCACGCCGCGCTGACCGGCAGCGACCCCCAGCGGGGTTCGGTGGTCGCCGAGGCCCCCGAGCAGGTCACGGTCACCTTCTCGGAGACCGTGGCGCTCGCCGAGGACTCGCTGCGGGTGCTCGACCCGCAGGGGGAGCGCGCCGACACCGGGCCCACCACGGAGGCCGGTGCCAACTCCTACTCCGTGCAGTTGAAGCCGGGGCTGCCCAACGGCACCTTCACGGTGGCCTACCAGGTGGTCTCGGCCGACAGCCACCCCGTCGCGGGGGCCTACACCTTCTCCGTGGGCGCCCCCTCCGAGACCTCGGTGTCCCTCGCGGACCAGGCCCGGGGCGGGGACGGGGCGGTCGGCACCCTCTACGACGTCGAGCGCTACGTCTCGTACGCGGGCTTCGTCCTCCTGGTCGGCGGCGCCGCCTTCGTGCTGGTGTGCTGGCCGGGCGGGGCCCGGGTGCAGCCGCTCCAGCGGATCGTGGTGACCGGCTGGCTGGCGCTCACCTCAGGGACCCTGGCGCTGCTGCTGACGCGCGGTGCGTACACCACCTCCGGGAAGCTGGGGGACGTCTTCGACCTGGGACTGCTCGGGCAGGTCCTCCAGACCAAGACGGGGGCCGCCCTGGTCTCCCGGCTGCTGCTGCTGGCCGCCGCGGCCCTGTTCGTCGCGGTGCTGTTCGGCCCCTACGCAACTGCGGCCCGCGGAGCCGACGGATCCGGGGAGGGCCGGGGCCGCTCGCGGGACCTGGCCTTCGGGCTGGGGGTGGGCGGCACCGTGGTGGCCACCGGGCTCGCGGCGACCTGGGCGCTCTCCGAGCACGCCTCGACCGGCATCCAGACCGGGGTGGCCATGCCGCTGGACGTGGTGCACCTGCTGGCCGTCGCCGCCTGGCTCGGTGGACTGGTCGCCGTGCTCGTCGCCCTGTACCGGGCGCCGGGGATCGACCCCGCGGCCGTCCGACGGTTCTCCCGGCTCGCCTTCGGCAGCATGGTCGTCCTCGCGGTGACCGGCCTCTACCAGTCCTGGCGGCAGGTCGGCAGCTGGTCCGGACTGACCGGCACCAACTACGGGCGGTTGCTGTTGCTGAAGGTGGCGCTGGTCGCCGTGGTGCTCGCCGTCGCCTGGTTCTCCCGGCGCTGGACCGCCCGACTGGCCCCGGGCCCCGGCGAGCCCGCCGAGGACGTCGAGCCCGCCGAGGACGTCACCGCCACGGAACCGGAGGAGGCCGCTCCCGACGCTCCGGACGCGGAGCGCGCCTCCCAGCTCGCCCGGCAGCGCGCCGCGGTGGCCACCGCGGCGGTGAAGCGGGCCCGGGACGCCGACCCGGCCCGCAGCGGGCTGCGCCGGTCCGTCCTGCTGGAGACCGCGGTCGCCGCGGTCCTGCTCGGGGTCACCACCCTGCTGACCGCGACCGAGCCCGCCCGCACCCAGGAGGCCGCCGACCGCGCCGGGGCCACCGCGCCCGCCGGCCCGGTCAGCGTGGAACTGCCGTTCGACACCGGTGGCGCCGACGGCAAGGGCACCGCGACCATCGATCTGGAGCCCGGACTCACCGGCACCAACAGCCTGCACCTCTACGTGCAGCGCCCCAACGGCAGCGGGTACAACGTCCCCGAGATCACGGTGGACTTCACCCACCGGGCCAAGGACATCGGCCCGTTGCCGGTCACCCCCGACCTCATCGCCACCGGACACTGGAGTGCGACCGGAGTGACGCTCCCGGTCGCCGGCGAGTGGGAGGTGGCCGTGACGGTACGCACCTCCGACATCGACCAGGTCACCGTGAAGAAGAACGTGAAGATCAGCTGATGACGGACACCTCCACCCCGCGCTCCGCAGAGGCCCCGGGACCCTCCGGGGTCACCCGGCGCCGTCTGCTCGGCACCGCCGGGGCCACCGCGGTCGGCGCGACGGGCGCGGGCGCCGGCTACGCCCTGGCCCGGTCCGGGGAGCCCGAGGGCACCCCGCTCTCCTCCGTTGGCGCGGACACGGCGATGTTTCACGGGAAACATCAACCCGGGATCACTACCGCCCTCCACTCCCGGGGCCACCTCATCGCCTTCGACCTGGCCCCCGGCGCGGGGCGCCGGGAGGCGGCGGCCCTGCTGCGCCGCTGGTCGGCGACGGCCGAGCGGCTGATGGCGGGGGAGGCCCCCGAGGGGGACAACGGGATCGCGCTGGACTCCGGGCCGGCCATGCTCACGGTGACCTTCGGCTTCGGCCACCGCTTCTTCGCCCGCACCGGACTGGAATCCCGGCGCCCGGTGGCGCTGGACCCGCTGCCGCCCTTCTCCTCCGACCGCCTCGACCCCCGCCGCAGCGAGGGCGACCTCTGGGTGCAGATCGGCGCGAACGACGGGCTCGTCGCCTTCCACGCCCTGCGCACGCTCCAGACCCAGGCGGGCGGCACGGCCCGGGTGCGCTGGCAGATGAACGGCTTCAACCGCTCGCCGGGGGCCACCGACCGTCCGATGACGGCGCGGAACCTGATGGGGCAGGTGGACGGCACCCGGAACCCGAAGCCCTCGGACCCGGGGTTCGCGCAGCAGGTGTTCGTCCCGGACGAGCCGAGCGGCACCGGTACCGCGGCGGTCCCCGGGGGCGGCTCCCCCGCCTGGATGGCCGGCGGGTCCTACGCGGTGGTCCGGCGCATCCGCATGCTGCTGGACCCCTGGGAGGGGCTGTCCCTCCAGGAGCAGGAGGCGGTGATCGGCCGCCACAAGTCCGACGGGTCCCCGCTCACCGGCGGCGACGAGACCACCGAGCCCGATCTGGAGGCGCTGGGGCCGGACGGCTTGGTGATCCCCCTCGACGCCCACGCCCGGATCAGCCGCCCGGACCAGAACGGGGGTGCGACGATGCTGCGCCGCCCGTTCTCCTACCACGACGGGTACGACGCGAAGGGCGTGCCGGACGCGGGGCTGCTGTTCGTCTGCTGGCAGGCCGATCCCGCCCGCGGCTTCGTCCCGGTGCAGCGCAAGCTGGACCGGGGGGACGCGCTGTCGCCGTTCATCCGGCACGAGGCCAGCGGGCTCTTCGCGGTGCCGGGCGGTGCGGAGCCGGGCGGCTACGTGGGGCAAGCCCTGCTGGAGGGGTGAGGCGCCGCGGCCAGGGACGGGATTCCACTAGGCTGGCTGCATGTCGGCCACGCGCTACACCTATCTCGGCCCCGAAGGAACCTTCACCGAGGCGGCGCTCCGCACGCTGCCGGAAGCCGCCACCCGCGAGCTGGTCCCGATGGTCTCGGTGCCCGCCACGCTGGACGCGGTCCGCAGCGGTCAGGCCGCGGGGGCGCTGGTGCCGATCGAGAACTCGGTGGAGGGCGGGGTCACCGCGACGCTGGACGAGCTGTCCCGCGGCGAGCCGCTGATGATCTACCGCGAGGTGGTCCTGCCGATCGCCTTCGCCCTGCTGGTCAGGCCGGGCACCCGGCTCGACGACGTCAAGACGGTGACCGGACACCCGGTCGCCCAGCCCCAGGTCCGCAACTGGTTGGCGGCGCACCTGCCGGACGCGGTCTGGGAATCGGCGGCCTCGAACGCGGACGGGGCCCGGCTGGTGCAGGAGGGCCGCTACGACGCGGCCTTCGCGGGGGAGTTCGCCGCCGCCACCTACGGTCTCCAGCCCCTGGTCACCGACATCCACGACGCGGTGAACGCCGCCACCCGGTTCGTCCTGGTGGGTCGACCGGGCCGACCGGCCGCACCGACCGGGGCCGACAAGACCTCCGTGGTGATCTGGCTGGACGACGACCACCCGGGCGCCCTGCTCGACCTGCTCCAGGAGTTCGCCGTCCGCGGCGTCAACCTGATGCGCATCGAGTCCCGTCCCACCGGTGAGGGCATCGGGAACTACTGCTTCTCGATCGACGCCGAGGGCCACCTCACCGACCGCCGGGTGGGCGAGGCGCTGATGGGGCTGAAGCGGGTCTCCCCGCAGATAAGGTTCCTGGGCTCGTACCCCCGGGCGGGGGCCGCCGCCGACCAGGCGGGTCCGGTCCGGCCGGGGACCTCCGACGAGGCGTTCTCCCTGGCCTCGGACTGGTTGACGCGCTGCCTGGACGGACGTTTCACGCCACCGGTCGGTTAGTCGCACCCGCGGCTCCCGCCGGGCCCGGTCGGCACCGTACAGCCCCCCGAGTTATCCACAGGCCACTGCTCCAAGCTGGGGACAAGTCGACAACTCCGTACGGCGGAGTCGACACGTCGACCCCCCGAACCCGTCCCCGACCAGGGAAGGGTTCCCCGTCCATCTCCCTCCTCCCCTGCGGATCGCCCCATCGAGCGAACCGATTCCCCTCGAAAGGGTGAGGAAAGGAGGTTTCATCGGCACCTCCCCGGAGGAACGCCACCCGCGGAACGATCACCTCCGTTATCCACAGTTCTTCCACACAGCCTGTGGATAACCACCCCACTTCCCCGCCCGCTGTGGACAACGCACCCCTTCCCACCAGCTGGACTCCCCTCTTCGTACCGGTGGGGCGGACCCGGACCCACCGGAGCCCACCCGCCCCGCCCTGCCGACCGGGAGCCTTTTCGGCCGCCGGCGGTCCGGAGGCCAGGCACCCGGCCCGCGGGAACGCCCGGCACCCAGGCCGCCGGGACATTGCTCACAGGCACCGACAGTCGTGGGCCAACAGCGGGCACCGGTAGCCTTGTGGGGTGATTGACCTTCGCCAGCTCCGTGAGGACCCCGACCGTGTCCGCGCCTCGCAGCGCGCCCGTGGAGAGGACGTCGACCTCGTCGACGCGGTGCTCTCCGCCGACGAGCGGCGCCGGTCCTCCGGACTGCGCTACGACGAACTCCGCTCCGAGCAGAAGGCGCTCGGCAAGCTCGTCCCCAGGGCCACCGGGGACGAGAAGCAGGAACTGCTGCGGAAGGCCGCCGAGCTGGCCGCCGCCGTGAAGGCCGCCAACGCCGCCCAGGACGAGGCCGACGAGGAGACCAAGCGCCTCGCCCTGCGCCTGGGCAACCTCGTGCACCCCGACGTCCCGGTGGGCGGCGAGGACGACTTCGTCGTCCTGGAGACCCACGGCACGATCCGGGACTTCGGCGCCGAGGGCTTCGAGCCCAAGGACCACCTGGAGCTGGGCGAGGCCCTCGGCGCCATCGACGTGGAGCGCGGGGCCAAGGTCTCCGGTTCGCGCTTCTACTACCTCACCGGCGTGGGCGCCCTGCTGGAACTGGCCCTGGTCAACGCGGCCATCGCCCAGGCCACCGAGGCCGGCTTCATCCCCATGCTCACCCCCGCGCTGGTCCGACCGCGCGCCATGGAGGGCACCGGTTTCCTCGGCCAGGCCGCCGAGAACGTGTACCACCTGGAGAAGGACGACTACTACCTCGTCGGCACCTCCGAGGTCCCGCTCGCCGCGTACCACATGGACGAGATCCTCGACGCCGAGCGGCTCCCGCTGCGCTACGCCGGCTTCTCGCCGTGCTTCCGCCGCGAGGCCGGCACCTACGGCAAGGACACCCGGGGCATCTTCCGCGTCCACCAGTTCGACAAGGTCGAGATGTTCTCGTACGTCGCGCCCGAGGACGCCGAGGCGGAGCACCGCCGGCTGCTGGACTGGGAGAAGCAGTGGCTCTCGGGCCTCGAACTGCCCTTCCAGGTGATCGACGTGGCCAGCGGCGACCTGGGCTCCTCCGCCTCGCGCAAGTTCGACTGCGAGGCGTGGATCCCCACCCAGGGCAAGTACCGCGAGCTGACCTCGGCCTCCAACTGCGACGCCTTCCAGGCCCGACGGCTGTCGGTGCGGATGCGGGACGCCCGCGACGGCAAGAAGGTGCTCCAGCCGCTGGCGACGCTCAACGGCACGCTGTGCGCGGTGCCGCGCACCATCGTGGCCATCCTGGAGAACCACCAGCAGGCGGACGGCTCCGTGGTGGTGCCGAAGGTGCTGCGGCCGTACCTCGGGGGCCGCGAGGTCCTCGAACCGACGAAGTAGGGCACGGCCCGCGCGCGGGCGCCCGCACCGAACCGATCCTGGAGTCGATCAGCACGTGAGCCCCGCGCCGAACCCCGCCGACCCCGTCCGTCCCGTCCCCGCCCCGCCCGCCGGCACGGCCCGGGCCGTGCCGGCCGCCCGGCGGGACACCGCGGACGGCGGCTTCCCCTACCGCTTGATCGCCACCGACCTCGACGGGACGCTGCTCCGCGAGGACCAGTCGGTCTCCGCGCGCAGCCGCGAGGCGCTGGCCGCCGCGACCGCCGCCGGCGCGGCGCACATCGTGGTCACCGGCCGGGCGGTGCCCTGGACCCGGCACATCCTGGAGGACCTCGGGTACGAGGGGCTCGCGGTGTGCGCCCAGGGCGCCCAGCTGTACGACGCGGGCGCGCGGCGGTTGCTGACCTCGGTGACCCTGGACCGTGCGGTGGCCCGGCTCGCCGTGGAGCGGATCGAGGCCGTGGTGGGCACGCTGGCGCTGGCCGTGAGCCGGGACGGACTGGACGGGAACGTGGTCTGCGAACCCGACTACGTCACCACCGGGGACCTGCCGTACGTCCCCTTCACCGACCGGGCCGAGGCATGGACCGAGCCGGTGAACAAGCTGTACGTCCAGCGGCCCGGGCTGGGGGACGACGAACTCACCGAAGCCGCGCGGGCCGCGGCGGGCGGGCTGGTCCAGGTGGTCATGGCGGGGCCCGGGATAGTGGAGCTCCTGCCGCCCGGGCTGACCAAGGCGACCGGTCTGTCGCTCGCCGCGCGACGCCTCGGGGTGCAGCGGGCGGAGACCATCGCCTTCGGCGACATGCCCAACGACCTGCCGATGTTCGGATGGGCGGGGTACGGCGTGGCCATGGGCAACGCGCACGAGACGGTCCGGGCGGTCGCGGACGAGATCACCGCGTCCAACGAGGACGACGGCATCGCCCGGACCCTGGAACGGCTGCTGAGCACCGGCGCCTGACCGGCACGGACCCGCCGCCCCTTCGTTGCGGGCGGTCTTCGTTGCGGGCGGTCTTCGTTGCGGAGGATGCGCGGATCGAACGCGCGCGGGCTCTCACCCGACCACGGCTTAGCAAGCCGGTGCCTTCCCACTCGGCCAATCCTCCGGGAGGGCGACCTCGCGCTCTCGCGCGCTCGAAGCGGTCGCCCCGGGCGGCTCCCCGTGCGGAGCGGACTCGACGGAGCGGGTGATCACTCCGGAGCCGCGTTCCGCCCACCGCCCTGCGGGGAGCGGGACGGACCGTCGTCGTGCACGTCGCGCTCCTCCCCGGTGGGTGACGCCGGACGGACCGGCGGAACACCCCCACTGTCCCGCACCCGGGGAAGCCGTCGCCAGCGAATTACGGCGGGCGAGCGGGCTCAGCGCCGGCGCCACCTGCGGCGCCGGACCTTGGACCAGAACCAGCCCGCGGGCGGCTCGTCGGAGCGCCAGGGCTGGGGCTCCGGGGCCTGACCCCGCCACTTCTCGGCGAGCATCCGGGCCCGTGCGGACGGTTCCTTGGCCTCGGCGGAGCGGACGAACGCCTCGTCCAACTCCACGGAGTCCCAGTCGTCCGGCTCGCCCCCGCCGGGGGTGTCCCCCCGCGGGGTGGTCTCCCCTGCCATCGTCGCTCCCTCCTCGGGCCGTGCCGTGGTAACGGCTCCACCTCCCCCGGGGTTCCCGGGGGAGGTGAAGGCGGCGTCAGTCGCTCACTCCTCGCCGGCGAGCTTCAGGGTGCGCAGCTTCCGCCCGGCGTACCAGGTCGCCAGCACGGTGACCACGACCAGCAGCACCGTCCCGGTGGTGAGGCTCACGTCGGAGGTGACGAGGTCGTTGCCGGCCACCTCGTGGGCCACGGCGCGCGACCACTGCTGGACGCTCAGCGTGCGGGCCCCCACGATCAGGGTGCCGAAGACGGCCTCCCAGACCAGCGCGTACACCAGGCCGAAGACCACCGCGTGCCGGCTGACGGTGCCGAGCAGCAGGAACAGGGCGGCGTAGGCGATGGAGCTGACGAGCGAGGCGACGGTGAAGGCAACGGCGATCTGTTGGCCGTTGTTGTTGAGCAGGTAGCCGGCGATCAGGGTGGGCACGGCGGAGAACACCATGGTCACCGCGATGGCGACGATCAGCTTGGTGAAGATGATCGACGAGCGCTTGATCGGCTTGGACAGCAGGTAGACCACGGAGCCGTCGTCGATCTCCGGGGCGATGGCGCCGGTGCCGGCGATCACGCCGATGATCGGCACCATCGTGCCCAGGGCGAAGCCGCCGAGCACGTCCGCGGCGGCCTGGTCGTCGGCTCCGGTGAAGCCGCGGACGGCCGCGGCCAGCGCGATCAGCAGGGCGGGCAGCGCGAAGAGGATCAGGGCGCGGCGGCGGCCGAGCAGGGCCCGGTAGGTGAGTCGGGCGACAGTGGGGTCGTACATCGGGGGCCTCCTACGCCGCGACCAGGTAAGAGAACACGGATTCGAGGGACTCGTCGGACGGCGAGACCATCAGCAGTCGGATGCCGTGGGCGCGGGCGACCCGGGGCAGCAGGGCGGTGAAGCGTCCGAAGTCGACGGCCTGGACGCGCAGCACCCCCTCCTTCAGGTCGACCTCGATGCCCGCGGTGGACTCGTCGGCGATCAGTGCCGCCGCGAGTGCCCGGTCGTCGCTGGAACGCACGGTGTAGAGGTGCGGTCGGTCGGTCATCAGCCGGCGGATGCGGCGGAAGTCTCCGGAGGCCGCGTGCCGGCCGGCGACGATCACCTCGATGTGGGAGGCGAGTTGCTCGACCTCCTCCAGGATGTGCGAGGAGAACAGCACCGTGCGTCCCTCGTCGCCCATCCGCCGCAGCAGCTCCATGAGGTGCATGCGCTGGCGCGGGTCCATGCCGTTGAACGGCTCGTCGAGCAGGAGCACCGAGGGCTGGTGGACCAGCGCGGAGGCCATCTTGACCCGCTGGCGCATGCCCTTGCTGTAGGTGGAGATCTTGCGGTCCTGGGCGTACTCCATCTCGACGGTGGCGAGCGCGGCCCGGGCCTCCTCGTCGCCGAGGCCGTGGAGTTCGGCGTTGGCGACGACGAACTCGCGGCCGGTGAGGAAGTCGTACATCGCCTCGCGTTCGGGGACGATGCCGATGTGCTCGTAGATCCCCTCGTTGCGCCAGATGGGCGCGGTGTCGAGGGTGACGGTGCCGTTGGAGGGGGCGAGGAAGCCGCCCATCATGTTGATGAGGGTGGACTTGCCGGCGCCGTTGGGGCCGAGCAGCCCGGTGACCCCGGGGCCGATGGTCATGGTGATGTCGTTGACGGCGACCACGTTGCCGAACCAGCGGGAGGCGTGGTCGATCTCGATGGTGGTCACAGCCCGGCCTTCCGGTAGCGGCGGGCCATCAGGGCGTAGCAGCCCACGACGACGCCCGTGATCACGAGCAGGTAGACGAGGCCCTCGGTCGCGTTCGGGCCGTGCCCGCCGGGGAAGGCGGATTCCGCACCGAGGAACGCGGTGCTCAGCCCGTCCAGCAGGGTGGCCGGGGAGAGCAGTCCGAGCCAGGTGACGGCCCCGGCGCTGTCCTGCTCGAAGGCGATGGCCTGGACGGTGGAGACGGCGCCGTAGGAGATGGTGAGCACGGCGATCACGGCGGCGATGCCGAAGCCCCGGCGCGGGGTGATCGCGGAGATCACCAGCCCGATGCCGGCGAACAACAGCGACAGGACGGCGACGGACACCATGCCCTGGAGGAACCCTTCGGTCTGGTCGGCGAAGTCGAGCTTGGCGAGCAGCGCGCCCACGTAGAGGATCAGCAGCGGGGTGCCGGTGAGCACCAGCAGCGCGGAGGCCATCGCGGCGAACTTGGCGAGGACGTAGTCCGCGTGCGTGATGGGGCGCGAGAAGTACAGCGGCACCGTCTTGAACCGCAGGTCGCGGGAGACGGCCTGGGGCGCCTGGGAGGCGAGGTAGAGGGAGATGACCGCCTGGAGGACGACCGCGTAGCGGGTGTACTCGACGGGCAGGTCCTTGGCCTTGGTGGCCACCGCCACCGCGACCATGATCAGGGCCGGGGTGCACATGACCGCGAACAGCAGCATGGGCAGGACCTTGGACTTGGCGGACCGGCCGAGTCCGTAGGAGCCGCGCAGCGTCTGGGAGAAGAGCGAGCGGCGGGCGTAGGCCCGGCCGAGTCGGGTCCCGTCGTAGCTGCGGTAGCCGATGTTGTGGATCCGGGTCTGGGACCCGGCCGCGGGCTGCTCAGTGGCCATCGCGGACCGCCTCCTTCCGCTGCTGGTCGTCGGGGGCCGCCGGGTGGGTCCCGGGGTCGTCGTGGAAGACCTCGGCGATGTGGTGCCGGCGCTGTTCCATGCGGATCAGGCCGAGGTCGAGCTCGGCGACGACGTCGCGCACCAGGTCGTAGGTCTCCTCGTCGTCGGCGGTCAGCAGCACGATGTGGCCGGCGCCGGGCAGTCCGCTGCCGGCGTCGGTGGTGATGCCGCGGGCGGCGAGCGCCGCGCGCAGGGCCGCGGTGCCGTCGGGGTGTTCGTCGGAGTCGGTGACCTCGACGGCGAGGGTGGTGGTCTGCTGGGTGAAGTCGGTGGTGGAACTGGAGCGCAGCAGCTTGCCGCCGTCCACGACGACGACGTGGTCGCAGGTGCGCTCCAGTTCGCCGAGGAGGTGGGAGGTGACGAGCACCGAGATGCCGAAGTCGGTGTGGATGCGACGGATCAGGCCCAGCATCTCGTCCCGACCGACCGGGTCGAGGCCGTTGGTCGGCTCGTCGAGGAAGACCAGCTGCGGGTCGTGCACCAGGGCCTGGGCGAGCTTGACCCGCTGCTTCATGCCGGTGGAGTAGCCGCCGATGGGGCGGTAGCGCTCCTCGTACAGGCCGACGTGGCGCAGGGTGTCCGCGGTGCGTTCGCGGGCCGCGGTGGGCGGCAGCCCGGACATCCGCGCCATGTGGACGACGAACTCGGTCGCCGACACGTCGGGCGGCAGGCAGTCGTGCTCCGGCATGTAGCCGACGCGTTCGCGGATGGCGGGACCCTCGGTGGCGACGTCGAGCCCGAGCACGGCGGCACGGCCCTCGGTGGCGGGGGACAGGCCCAGCAGGATTTTGATGAGCGTGGACTTGCCGGCCCCGTTGGCGCCGACGAGCCCGGTCACCCCGGGCCCGATGTCCACGGAGAGCCGGTCGAGAGCGGTCACCCGCGGGAACCGCTTGCTCAGGCTTTCGGTCGCGATCACAGTCACGTTCCGACCGTAGGCGCGGATGCCCGCCGGGTCGTCAGCCCGTGGTGCCGGCCCGGGATCAGCCTCGGGTAGGACGTTCCCGTAGGGGTACGCCCGAAGTCGCACGGCAGCGGGCCGGGCCGGAGCCGTCCGCGGGCCGCCGGGGGCCGCTTGACGTGCTCCTCGCCGTGGGGCCACAGTCGAGGTGGTCACGTTCCGTGACCACGGTACGGGTGCCCGCTCCGTCGAGCGCGCGCCGAGGAACGCCTGCGGGCGACGGTCGAGGGGCGAGCGGATGGGGTCGCGGGCGGAGCGCGGACGTCGGGTGCGCACGGACGGGGTCGAGTTGTGCGTGGTCGAGGCGGGGGACCCGGCCCGGCCCACGGTGGTGCTGGTGCACGGGTACCCGGACACCAAGGAGGTCTGGGACGAGGTCGCCGCACGGCTGGTGGACCGCCACGACCTGCACGTGGTCCGCTACGACGTGCGCGGGCACGGCGGTTCGACGGCGCCCGGGACGCCGGCCGGGGGCTACACCCTGGAGAAGCTGACCGGGGACTTCCTGGCCGTCGCGGACGCGGTGAGTCCCCACGCGCCGGTGCACCTGGTGGGCCACGACTGGGGTTCGGTGCAGGGGTGGGAGTTCGTGACGGTGGACCGGACCCGGGGCCGGATCGCCTCCTTCACCTCGGTGTCCGGCCCGTCCCTCGACCACTTCGGGCACTGGGCCGCCGGACGCCGGGCCCGCCCGACACCGCGCGCCGCCGCGCAACTGCTGGGCCAGACCGCCCGGTTCTGGTACGTCGCCGCGCTGCACGCACCGGGGGTGGCGGAGCGGGCGTGGCGCAGCGGCCTCGGTCGGCGGTGGCCCGGGTTCCTGGCCCGGGCGCACCGGGTCCCGCCCGGTGCCCATCCCGCTCCTTCGACGCCCTCGGACGGGGCGCGCGGGGCCTGGTTGTACCGGGACAACGTCCGCCCCCGGGTGCGCGCCCCGCGTGCGGACGCGTACGCCCACGTCCCCGTGCAACTGGTCGTCCCCTCGGACGACGCCTTCGTCTCGCCGGCCGTGTTCGACGGACTGGAGCGGTGGGTGCCGGAGTTGACCCGTCGCACCCTGGACGCCCGGCACTGGGTGCCCCGCACCCATCCGGACCGGCTGGCCACCTGGGTGGCCGACTTCGTGGCGGCGCACCATGCGGGGGAGACGGCGGCGGCCGCGGCGGGCGCGACCCGGGCCACCGGGCGCCGGGGCCGGCGCGCGGACCGGTACGCGGAGCGGTTCGCCGGGCTGTTGGTGCTGGTCACCGGGGCGGGCAAGGGCATCGGACGGGCCACCGCGCTGGCCTTCGCCCGGGCGGGCGCCCGGGTGGTCGTGGTGGACCGCGACGCGGTCTCGGCGCGCCGGACCGTCCGGGAGGCCCGGGCGGCGGGGGCGGCCGGGGCGTGGAGCGAGGCGGTGGACGTGGGCGACGGGGACGCCATGGCGGAGTTGGCGGCACGGGTTCACGCCGAGCACGGGGTGGTGGACGTCCTCGTCAACAACGCGGGCGTCGGCCTGGCCGGCCCCTTCCTCGACACCACCCCCGAGGAGTGGCGGCGGGCGCTCGACGTGAACCTGTGGGGAGTGGTCCACGGTTGCCGCCTGTTCGGGGCCGGGATGGCCGAGCGCGGCCAGGGCGGTCACATCGTCAACATCGCCTCGGCCGCGGCGTTCCTGCCCTCCCGCACCATGCCCGTGTACGGCGCCACCAAGGCGGCGGTGCTGGCGCTGAGCGAGTCCCTGCGGGCGGAGTTGGCCGGCCGGGGCATCGGGGTGTCGGCGATCTGCCCGGGGATCGTGCGTACCGACATCGCCGCGACCACCCGGTTCGCCGGGGCGGACGCGGCGGAGCAGGAACGGCGTCGGACGAGCGCCAACCGGCTGTACCGGCTGCGCGGTTACCCGCCGGAGCGGGTGGCGCGGGCGGTGCTGGGCGCGGTGGTCCGCGACCGCCCCGTGGTGGCGGTGTCCCCGGAGGCCCGCGCCGTTCGAGCCCTGGCCCGGTACGCGCCCAAGGTCCTGCGGAGGGCCGCCCGGTTCGGATCGCCGAGATGACAACGGGCCTTCTGCCGGCGGGCTTCGGAACCCAGTCGGCCACGGCCCGTCACCATCCTTGCTCCCTGCGGTCGTTGAGGACGGGGAGGAACCTTTCACCTGCCCCTCGGTACCCGCACGGAGAGCAACTTCCCTTGTTCACCGCCCTGCTGGCCAACCAACTGACAAACAAGGCAAATTGCCCAAATCACCACAAGATCAAAGGCAGTTGTCCACAGGATGTGCCATCCAAGCTGTGGATAACTAGACTTGACTGTGGATCAAACCTCTGAACCCAAAAAGTCGTGCACGATTTCCCCCCGCCGGTCCGCGCAGGTCGGAGCCCTCGCCTCCCCGGCGGACGGGACCGATCCGGCCGTGCAGCCGACCCGGGCCGGAGCACGCGGAAGGGCGGCCCGAAGGATTCCGGACCGCCCCTCGCGAGGTCGGCTCAGCCTCGGGCGATCCCCGGCGCCACGTCCTCGTACACGGCGTCGATGCCGCCCCGCCCGGCGGGGCGCTCCGCGGTGCGCGCCGCCGCACCCGCCCCGCAGTACGTCGCCTCCAACACGCCGGCCATCGTGGTCAACACGCTCCCGTTGTTCGAGGTGTTGGCCAGGGCGCTGACGCTCCGCTTCCCGTCCTTCGAGGTGAAGGCGTACGTGTAGTAGCCCTGCACGGTGCCGGTGTGCCCGTACACGGAGACGCCGCAGGACAGGTCCCGACGGCGCAGCCCCAGCCCGTAGTGCTGGGTCCCCGCGGCGTTGGTGGGCGCCCACCGCTGCATCTCGGCCAGCTCCTCGGCGGGCAGCAGCCGCCCGCCCAGCAGGGCGGACAGGAAGCGGTTGAGGTCACCCGGGTGGGAGATCACCGCACCCGCCGCCTGCGCCCAGGAGGCGGTCTGCCGGGTGGAGTCCACCAACGGTGCACCGGCCGCGTCCGGCGTCAGGTAGCCCCGTGCGTGCCGCCCGGGGACCGCCGTGTCGGGATGCACGTACACCGTGTTCTTCAGCCCCAGGGGTCCGATGATCCGGGACCGGTACTCCTGCCCGATGGACCGGCCGGTGACCTCCTCGACCAGCATGCCGGCCACCACGAAGTTGGTGTTCGAGTACCCGTACGCCGTGCCCGGCGCGGGGGACGGCGCCCGGGTCAGGGACAGGTCGACGAGTTCCTGCGGCGTGAAGACCCGGTTCCGCACCGCCTCGAAGCCGGGCACCGTCTGCTGGAACAGGTCGTTGGTGTAGTCCCACAGCCCGCTGCGGTGGCTCAGGACGTGCCGCACGGTGACGGCGTCGTCCGGCAGCAGCTCGGGCAGGTAGCGGTTGACGGAGGCGTCGAGGTCCACCTTCCCCTCGGCGACCAGTTGCAGCAGGACCACGGTCGTGAAGGTCTTGGAGACGCTGCCGATGCGGAAGCGGTCCGCGGTGCTCAGCGGGCGCTGCTCCTCCCGGTCGGCGAACCCCTCCACCACCCGGTGCGTGGTCTTGCCGTCGTCGACCCGTGCCAGCGCCCCGGGCGCGCCCTGGGACAGCGCCTTCTGGAGCACGGCCCGCAGGGCCGCCGTGTCGGGCGCGGCGGCCCGTGCGCCGGCCGCCGCGCCCCCGGTGCGCGGTGCGGTGCTCCGCGCACCGGCGGCGCCCTCCGCCGCGTACGCCGCCTGGGCGGGCAGCGCCGTTCCGAGCGTCAACAGCGCCGTGCCCAGTGCCACGGCGCCCGCGAGCTTGCGTCGATGCATTTCTCCCCGATCCCTTGCCGTTCCCGTTCCGTTGTCCTGCCCAGCGTGGGGAAGCCGAGGACGAAACGGCTGACGGCGCGCCCCGACCCCGGGAACGTGCCGCGGTACGGATCACCGTCGGGGAGGAACCCGGACCGGTGCGCGGCGGGTCGCGCCCCGCCGTGGGGAGCGCCCCTCACTCGAACGCGCCCGCGGCACGAGGACCGTCGATCCCGCCGTGCGCACCGCCCGGGGCCCTCCTGCTGCCCCACCAGCAGGACGGTTCCCCACCCCAAGACGGCCGGAATCCGCCGTTCGTTCCACCGGGGGACGGATTGACGCGTCCGATTGACGGCGCGCGCAGGTACGGAGGTTGACGGCCCGTCACCCTGGTGCCGGGCGGCGGGACGGCCTCACCCCAGCTGGGCGAGCGCCTCGGTGGCGATGCGTTCGAAGACGGCCGGGTCGGTCGCGAAGTCCGAGCCGGGGACCGGCCAGTGGATGACGAGTTCGGTGAAGCCGAGGTCCCGGTGGCGCCCGGCGTAGTCCACGAAGGCGTCCACGGACTCCAGCGGCCCGTTGCGGTCCGGGGTGAAACCGTGCAGCAGGACCTTGTCCAGCTCCGCCGGGTCCCGGCCGAGTTCCGAGCACGCCTTCCCGAGCCTCTCGACCTGTCGGCGCAGCGCCGCCCGCGACTGCTCCGGGGTGCCCTCCTCGTACAGCTTCGGGTCCCCGGTCGTCACCCACGCCTGCCCGTGCCGCGCGGCGAGCTTCAGCCCGCGCGGCCCGGTCGCCGCCACGGCGAACGGCAGCCGGGGCCGCTGGACGCAGCCGGGGAGGTTCCGGGCCTCCTCGGCCGCGTAGAACTCCCCCCGCTGCGAGACCGCACCCTCGGTGAGCAGCCGGTCGAGCAGGGGCACGAACTCGCCGAACCGGCCGCCCGCTCCCTCGGCGACCACGCCTCCCGCCCCAGCGCCGTGGCGTCGAAGCCGCTGCCGCCCGCGCCGATGCCGCCCGTCGCCGCTCGCCCCCGGTGTCCACACACAGCGCACACCAGACCCGAAACCCTCTTCCGACCACGGCATCTGTGCCGCCTGCCGATGACCGACGCCGACGACGCTGAGAGCGCCCGTAGCAGTCGCCCGACAACCACGTGCCAGTCACCGTCGCAGTGCGCCCGCAGGGTGCTGGCCCCGCCTCGGTTGCTACTGCTCGTATGCCCACGCCCGGCCGGTCTGGCGGTACTCCTCGACGGGGATGGGGGCGGTACCCGTCCGCATCCGTGCGGTGTAGAGCAGGCCGTCGAGGTGGTCGATCTCGTGGTGGACCAGCCTGGCGAGCCCGCGTTCGTAGGTGGTGGTCACCAGCTGGCCCTCCAGCGTCGTGGTCTCCACGGCGATCCACAGCGGCCGGGGTACCAGACCGCGGACGTCGAAGAACGACAGGCAGCCCTCGTACTGATCGTCCACGTTGCTGGAGCTGTCGGTGATGCGGGGGTTCAGCAGGACGATCGCAGGGGCGGCGGGGTCGGGAGGCTGGACCACGGCGGCGGCCCGGCCCACCCCGATCTGCGGAGCCGCGATGCCCATGCCCTTGGCGAAGGGGTGGACCTGCCCGATCCGCTCCATCGCGGAGAACAGCTGCTCGATGACCTGCTCGGCTGCCTCACGCTCAGTCGGCAGGTCGAAGGCGCGGGCAGGCTCGGCGAGCACGGGGGCGCCGTTCTGAACGACGCCGAGGACGCGCATCTGCTCGCTGGGCCGCACCTGGATCACCTGAACTCCCCTTGTTCCCATTGATGTTCGGGTCGCGCCCGGAACCGCCATTCCAGACGGTACCGGGTGTGGAGTGGAGGTGTGGTCGCGCTCCAGGAGAAGACACGCATCCCGCCCTCGTCGTGCTGGACCGGGGCCGTCCGCAGCGGCACCGCCTCGGCGGTCATGGAGGTCTCGGTGCCCCACACGGCGGGGTCGAGCTCGGCTGGGCATTCTCCTTCCGCAGCGCGGCCAGCTCCTCCTTCTCGGCGGTGGTGAGCGTGTCGCCTCGCTCACCGGCATCGGCCTCGGCCTGACGGATCCAGTTGCGCAGAGCCTCATGGTGCACACCGAGTTCCTCGGCCATACGGCGGATCACGGGCTTCGGCTCGGCGGTCCGGTACATCCGTACCGCACGCTCACGCAACTCCAACGGGTACTTCCTCGGGGCAGGCATCGTCTGGGCTCCTCTCATGAGACCCATCTGACCCTCTGTCACCCAACCCCGCATCTCGGGGGAACCTCACACCCCCACATAGCGTCACTCCAGGACCTGGCCTGCCTTCACGATGGCGGCAGCTCAGTATTGAGTCTGTCGGCAGGCACTCGCTCGATGCGGGTCCAGCCTCTCCAGCCCCGTTCCTCCAGGATCTCCAACAGCCGCGCGGCGTGCGGTGAGGACTCGACCGTGGTTGAGTCCAGGAGGTCGACGAACTGGTCGTCGATGCCGTCGTCGGCCCCCACGTCGCCGGCCTCCACAGCGCGAATCATCAGGCGCTCCATGATGTCGGCGACCTCAATGATCCGCGGATCGTCGGCCGGCCAGTCGAGTGCCCCGCTGAGAAGGCTGTAGAGCTTCACCGTGTCGGGGTCATCCAACTCCTCGTGCTTCTTGGCGATCACGGAGCCGATCGCATGCGGCACCTGGGCGGCGATCATGATCCAGGCGTCCCGCTCCAACTCGATGTACCGCTCCTCGACGCCGAGACCGCGCAGCCGGTCGAGGTAGTCCACGACGCTCTGCGGGAGCGCCAGGTGCTCTCCTGCGGCGAGCCTGGCGAGTCGGCTGCGAGTGTCCTGCAGCCGCCGGATCTCGGCACGCAGGGCTTTGTCGATCTCCTGGACGCCGCCGGCGAAGTCCTCCGGGCCGGCGTCGAGAAGTTCCTGCACCCGGGCCAGCGGTACGCCGGCGTCTGCGAGGGTGCGGATCCGGATCAGTCCCACGACCGCGACAGCGTCGTAAGTCCGGTATCCGGACCGGTTGCGTTCGGGCTCCGGCAGCAGCCCGATCCGGTGGTAGTGACGTACCGCCCGCACCGTCGCCCCAGCGTACGCCGCGAGCTGGCTGATGGTGAGCATGGGTCTCAGCCTGCCTCATGCGATCTTCCGGCGGTAGGCGGCCATCGCGAAGACGTACGCCACGACGAGGATGCCGACGCACCACGCGAGGGCGGTCCAGATGTCGTCGCCGACCGGCTGCTGGGCGAACAGGTTGCGGATGGTGTTGACGATCGACGTCACCGGCTGATGTTCGGCGAACCAGCGCACCGGGCCGGGCATCGTCTTTGTGGGCACGAACGCCGAACTGACGAACGGCAGGAAGATGAGCGGGTAGGCGAACGCGCCAGCGCCCTCGACCGACGACGCGGAGAGCCCGGGGATCACGGCAAGCCAGGTCAGCGCCAGGGTGAACAGGAGCAGGATGCCGGCGACCGCGAGCCATGCCGCCACTCCTGCACCTGAGCGGAAGCCCATGAGCACAGAAACGCCCACGACGAGCACGAGCGCGATCAGGTTGGCGACCAAAGAGGTGACGACGTGGGCCCACAGCACACCCGACCGCGCAATCGGCATGGACTGGAATCGCTCGAAGATCCCGCTCTTCACATCGGTGAACAGCCGGTACGCGGTGTAGGAGACGCCCGACGCGATGGTCATGAGCAGGATGCCGGGCAGCATGTAGTTCACATACGAAACAGACCCGGTATCGATGGCGCCGCCGAACACGTAGACGAACATCAGCATCATGGCGACCGGCGTGATCGCAGTCGTGATGATGGTGTCCATGCTGCGCGTGACATGGCGCAGGGTCCGCCCCGTGAGCGCGGCAGTGTCGTTGAAGAAGTACGCGGTCATTCTCGCCCCCCAGTTGTCGTGCCAGTGACGTCGCTCTCGTCTCCTCCGCCGATGACCGCGAGGAAGATCTCCTCGAGAGTCGGCTGCTTCTCGACGTACTCGACCTTGGCGGGCGGGAAGAGCTGCTTGAGCTCGGCCAGGGTGCCGTTCACGATGATTCGACCCTGGTGAAGGATCCCGATCCGGTCGGCCAGCTGCTCGGCCTCGTCCAGATACTGCGTGGTGAGCAGCACCGTCGTTCCGTGGCCGGCGAGCTCCTTGACCGCATCCCACACCTCGATGCGCGCCTCGGGGTCAAGACCGGCCGTCGGCTCATCCAGGAAAATCACCGGCGAATTCCCGATGAGGCTCATCGCGATGTCCAGCCGACGCCGCATCCCACCCGAATACGTGGACACTCTTCGCGCGCCCGCCTCGCTCAGCGAAAAGCGCCTCAGCAGGTCATCCGCGATCGCGCCAGGGTCCTTGATGTGGCGCAGCCTGGCGACGAGCGCGAGGTTCTCCCGACCGCTGAGGATCTCGTCGACGGCGGCGAACTGCCCGGTGAGACTGATGGACTCCCGCACGTCCGCTGGTTGCGTTCCGACCTCGAAGCCGTGGACGCTCGCCGTTCCCGCGTCGGCCTTAAGAAGCGTGGCGAGGACCCTCACGGTCGTGGTCTTGCCCGCCCCGTTGGAGCCGAGCAGGGCGAAGATGCTGCCCGGCACCACGTCGAAGTCCACACCGCGCAGCACTTCGAGCTGCCCGTATGACTTTTTGAGACCTTGCACGCGAATCGCCGGACCGGCGATCGATTGGGCTTTCATGGTCATCTGCCTCCTTCGCGGAGCTGTTCCAGGCGACTGCGCGGAAGCTCCTCCCGGAAGGATGGGGGGTTGACCCAGCGTCAAGGTCAAGCTCGTTCCGACCACGGCACTCAGATCGCCGACCGGCCAGACGCACCGCAGCGATGACGGGCCGTTCGCCCCGAGCTCGTGCGGCCGCGAACCCGCCATACTCATAGCTGTCGGTGAAACACTCACACGTCGGTTCCTGCGACTCACCGGCCAGAAATCCACGAACCCGCCTGCTTCCCCCGGCGGCAAGGCCGAACCCGGCGAACCCCTCGGCGAAGCCGCCGCCCGCGAACTCAAGGAGGAGACCGGCCTGCTCGTCGACCCGGCTGACCTCTCACTCGTCCATGTCGTTCACGTCGAACAGGGCTGGGACCGGGCTGGGCAGTTCGTGCTCTTCGCCTTCACCACCGACGCATGGACCGGCGAACTGACCAACGCCGAACCGGCAAACACCTGGCGGTCCGGTGGGTGGCGGCCGGGTGCCTCCCCGAGCCCGCGTTCCCGACCGCCGTGCAAGCCCTTGCTGCGTACAGGGACGGTGGCCCGTCCTTTTCCCGCTACGGATGGCGGACCGCCACCGCAAAGTGAGCGGGCTCCCTGGGCGGTCTGCCCGACACATGGCACCGTGCCTGATCAGTAGGGACTCGCCTACGTCGAGCCACGGCCAAGGCCGCGCTCGACGTAGGCTCACCAGCATGAGCCTGCGCCTGAGCACCGTGATTCTTCCTGTCGATCGCTGGCACGAGGGAGGTCGCGCGAAGTGGCAGCGCGCCGAGGAGCTCGGCTTCCACACCGCGTACACGTACGACCACCTCTCCTGGCGGACCTTCCGCGACGGCCCCTGGTTCGGCGCCTTGCCCACCCTCACCGCCGCCGCCACGGCCACGGACCGCCTGCGCCTGGGCACCCTCGTCACGTCGCCCAATTTCAGGCACCCAGTGACGCTCGCCAAGGAACTGATGTCGCTGGACGATGTCTCGGGCGGTCGGGTTACCCTCGGCATCGGCGCGGGAGGAAGCGGCTTCGACGCCACCGCGCTCGGCCAGGAGGCGTGGACGCCCCGGGAGCGGGCGGACCGGTTCGGGGAGTTCCTGCCGCTGCTGGACCGGCTGCTCACCGAGAGGGAGGTGGACGCCGAGGGTACTTTCTACTCGGCGTCGGAGTACCGCAACGTCCCCGGCTGCGTACAGCGGCCCCGGCTGCCGTTCGCGGTGGCGGCGACCGGTCCGCGCGGGATGAGGCTGGCCGCACGGTACGGGCAGGCGTGGGTGACGACCGGCGACCCGAAGCTGTACGACGAAGGCACCCCCGAACAGTCGGTGGAGGCGCTGCGCGGCCAGGTCCAAAGGCTCGACAAGGTATGTGCGGAGGTCGGGCGGGATGCGGCCGAGCTCGACAAGGTCCTGCTCCACGGCTTCACCCCGGACCGGAACCACCCGCTGGAGTCGGTGGACGCCTTCGTCGACTTCGCCGGACGCCACCAGGAGCTGGGTTTCACCGAGATCGTGATTCACTGGCCGATCCCCGACTCCGACTTCGCGACCGACCCGGCGGTCTTCGAACGCATCGCCACCGAGGCTGTTGCACAGCTCGGCTGAAACAGTGCGCGTAACTCAGCGTGGTGTCTGATCAGCCACCACGCTGAGCGTTCTTTCGCCACAAGGCGAGCATGACGGGAGAGTCAGCAGGGGCCGGGCGAGACGGGCAGACGTCGAAATGGCTGATCCTGCACTTATCGGAGGGCGAAGCAGAGCCCAGGTTGACCGCAGTGCCGTCGCCCGCGATGCGCCAGCGCTTGCCGACTGGTACTGAACCGACCGGCCAGTCACCCGGCTCAATCATGGTCCACCGACCTCGGACCGTCCGATGCCATTCCGCATGAGCACCGCACGCGTCACAGCTCGTTGAGCCCGAGTACCAGGCGTCCGCCACGGATGTGCCGGATCGCGCCGCATGGTTCATGGCGTCAGCCGTACCGCCCAGGACTTCCCCTACCAGTACCGGCTCTCGTTCGGGGTGGCCAGCACCCGCATCCGCACAGGTGAGGCACAGCGACATGCCAAGACTCGCGATCCACCTGCCGCCAGAACCGCCGCAGGCGTCACAATTAGGCTTCCGTGCGGGGACGAACACATCATCCGGCCAGCAGTCGTCGCAGACTACGAGGTGCACATCACCGCGTCGCGGACGGGCTGTTCCGGTGGAACCGCACTCGTCACATCGACTACCCAAGACCATGGCCCACCCCTTTGGGACGTCGTCCACACCGACGAGTTAGATCCTTCCACTACCTGCCGACCAAGCGTGTCCGATGCGCAAGCTTGGGGTTTTCCCTGTTGGGGCCGCGATAGGTGAAAAAGGCTTGACTGAGGTGACGAGCGTGCCCAGGCGCAGTCGGTCCGTGACGGTGGCGGCAGCGGTGAGGGTGGGTAGGGCGCCGAACCAGGGGCCGTCCCGGAAGGTCCGCCAGGAGAGGTGGTCGTAGGTGTACGCGGTGTGGAAGCCGAGCTCCTCGGCGCGCCGCCAGGTCTTCTGTCCTTCGGCCCACCGGTGGATGGGGAGGATCACCGTGCTCAAACGCATGAGCTCGACGATACGCGGGCTTCCCACCGCGGCGGATATGCCGACGGAGCAGATCCGTGCCGCACCCGCCTTGCCTCGGAGGCCGCTACCGTGACGACATGGGCACCCTGGGCAGGGTCGATCTTGAGGTCATGATCGAAGAGGCGACTGCCGACGCGTACGGCGATGACGAGCAGCGGACCGGTCTGTTCACCATGCTTGAGGAGCACCTCGACGTGCCCTTCACCACGGTGGTTCTCGGCGTCGAGGTGACCGTGCGCGGCGTCGGCCTCACGTCCGATGGCAGGATCGTGGCGCTGTGCTCTCGTGGCCGCCTCCGGCAGTCGATCGGCATTCTGGAGCTGCCGTTGCCCAGCCCGTCGCCCCGGGGTGCGGAGTGGATCGAGGCGTACCGCCACTGGGCCGGCTGAGGTCGGACAACTTCTCACTTCACGCGGAACCGGATCGCGCGAAAGGGCTGAACGTGGCTGAGGCCGTACAGGGCGAGCATCAGGGTGCCGCTGAACCGTCGCTGACCGATCTCATCGAGCGAAGTGCCGAGTTGAAGGGGGAACTGGTCTCCTTCGCTCAGAGCGCCCGCTTCGACCGGTGGCTGACGCCCCTCTTGCTGGAGGCCGCTGGGCCCGCACGGCGGCTGGACGAGGGCGAGGCGATCCGGATCACCGACCACTTCATCCTGCGGTACCGCCTGCCGGATGGCTTGACCGTGGTGGACCGGTTCATCGCCGGGCGGAAGGACTTGACCGCGTCCGACCGGACAATGCTGCTCGGCTGGCGCGACCCGGTCGAGGGCGTCTTCGAGGTCCAGCGCAAGGACGGCGACGCGGTCGTCCTGCTCAACCTTCTCGACGACCTGGAGTACCGCACGTACTCGAATGTCGGACGGGCGGCGTTCCGCGGAGTGTCCAGGGGCGGATTCCTCCATACCTGCCTGGTATCCGTCCACTCAGCCGACAGGGCGTGGCTGGTGTCCGGGGCGATGTCCCACTACCCCCGGTCCAGTGCCGCCGACATCGCACAGGCGGCGCTCGAACTGGCCACCAGCCAAACCTCGCTGGTCTTCCGCAACCCCGCGAAGATCGAGCAGGGATGGCAGCAGATGAGAGAGGACCGGGCCGCGTTCATCGAGTTCTGCGACGGCGACGAACTGATCCTCCCTCCTGCCGAAGCCGGGAATCTCCTCAATGCCTACTACCGCCACCGCCAAGAGGCCGCCGCCTCACAGCAAGGCGGCGCCCGAGCCCGGGGCAGGCGGATCACCGGCCTGGACCTGCCCTTCTTCGAGCTGCCGCGAGAACTCGCGGCAGCGGACACCGTCGGCGTCATCTACGACCAGGTCGACGGACTCAACTTCTACGCCGACTACGGGATGCTGCGGGACCTCTTCGCGGACCCCGCCCTCACGGGCCGTAGGCGGCACCAGGACCTGCTGCGTACATACCTGCGCGAGGAGTCGATCACGCCCCTGCCGATCCGCCGACTGGCCGCCGCGCACCCCAGGACTGCCGACGCGGTGTTCCGGAGACTTCTGCGGAAACCCGACTTCGCCTGGAGCGAGCACGGTGAGGCACTACTGCACCGGCGCAAGCCCTGGTACTACGAGAGCGAGCCCCGCCCGGGCGTCTCCGTCATCGGTGACCGCCTCGGCGCGCTCCTCGCCGACCGACGGTGGGCATCATGAAGCGCCAGCGTGTTAATAGGTCATGTACTACACTTGCCTTATGGACACGCCCCGCCCCGGCAAGACCCGAGTCACCAGCGTCTCCCTGCGCGCCGAGACCCTGGAGGCGATCCGCGCACGCGCCGGCAAACAAGGCGTCTCCTCCTATATCGAGGAGGCCGTGCAGCGGCAGCTCCAGCGCGAGGCCATCGACGAGTACATCGCCACCGCCGAAGCGGAGCACGGCCCTGTCGACCCTGCCGAGGTCTCGGACAAGGCGGAGCGCATCCGCGCCCACCACGCCGCCCACCGCGGTGGGTCCGCCCCGGCGGACGCTGCATGAGCGGGACTCTCGTTCTCGACGGTGAGGCCCTCTCCAAACTCTCCCGCCGGCACCGTGACATGACCGTATGGCTGGACGTCGTCCGCAGGCTGGACCTACTCGTTGTGACGAGCGCCGCCACGTTGGTGGAGGCACGCGACCCGAAGGTGCCCCAGGCGGCGTTCGACCACGCCGTTTCCCTGGCCAAGGTGCGTCCCGTCACGGAGGAGATCGCACGGGTGGCAAGCAAACTGCTCGCTGCCGAGAGTCTGCATGGTCAGAAGCACGCCATCGATGCGATGCTCGCGGCCACGGCTCACGTGGAGCACGGCGATGTCACTGTCATCACGAGCGACACGGACGATCTGCGCCGGCTGTGCCACCCACGCATCGCCGTCGAACCGATCTGAGCACCCCGTCGGCCCTTCCTGGATCCCTGCGTTTCCTCAGGTCAGCGCGTGAGGGCTCCCCGCCGCCGCGGACGGCGATGCGCCGGCACGGCCGACGACCCCGCCGGGCGGCGGTCCGCCGGTGCCCCCGGAACGGCGGGGAGGACCGGTGCCGGAGCGGAGGGGAAGGGCGGCACCGACGAGAATCACTCACTTGTGCGGACCTTCGCACGCACGTGCTGGCATATGCGCGAGAATGGCGGGGTGACGTCACCCTCACCGCGGCCGTGGACGACGGCCACCTCCGCCCGCCCGCCCCGGCTGATCGCGACGGACCTCGACGGGACCCTGCTGCGGGACGACAAGACCGTCTCGCCCCGCACGGTCGCCGCCCTCGCTGCCGCCGAGGCGGCCGGCATCGAGGTCTTCTTCGTGACCGGCCGGCCGGCCCGCTGGATGGACGTCGTCAGCGCCCATCTGCACGGGCACGGCATCGCCATCTGCGGCAACGGGGCCGCCGTCGTGGACCTGCACGGCGGGCCCCTCGCACCCCGCTTCCTCAAGGTCCGCGAGTTGCCCACGGAGGCGGCCCGCTCGGTGGTGTCGGCCCTGCGGGAAGCGGCCCCCGGGACCGCCTTCGCGGTCGAGCGCACCGGCGGTCTGCACCACGAGCCGGACTACCCGCCGCTCCAGCTCGACATCGGCGAGAGCGTCGCCCCGGCCGAGAAGCTCCTCGCCGAAGGGGCGGCCGGCGACGGCCAGCCCGTGCTCAAACTGCTCGCCCACCACCCCGCCCTCGCCCCGGACGCCTTCCTCGACCTCGCCCGCGCGGCCGTGGGGGAACGGGCGAACGTCACCCGTTCCAGCCCGACCGCCCTGCTGGAGATCAGCGGCCCCGGGGTGTCCAAGGCCAGCACCCTGGAGCTGTGCTGCGCCGAGCGGGGCATCTCCCCCGCCGAGGTCATCGCCTTCGGCGACATGCCGAACGACATCGAGATGCTGGCCTGGGCCGGCACCTCCTTCGCCATGGGCAACGCCCACCCGGCCGTCCACGCCGCAGCCACCCTGCTGACCAGCGGGAACAACGAGGACGGAGTCGCCGTCGTCATCGAGCGGATCCTCGCCGAAGGGCTCTAGCCACTCGCCGGGACCCCGTCCCGGTCACAGCTCCACGCCCCGCTGGGCGAGCCACGGCACCGGATCGATGCCGGAACCGAGCTGCGGGGTCAGCCGCACCTCGAAGTGCAGGTGCGGCCCCGTGGAGTTCCCGGTCGTCCCGGAGAGCCCGATCCACTGCCCGGCCCGCACCCGTTCCCCCTGCTCCACGGCGACCGAGGACAGGTGTGCGTACTGCGTGTGGTAGCCGCCCGGATGCGCCAGCACCACGGCGATCCCGAACGCACCCCCGCACCCGACCCCCACCACCCGGCCCTCGCCGACCGCCCGCACCGGGGTGCCCTCGTCCACCGCGAAGTCCTGGCCGGTGTGCCGGCTCGCCCACCGTTGCCCCGTTCCGCCGAAACCGGCCGACAGCGCGTACCCACCGAGCGGGGCGACCCAGTCCTCCGCGGGCAGCGGCCCGGGTTGCGCCAGGCGCACCGCGCCGGCGCACCGCCCCGCCGACACCGCCCGCTCCGACTCGCTCCGCAACCGCTCCTGCGCCCGGGCGAGCTTCTCCTCGATTTCCCGTCTCAGCGCGGCCAAGCGTTCGTTGCGGCGCTCCAGCGTCCGCCACTCCCGGGAGGCCGCCGCCTCGTCCGCGGCCAACCGCCGCTGCGCGGCAGCGCTCTCCTCGATCCGCTGACGGACGCTCAGCCCCGCCTGGCGCAGGGCGTGCTGGCCTTGCACCACGCCCTGCGGATCGTCGGTCAGCAGCATCCGTGCGGTGTACGGCACTCCGCCGCCGGTCCGGTACTGGGCCGCAGCGATCCGGCCGAGGTCGGCGCGGAGCGCCGCGACGGCCCGGCGCTCGGCGGCGAGCCGCCCCTCCAGCTCCCGGGCCCGGACACGGGTGGCGACGGCGGCCCGGCGCCCCTCCTCGTAGGTGCGGGCCGCGTCGGCGGCCTCCTCGTACAGCCGCGCCACCTCTGCGCCGGCGGCCCCGTCTACGGGGCCGGGCAGCCCGGGCGGGTATCCGTCCTCGGACGCGTTGACGTGCGGGACGGCCACGCCGAGCAGCACGCACAGGACGGCCGGGACGAACAGCGGACGGTGACGGGAACGCCGCGCACGACGACGGGGGATGGCCATGTGACGGATCGTCGCGCGGGGTGCGGCGCCCGGCGCGGGATGCGCGTGCGCCCGGGGGACGAACTGCTCCGGACGGATCAGACCGGTACCGCCGAACAGGTCCGGCGGCCACCGGCCCGGTCCGGGACGGGACGGGGCTGCGGATCAGTGCGGGGCCTGCCACACCACGCTGGCCCCCGTGCCCTCGTCCCCGATGCCGGGCCCGTACCAACTGTCGCCGCCCAGGGACTCGGCACGGCGTTTCAGGTTCCGCAGGCCGCTGCGCCGGCCGCCCTCGGGGATGCCGACTCCGTCGTCCGCCACCGTCAGCCGCACCCCGGGACGTCCGTCCGGCAACGGGACCGTCGCGTCGACCACCACCTCGATCCTGGTGGCCTCCGCGTGTCGGAAGGCGTTGGAGAGCGCCTCGCGCAGGGCGGCGATGAGGTTCTTGCCGGTGAGTTCCCCGACCACGGCGTCGACCGGGCCGACGAAGCGGTGCGCGGGCTTGAACCCCAGCGGCACGGCCGCCGTGTTGATCTCCCTGAGCACCCGGGTGCGCAGCCCGGACGGCGCCTCCGCGGGCCCCTGCTGGAGCGCGAAGATCGCAGTGCGGATCTCCTGGATGGTCACGTCGAGTTCGTCGACGGCCTTGCCCACGCCCTGTTGCACCGCCGGGTCGCCGGACTTGCGCTGGGCGCCCTCCAGCATCATGCCGGTCGCGAACAGCCGCTGGATCACCAGGTCGTGCAGGTCACGGGCGATCCGATCGCGGTCCTCGTAGACCGCGAGCCGTTCCCGGTCCCGTTGCGCCTCCGCCATCTTCAGCGCCAGCGCGGCTTGGGCGGCGAACTGGCCGGCGAGGGTCCGCTCGGCCTCGGTGAAGGTGCGCGCGCCCCGCTCGCGCAGGGTGACCAGGGAGCCGAGCACCCGTCCCTCGCTCTGTAGGGGCAGCAGCATCACGGGGCCGAAGCGCCGCACCAGTTCGCTGAGCACCCGGGGGTCGGTGGCCGCGTCCTCCAGGAACACCGGTTCGCCGGCGAGCAGCAGTGCGGCGATCTGGCTCTCCGGGGGAATGACCCCGCCGGCCCCCTCGGGGTGGTCCTGGGAGGCCACGGCGACGACCTCCAGCCCGCCCTCGGCTGCGGGCAGCAGCACCAGTCCGGCCGCCGAGTCCGACAGTCCGCGGGCCTGCTCGGCGACGACCTGGAGCGCGTCCTCGGCGGCACCGCCGGACAGCAGCGCGGTGGTCACCGCGACGGAGCCGTCGATCCAGCGCTCCCGCTGTCGGGCCGCCCCGTACAGCCGGGCGTTGCCGATGGCGATGCCGGCCTCCGTGGCCAGCACCCGGACGATGCTCAGGTCGTCCTCGTCGAACTCGGCGCCGCCGTGCTTCTCCGTCAGGTAGAGGTTGCCGAAGATCTCGCCCTGCACCCGGATGGGCACCCCGAGGAAGCTGCGCATGGGCGGGTGGTTCGGCGGGAAGCCGCAGGAGCGCGGATCGGTGGTCAGGTTCGCCAGGAGCACCGGCTCCGGGTGGTGGATCAGGGCGCCCAGCAGCCCGCGATGGCCGTCCGGCAACCGTCCGATGCGCTCCGCGGTCGCCCCGTCGATCCCGTGGTAGACGAAGTCGGAGAGTCCGTCGCCGTCCTCGGCGACCACACCGATCGCCGCGTACTCGGCCCCGGCCAGTTCGGCCGCGGTCTCGCAGATCCGGTCCAGCGTCGAGTGGAGCTCCAGCCCGGTCCCGACCGACCGCATCGCGTCCAGCAACTGCGGGACCCGTGCGGCCAGCTCTCCGGACAGCCCCACGCCCTCTTCGCTCCGTTTCCCCGCCATGCCCAAAGCCTCACAACCTCCTGTGAACCGTGCAACCGACAGCGCGGTGCACACCGGGACCGCAGCGGTCAGACCCTCGCGGCCAGCAGTTCCGTCGCCCCCTCACGATCCCGCATCCGGGCCAACGGCCCGTCGACCGCCACCAGTTCCCCGAACGTCCCGCGCTGCACGACCCGGCCGGCGTCCAGGACGATCACCTCGTCCACCTCCTCCAGTCCGGCCAGGCGGTGGGTGATCAGCACCGTGGTCCGTCCTACGGTGGCCGCCATCAGGTCCGTGGTCAGCGCATCGGCGGTCGGCAGGTCGAGGTGCTCGGCGGGCTCGTCCAAGACCAGCACCGGGAAGTCCGCGAGCAGCGCCCGGGCGAGGACGAGGCGCTGTCGTTGCCCACCGGACAGCCGGGCCCCGTGTTCGCCGACGAGCGTGTCGAGGCCCTCGGGCAGGGAGTCGACCCAGTCCAGCATCCGCACCCGCTCCAGCACCGCGGTCAGCTCCGCCTCGCCCGCGTCCCGCCGGGCCATCAGCAGGTTCTCCCGCACCGAACTGTCGAAGAGGTGGGCGTCCTGGGCACACAGCCCCACGAACTCCCGCACGGTGTCCCCGTCCAGGGCCTCCGCGGCCACCCCGCCGAGCTCGTAGGTTCCCGACGCCGGCTCCAGGAACCGGGCCAGCACCTGGGCGAGCGTGGTCTTCCCGGACCCCGAGGCCCCGACGACCGCGATCCGTCGCCCCTCCTCCAGGGTCAGGTCCACGGCGTGCAGCGCCCGGTCCCGCTGGCCCTCGTACCGGGCGCTGAGCCGGTGCAGCCGGAGCGGGAACGGCGACTCCGGAGCCGGGGCGGGCCTCTCCGGTTCCCGTACCGGCTCGGGCGCGTCCAACACCTCCTGGACGCGCTCGGCGCTCCTGCGCACCCGGTGGCGGTACTGGACGGCCAGCGGCAGTCCCATCACCGCTTCGAAGGCGGCGAGCGGGGTCAGCACCACGACGGCGGTCGCGACCCCGTTCAGGCGGCCTTCGGCCACCGCGGCCACCGCGACCAGTGCCGTGGCGGTGACGGTGAGGCCGGTGATCAGGGCGGTCAGCCCGTCGCCGAGCGCGGTCGCCTTCGCGGTGCGCGAAGCGATCCCGGTGAGCACCGCATCGGCCTGCCGGGCCCGCGCGGTCCGCTCGGGGAGGGCCCCCGCGACGGTCAGCTCCGCCGTCCCGCTCAGCAGCTCGGCGACCCGGTTCGCGAGGACCCCGCGGGCGGGGGCGAGTCGCAGCTCGGCCCGGCGGGCGATCGCGCCCGACAGCAGCGGCACCCCGGCCCCGGCGGCCAGCAGGCCCACGGCGAGCACCGCCCCGGCCTCGGGCAACAGCCAGGTGGTGAACCCGACGGCCCCGAGCGAGACCGCCACGGCGGCCCCGACCGGCAGCAGCCAGCGCAGCCAGTAGTCCTGGAGGGCGTCGACGTCCGCGACCAACCGGGACAGCAGGTCACCGCGGCGGGTCTGCCGCAGCCCAGCGGGAGCGAGCCGTTCCAGGCGCCGGTACACGGCGACCCGGGTCTCCGCCAGCATCCGCAGCACCGCGTCATGGGAGACCAGCCGCTCCGCGTAGCGGAAGACCGCCCGCCCGATGCCGAAGGTGCGGGTCGCGGTGACGGCCGTCATCAGGTACAGCACCGGGGGCTGTTCGGAGGCGCGGGAGATCAGATAGCCGGAGACCGCCATCAACCCGACCGCGCTGCCCAGGGCCAGGCTGCCGAAGAGCAGGGCGAGGGCGAGACGCCCCCGGCGCGGCCCGGCCATCTCCCGCACCCGTGCCAGTACCGAGCGGCCCGGGTTCGTGCGCGGGACGGCGGCCGTGTCCTCGCGCTCCCGTCCCGGCTGGAACAGTTCGTCGCCGAAGGCGGTGCCGGTGGCCCTCTCCGCTCCGTCCGGGGCGGGGAGGTCGGTGGCCCCCGCCGGCACGGGGGCTTCGGGCAGCGGAAGGGTGACGACCCGGTCGGCGACCGCCAGCAGGGCGGGCCGGTGCACCACCAGGAGAACGGTCCGGTGGGCGGCCAGCCTCCGTACCGCTTCGACGATCCCGGCCTCGGTGTCCCCGTCCAGCGCGGCCGTGGGCTCGTCGAGCAACAGCACGGGCCGGTCCGCCAGGAACGCCCGGGCCAGGGCGAGGCGCTGGCGTTGTCCGGCGGAGAGCCCCGCCCCGTCCTCGCCGAGGAGGGTGTCCACCCCGGCCGGCAGCGCGTCCACGAACTCCAGCGCCCCGGCGTCCCGCAGGGCGGAGCGGAGCGCGGACTCCTCGGCGTCCGGCCGGGCGAGTCGGACGTTCTCTGCGATCGAGCCGGCGAAGAGGTGGGGACGCTGGGGGACCCAGGCCACCTGACGGTGCCAGGACTCCCGGTCCACCCGGGCGAGGTCCACGCCCCCGACCAGCACCCGGCCCCGCTCGGGCCGGACGAACCCGAGCGCGGCGGCGATCAGGGTCGACTTGCCGGCGCCACTGGGTCCGACGAGCGCCACGGTCTCCCCGGGACCCACCTCGAAGGACGCCTCGGTCACGGCGTCCGTCCAGCGTCCCGGGTAGCGCAGGCCCACCCCGTCGAACCGCAGTCCTCCGGGGCCCGGCCGCTCGGTGCCGCCGTGGGGCGCCTCGGTCTCCAGGACCTCGAAGACCTCCTCCGCGGCCGCGAGCCCTTCGGCGGCGGCATGGTACTGGGCGCCCACCTGGCGCACCGGGAGGTACGCCTCGGGGGCGAGGATCAGGATGACCAGGCCGGTGTACAGGTCGAGCCCGCCGTGCACCAGCCGCATGCCGATGGTGACCGCGACCAGCGCGACGGAGAGGGTGGCCAGCAGTTCCAGGGCGAAGGAGGAGAGGAACGCGATCCGCAGCGTCCGCATGGTGGCGAGACGGTAGTCCCCGGTGATCGTGCGGATCGCCTCGGCCTGGGCCTTGGCCCGTCCGAAGACCTTCAGCGTGGGCAATCCGGCGACCACGTCCAGGAAGTGACCGGAGAGCCGGGAGAGCATCCGCCACTGCCGGTCCATCCGGGCCTGGGTGGCCCAACCGATGAGGATCATGAAGAGGGGGATCAGGGGGAGCGTGCCCGCGATGATCGCGGCGGAGACCCAGTCCTCGGTGACGATGCGCAACCCGACCGCCACCGGGACGACCACCGCGAGTCCCAGTTGGGGCAGGTAGCGCGAGAAGTAGTCGTCCAGTGCGTCCATGCCCCGGGTGGCGAGCGTGATGAGTGCTCCCGTCCGCTGTCCGCTCAGCCACCCCGGCCCCAGGGCACCCGCGTGGTCCAACAGCCGTCCGCGGAGTTCGGACTTCACCGCCGCGCTGGCCCGGTGGGCGGCGATCTCCGTGAGCCAGGAGACGGCGGAACGGCCCCCGGTCACCGCCACCAACAGCAGCAGCGGTGTCCTCAGGTCCGCCACCGAGCGCCCGTCCTGGAAGGCACCGACCACGATCTCCGCGAGGAACATGGCCTGGGCGATGACCAGCCCCGCCCCGACCAGGCCGAGGCCCACCACCAGGGCGAGGAAGCCCCGGGTGGCCCGGGCGTAGCGGAGCAGTCTCGGGTCGATCGGTTTCACGTGAAACACACCCTCGGGGGAGCCGGGTGTGTTTCACGTGAAACACACCCGCGGACAGGGACGGTCAGTGCGCCTCAGCGATGTGCTGGGTACCGATGCGCTTGCGGAACACCCAGTAGGTCCAGCCCTGGTAGAGGAGCACCACCGGAGTGGCGATGCCCGCGCACCAGGTCATGATCTTCAGGGTGTACGGCGTGGACGAGGCGTTCACGACCGTGAGGTTCCAGGCCGGATCCAGCGAGGACGGCATGACGTTCGGGAAGAGCGTCAGGAAGAGCATGGACACCGCGGCCACGATGGTGACGCCCGAGAAGGCGAACGCCCATCCCTCCCGGCCGGCCAGGTTGGTGGCCAGCGCGGCGCAGAGTGCCGCCACCGCCACGATCCCGGCGACCAGGCTGCTGCCGTCCCCGTGGTCGAACTGGGTCCAGAGCAGGAAGCCCAGGGCGAGCACCGCGCTCAGCAGACCGATCTTGGTGGCGAGCGCCCGGGCCCGGAGCCGAATGTCCCCCACCGTCTTCAGCGCGACGAACACCGCGCCGTGGAGGGTGAACAGGCTGAGGGTGACCAGACCCCCCAGGAGGGCGTAGCCGTTCAGCAGGTCCAGGACGTTCCCCACGTACTCCTTGTCCTGGTCGATCTTCACGCCCCGGACGATGTTGCCGAAGGCGACGCCCCAGAGGAAGGCGGGGAGGAGCGAGCACCAGAAGATCGCGTTCTCCCAGTTCCGCTGCCACTTCTCCTCCGGTCGCTTGGCGCGGTACTCGAAGGCGACGCCGCGCACGATCAGACACACGAGGATCAGCAGCAGCGGCAGGTAGAAGCCGGAGAACAGGGTGGCGTACCACTCGGGGAAGGCCGCGAAGGTGGCCCCGCCCGCGCTGAGGAGCCACACCTCGTTGCCATCCCAGACCGGACCGATCGTGTTGATCAGCACCCGCTTCTCCTGCCGCCCCCGGGCCAGGAGCTTGGTGAGGACGCCGACGCCGAAGTCGAAGCCCTCCAGGAAGAAGTAGCCGATCCACAGGACCGCGATCAGCACGAACCACACGTCGTGGAGTTGCATGTCCGCCCTTCCGTCAGTAGGAGAAGGCCATCGGCCGGTCGTCGCTGTGCCCACCGATCTTGGTGGGCGGATTCAGGTCGGCCTCGGTCAGTTCGGGCGGGCCCGCCTTGATGTACTTGGCGAGGAGCTTCACCTCGATGACGGCGAGGACCGCGTACAGCAGGGTGAAGACCACCATCGAGGTGATGACCTCGCCCTGGCTGACTCCTGGGGAGACCGCGGAGCGCGTCTCCAGCACCCCGTACACCACCCAGGGCTGGCGCCCGGTCTCGGTGAAGATCCAGCCCCAGGAGTTGGCGATGAGGGGGAAGGCGAGCGTCCAGGCGGCCAGCAGCCAGTACCCCCGGGCCCACTTGGCGTGCAGCGGTCGGCGGAAGGGCACCAGGTGCGGCATCTCGTCCTCGCCGACCCTCAGCTGCGGTGGCAGCAGGAACTTCTTCCTGGTCAGCCAGAGTCCCAGCAGGCCGATGGCGAAGGAGGCCATGCCGAAGCCGATCATCCAGCGGAAGGACCAGAAGGCGACGGGGATGTTGGGCCGGTAGTCACCGGGGCCGTACTTCTCCTGCTCCGCGGCGTTCACGTCGTTGATGCCGGGCACGAAGGAGTTGAAGTCGTCGTTGGAGAGGAAGGACAGTATCCCGGGGATCTCGATGGCCACGGTGTTGTGGCCCTTGTCCACGTCCCCGTAGGCGAAGAGCGAGAAGGGCGCACCCTTCTGGCCGTCCCAGAGCGCCTCGGCCGCCGCCATCTTCATGGGCTGCTGCTCGAACATCACCTTGGCCAGGCGGTCACCGCTCACCGCGGTGAGCAGTCCGGCGACGGCGACGGTGACCAGGCCGAGCCGCAGCGAGGTCTTCATCACCGGCACGTGCTTCCCCCGCACCAGGTGGATCGCGGAGACCCCGACCATGAACGCCCCACCGGTGAGGAAGGCGGCCGTGAGGGTGTGGGCGACCTGGGTCAGGGTGGTGTTCTGACTGAGGACCGCCCAGAAGTCCGTGAGCTCCGCCCGCCCCGCGACCTCGTTGATCCGGTACCCCACGGGGTGCTGCATCCAGGAGTTGGCGGCGAGGATGAAGTAGGCGGACAGGATGGTGCCGATCGCGACCATCCAGATCGTCGCCAGGTGCAGCTTCTTCGGCAGCTTGTCCCAGCCGAAGATCCACAACCCGATGAACGTCGACTCGAAGAAGAAGGCGATGAGCGCCTCGAACGCGAGCGGCGCCCCGAAGATGTCACCGACGAAGCGCGAGTAGTCCGACCAGTTCATCCCGAACTGGAACTCCTGCACGATGCCGGTCACGACGCCCATGGCGATGTTGATCAGGAAGAGCTTGCCCCAGAACTTGGTGGCCCGGAGGTACTTCTCCTTCCCCGTGCGCACCCACGCCGTCTGAAGCCCCGCGGTGAGTGCCGCCAGGGAGATCGTCAGCGGGACGAACAGAAAGTGGTAGACGGTCGTGATGCCGAACTGCCAGCGCGCCAGAGTCTCCGGCGCCAGAGCAAGATCCACGTCTCCTTCTCCTTACGTGCCGTGTTCACAGCCGCAGTCTTGCCCTTTTGATCTCTGACATAACAGGATGATCCAGGCGAGCTTGTGAACGCGTTCACATTCACAAGCATTATGTCCCACCCATTCCCGACGCTTGCACCCGGGGTCCCCCTTACTGGAGGAAACACCCGCGACTCACCCCAAGAAACCCAGGAGCAGACAACAAGAGACCCCCGGAACCGAAGGTCTCGGCGCCCGGGGGCCTTCTACGAGGGGGCCCATGGCCCCCTCACATGACAGTGATCACAGCGTCGCGCGGAATTCCCCCGCGGCCCGCAGGAACAAGTCGTTCGCCTCCGGTTCCCCGACGGAGATCCGCACGCCCTCGCCCGCGAAGGGCCGGACCACCACCCCGGCCCGTTCACATGCCGCCGCGAAGTCACCCGTACGGTCGCCCAACCGGAGCCAGACGAAGTTCGCCTGCGAGGGCGGCACCGTCCACCCCTGCTCGACCAGCGCCGCGTGCACCCGGGCGCGTTCCCCCACCAACGCCCCCACCCGTCCCAACAGCTCGTCCTCGGCCCGGAGCGAGGCCACCGCCGCGTCCTGGGCGAGCTGGCTCACCCCGAAGGGCACCGCCGTCTTGCGCAAGGCCGCGGCCACCGGCTCGTGGGCCACCGCGAAGCCGACCCGCAGCCCGGCGAGCCCGTACGCCTTGGAGAACGTCCGCAGCACGCAGACGTTGGGCCGGTCCCGGTAGAGGCGAACGCCGTCCGGCACCTCCGGGTCCCGGATGAACTCGCGGTACGCCTCGTCCAGGACCACCAGCACCTCCGCGGGCACCCGGTCGAGGAACCGTTCCAGCGCGGCCCGCCGGACCACGGTCCCCGTGGGGTTGTTCGGGTTGCAGACGAAGACCAACCGGGTCCGGTCGGTGATCGCGTCCGCCATCGCGTCCAGGTCGTGCACGTCCTCCGCGGTCAACGGCACCTGCACCGAGGTCGCCCCGCTGACCTGGGTGATGATCGGGTACGCCTCGAAGGAGCGCCAGGCGTAGAGCACCTCGTCGCCCGGCCCCGCGGTCGCCTGGACCAGCTGCTGGGCGACGCCGACCGAACCGGTGCCCGTCGCCAGGTGGTCTACCGGCACGTCGAACCGTTCGGCCAGCTCGTTCACCAACTCCGTGGCCGCCAGGTCCGGGTAGCGGTTGAACGCCCCGGCAGCGGCGGTCACCCGCTCCAACACCCCCGGCAACGGGGGGTACGGGTTCTCGTTCGAGGACAGCTTGTAGGCCACCGGACCGCCGACCGCCGCGGGCTTGCCCGGCTTGTAGACGGGAATCCCCTCCAGCGCTTCCCGAAGCCTGGGACTCTGCTCGCTCACCACGCCGCTCCTCGATGTCGACCGCACCGTAATGCTCCACACCCTAAGAGGATTCCGGTTCCGCACAAGCCCCCGGCGAGGTCCCCGACCCCTCCGGGAGCAGCGGTCCGCGGCGCCCCCGGCCTCGTCCCCTCCGGGCGTCACCGCGGGGGCGGCGCGCGGAGGAAACTGCACGCCCCTGGCTCGCGCCGTAGCGCGCATCCCTCGTCAAGGTGAGTTGAGACCTCTTCGAGACATGACCCGCCCTAGAGGCCACCACCCCTGAGTGACCCATCAATCACTGATCATTCCCTCAACTACCTTGTCATTCACAGGCAGAACGAAGAAAAAACCTTGCAGAAACGTGCCTGTCAACCTGTGAATCTACGTCCCTCCCACCCCACCGTCGGAGCCCTACTATCGGCACGCCATGACAGCAGCAGGGAAGCACCAGGTGAGCCGGGCGGACACCCCCCGCCGAGGCGGCCGGCCGGGTCGAGCGGGCATCAGGGATGTGGCCGCCGCCGCCGGTGTCTCCATCACGACGGTCTCCGACGCCCTCAACGGCAAGGGGCGGTTACCGGACGCGACCCGGCGTCACGTCCGCGAAGTCGCCGACCGGCTCGGCTACCGACCTTCGGCCGCCGCACGCACCCTCCGTACCGGCAAGTCCGGCCTCATCGGCCTGACCGTCACCACGTACGGGGATGAACCTTTCACCTTCACCGAGTTCGCCTACTTCGCCGAGATGGCGCGGGCCGCCACCTCCGCGGCGCTGGCCAGGGGGTACGCCCTCGTCATCCTGCCGGCGACCTCCCGCCGCAGCCCCGTGGACGTGTGGTCCAACGTCGCACTGGACGGCACCGTGGTGATCGACCCCTCCGACAAGGACCCCGTCGTCACCGAGCTGGTCCGCCAGGGCCTGCCCGTGGTCTCGGACGGCCGGCCCGCCGGCTCGCTCCCCGTCACCGCCTGGGTGGACAACGACCACGAGGCGGCCGTGCTCGGCATCCTCGACCACCTGGCCGCGGCGGGCGCCCGCCGCATCGGGCTGCTCACCGGCACCACCACCGACACCTACACCCACCTGTCGACCACGGCGTACCTGCGCTGGTGCGAGCGGGTGGGGCAGGACCCCGTCTACGAGGCGTACCCGGCGCACGACCCGTGCGCGGGTGCCGTGGCCGCGGACCGCCTGCTGGCCCGACCCGACCGCCCCGACGCGGTGTACGGCCTCTTCGACCCGAACGGCACCGACCTGCTGGCCGCCGCCCGCCGGTACGGGCTGCGGGTCCCGGACGACCTGCTCCTGGTCTGTTGCAGCGAGTCGACCGTGTACGCCACCACCGAGCCGCCGATCACCACCCTGTCCCTGAAGCCCCGACGCATCGGCACGGCCGTCGTCCAACTCCTGATCGACGCGATCGAGGGTGCGGACTCCGACCAACCGGTGCAGCAGGTCATACCCACGGAACTGATCGTCCGCACCTCCTCCGAACGGCGTCACCCGCGGACCACCGTCAGCCCTCCCCGGTCACCGCACACCGGCTAGTCGGGGAGGTTCGGAAACCGGGTGCCTCTCAATTCGGGAGAAATGCGCGGTGAACCGGGCCGCCGATCCGATTCACCACCCCTGGGTCATCACACAGCGCGAGCCACATTCCTATGATGGGCGGACGACACCGCGGGCCGCTGCGACCAGGCAGTCCGATCCGGTGCAGTTGCGGCGCGAGGTGGTGGAGGGGTCGATGACTCAGGGGGCAGGTCAGGGACCCGTCGTGCGAACGCCGACGGTGCGCGACTTCCGGGTGCCGGCCTATGTGCACGAGGCCGGCCCCGTACCACCGGACCGGCCCGCCGCCCATCCCGATCCGCGGCTCGCGGCCCCGCCCCCGCCGGCCGCGGCGACCTACCCCCCGCCCTCCGGCGGCGGCCCGTACCAGCCGGGTCAGGAACCGGAGGGCTACACGCCGACCCAGCGCGACCTGCCGGTGATCAACCGCGGTGACACCCTCCAGGTCCCGGTGACGCCGGCCCCGGTCCCGGCGCCCGCCCCGCGCGGGCCGGAGGGGCTCGGCCCGCTGTACGTGGTCGGCGACGTGCACGGCTATCTGGCCGAGTTGGTCACCGCCCTGCACGAGAAGGGCCTGATCGACGCCGAGGGGAACTGGTCCGCGGGCAACACCCGCCTGTGGTTCCTCGGCGACTTCACCGACCGCGGGCCCGACGGCATCGGCGTGATCGACCTGGTGATGAAGCTGTCCGCGGAGGCCGCCGCCGCCGGCGGCTACTGCAAGGCCCTCATGGGCAACCACGAACTGCTGCTGATCGGAGCCCGCCGGTTCGGCGACACGCCGGTCAACTCCGGTGCCGGCACGGCCACCTTCCAGGCCGCCTGGCTGCTCAACGGCGGCCAGAAGTCCGACATGGACCGCCTCCAGGACCACCACCTCCAGTGGATGTCCCGCCTCGACGCGATGGTCGAGGAGGACGACCACCTGCTGCTCCACTCGGACACCACCGCCTACCTGGAGTACGGCGCCTCCGTCGAGGAGGTGAACGACACCGTCCGCGAGACGCTGACCCGCAACGACGCCGACGAGTGCTGGGACCTGTTCCGCAAGTTCACCAAGCGCTTCGCCTTCCGCGACGAAGCGGGGCCCCGGGCGGCCCGGGAACTCCTCGCCGCCTACGGCGGGTCCCGCATCGTGCACGGTCACAGCCCCATCCCCTACCTGCTGGGCGAGGTCGTCTCCGAGGACGGCGACGACAGCCGCGGCCCGGTGGTGGAGGGCCCGCACGTCTACGCCGACGGGCTGGCCATCGCCATGGACGGCGGGGTGACCATGGCCGGCAGCCTGTTGGTACAGCAACTCCCGCTGCACGCTTGAACGTTGCGCGGGCCTCCGCCCGGGCGAAGGATCTTGCGGTCCGATAGCACTATTTTCGGAAATCCACTGTCACCCCGTGCGGTGTCGGGCCTACCATCGCCCTACCCTTGGCGGGCTTCCCTCCGTTTCTGCTCGACGGCCCTCCACCGGGAGGGCCGTCCGCCCCACGGAGCATCGGGGGATGCACATGAACAGCGTTCCGCGGCAGCTGTCGAGAGAGGACCGCATCGCGTACGAGCGGCTCCTCGACGAAACCTTGCGCACCGTCCCGCACCATCCGGAACTGGCCGTGTCCGGCGACCGGTTCACCCTCGAACGGCTCCGCGCCGTGGCCCTGGACGCCAGCGCCCTGATCACCTCGGCGGCGGACGCCGAGTACGAGGCGTACACCGCGGTCCGCGCCCGGGCCCGGGCGGAGGCCCGCACGGACGGGGCGGCCGCGGTCGAGGGGCACGCCGGCGCGGGGGTCCTCGCCGTGCTCACCGTCCTGGCCCCGGTCCTCGCCGGCACGGCGGCCGTGATCTTCCTGCTCGTCGGCTACGTCCTCCGGGCCCTCGCCCCCCAACTGGCGGTCGGCCGGACCCTGCTCAACACGGGCTGGGCCTTCGGCGCGCTGACCGCGGTGACGATCCTGATCGCCGGCGCCGGCATCCTGGTCTCCGCCCTGCGCAACGACGCGACCGCCCTGCGGGCCGACGCCCCGCGCGCGATCGACGCCGAGGTGGAAGCGGCCGGGCAGCGCTGGCGGGAGGCGCTCCGGGAGCGGGGCATCCTGCCCTTCCTGCGGAACGTGCTGGCCGAGGAGCCCGCCCCGGAGGAACCGAGCGCGGACCCGGACCCCCGCACCACGGCGCCCTCCGGCGGGAGCACCGTGGGCTCCGCCCCGGCCGGCCGGATGCCCCACCTGGGCTACCACCGGCCGGGGTTCAGCAGCCCCGACCGGGGGCGGACCGACGCCCGCCCCAGCTACTCCCGTCCGCGCTACAGCAGCCCAGACTTCGGCGGACCGGGGGACCGGCCCGAGTAGGGCCGGGCCCGGCGCGCCCGGGGCGGGTCAGTCGGCCATCGGCAGGTAGACCCGGTTGCCCGAGGCGGCGAACTCCTTCGACTTCTCCAGCATCCCGGCCTCGACCTCCTCCGCGGTGGCGTCCGCGGCACCGCCGAACTGCTCGGTGATGCTCCGGCTGATCTTCATCGAGCAGAACTTCGGGCCGCACATGGAACAGAAGTGCGCCGTCTTGGCCGGTTCGGCGGGCAGCGTCTCGTCGTGGAAGGAGCGCGCGGTGTCCGGGTCGAGCGCCAGGTTGAACTGGTCCTCCCAACGGAACTCGAAGCGGGCGTCCGACAGTGCGTCGTCCCACTCCTGGGCCCCGGGGTGCCCCTTGGCCAGGTCCGCTGCGTGCGCAGCGATCTTGTACGTGATGACGCCGGTCTTGACGTCGTCGCGGTTGGGCAGCCCCAGGTGCTCCTTGGGGGTGACGTAGCAGAGCATCGCCGTCCCCCACCAGGCGATCATCGCGGCGCCGATCCCGGAGGTGATGTGGTCGTAGGCGGGCGCGATGTCCGTGGTCAGCGGGCCGAGGGTGTAGAAGGGGGCCTCCTCGCAGATCTCCTGCTGGAGGTCGATGTTCTCCTTGATCTTGTGCATCGGGACGTGCCCGGGGCCTTCGATCATGGTCTGGACGTCGAAGCCCTTGGCGATCCGGTTCAGCTCGCCGAGGGTGCGCAACTCGGCGAACTGGGCGTCGTCGTTGGCGTCCGCGATGGAGCCCGGGCGGAGTCCGTCGCCCAGCGAGTAGGTCACGTCATAGGCGGCGAGGATCTCGCAGAGCTCCGCGAAGTTCTCGTAGAGGAACGACTCCTTGTGGTGCGCCAGGCACCAGGCGGCCATGATCGAACCGCCCCGGGAGACGATCCCGGTCTTGCGCCGAGCGGTGAGCGGGACGTACGGAAGCCGCACGCCGGCGTGGACGGTCATGTAGTCCACGCCCTGCTCGGCCTGCTCGATGACCGTGTCCTTGTAGATCTCCCAGGTCAACTCCTCCGCCTTGCCGTCCACCTTCTCCAACGCCTGGTAGAGCGGCACCGTTCCGATCGGGACGGGGGAGTTGCGGAGCACCCACTCGCGGGTGGTGTGGATGTTGCGGCCGGTGGAGAGGTCCATGACCGTGTCGGCGCCCCAGCGGGTCGCCCAGGTCATCTTCTCCACCTCCTCCTCGATGGAGGAGGTCACCGCGGAGTTGCCGATGTTCGCGTTGACCTTCACCAGGAACCGCTTGCCGATGATCATCGGCTCGATCTCCGGGTGGTTCACGTTCGCCGGCAGCACCGCCCGGCCGGCCGCGATCTCCGCGCGGACCACCTCGGGTTCGACCTCCTCCCGGAGGGCCACGAACTCCATCTCCGGGGTGATCTCGCCGCGCCGCGCGTAGGCGAGCTGGGTGACCCGCGCCCCGTCGCGTCCGCGACGCGGCAGCCGGGGGCGGCCGGGGAACACCGCGTCGAGGTTGCGCAGCCCGCCGCGCGGCGAGGTGTGCTTGATCCCGTCGTCCTCCGGGCGGACGGGACGCCCCGTGTACTCCTCGGTGTCCCCGCGGGCGACGATCCAGTTCTCCCGCAGGGGCGGCAGCCCGCGGCGCACGTCGGTGTCGGCGTGCGGATCGGTGTACGGGCCGGAGGTGTCGTACAGCGTGACCGACCGACCGTTGGTGAGGTGGACTTGACGGACCGGCACCCGCAGGTCGGGGCGGGTGCCCTCGACGTACGCCTTGTGCCAACCGGGGGTCGGCGTCGACCCGGCCGGCTGCTCGGAGCCCTCCGCGGCGTCCGCGACCGGTGCGGTCACGGCAGGCGTGCGTGCGTCCTCGATGGTCATGAGACCTACTCCCTACGCCGGCATTACCCGGTAACAGGTTCAGCGGTCGACGCAGCGGCTCTCCGCCGGAGCCCCGACGCACGAGGCGTCGAACGGGCCCGGGTACGGAGGTCAGCGCCCTCTCAGCCCGGTGCTCCGAGCTCCCGCGTGTGCAAAGGTGTTCCCACGCTAGCGCCATCCCTGGCGTGCTGAACAGTGGGCCCCGGTCGTTCTTGCGATGATCGGTCGGTGACCACGACGCCGCAGCCCCCCGTACCGCCCCCCGGGCAGCCTTGGCAGCCGCCGCCCGCTCCGGCACCACCAGCCCCTCCCTCCGGCCCCCGGGGCCCGGAACACGGGGGCCGCTCGGGCCACGGGGGGCACGGGCACTCCCACTCCCACGGCCCGGCGGCTCCGGTCTCGGCGCGGCTGCGGCGCATCATCGCGGCCGTCCTGATCCCCTTCGCCACCGCGGTCCTGGTGGGGTTGGCGGTGCTGTGGCCGGGCGGCGCGCCCGGCCACGAACGCACCGGGGTCGGCTTCGACCGGCAGACCCAGCAGGCGACGGTGACCCGGATCGACCGGGTGGACTGCGCGTCCGTCAACGCCGGTGCAGTGCCCCCGACCGGCGACACCTCGACCGCGGAGGGCAGCGAGGCCCAGCAGCGGGCCGCGGGTACCTGCGGCAAGGCCATCATCGAGGTGACCACGGGACCCCACGCGGGCCGGACGTTCACGGAGATCGTGCAGCCGGACGCCTCCCGGCAGTTGGAGACCGGACAGGGGGTGATCGTCGCCTATGCGCCGGACGCGCCCCGCGACCTCCAGTACTCGGTGGCGGACGTCAACCGACGGCTCCCGATGGCGCTGCTCGCCGGGGTGTTCGCGCTCGCCGTGGTGCTGGTCGGGCGGTTGCGGGGGCTGATGGCACTGGTCGCCCTCGCGGTGAGCTTCCTGGTGCTGACGTTCTTCATCCTGCCCGCGATCCTCCAGGGCTCGAACCCGCTGGTGGTGGCGGTGGTCGGGGCGAGCGCGATCATGCTGATCGCGCTGTACATGTGCCACGGGCTCTCCGCCCGGACCTCGGTGGCCGTCCTGGGGACCCTGGTGTCCCTGCTGCTGATCGGGGTGCTGGGTTCGCTGTTCATCGGCTGGGCAGCGCTGTCGGGGGACACCGACGACAACACCGGCCTGATCCACGGCCTGTACCCGTCGATCGACATGAGCGGGCTGCTGCTGGCCGGGGTGATCATCGGCTCGCTCGGCGTGCTGGACGACGTGACCGTCACCCAGACCTCGGCGGTGTGGGAGCTGCACCAGGCCGATCCGACCATGAGCCGGCGCGCCCTGTACCGCGCGGGCATCCGCATCGGCCGGGACCACATCGCCTCGGTGGTGAACACGCTGGTGCTGGCGTACGCGGGCGCCGCGCTGCCGCTGCTGTTGCTGTTCTCGATCGCGCAGAGCTCCGTCGGGGCGGTGGCCAACAGCGAGTTGGTGGCCGAGGAGATCGTCCGCACCCTGGTCGGTTCGATCGGGCTCGTGGCGTCCGTACCGGTGACGACGGCGCTGGCCACCCTGGTGGTGGCCGCGGACCGGACCGGCGGGCCGGCCGCCGGACGGACGGTTCCCCCGCCCGGCGGACGCGGCCGTCGTCGCAAGGCCCGGACCTGAGGCGCACGGTTCGTGACACGGCGTCAGCCGGCGCTCTGCTCCTCCGCGAGGATGCGGTCCAGGGCCTGGTCCAACAACGTGTCGAAGCCCGCCATGGCCCGCTCCTGCCCCAGTGGAACGATCTTGTCCGTGCGGTCGAGGAACGCGATGAGCGGTGCCACCCCGGCGCGGAAGACCGCCTGTTCCGCGCCCACCTGAAGGGTGATCAACACATCGCTGAGGATCTCCGGATCGTCCGGAGCGATGTGCACGTCCCCGTCCCCGCACGGCTCGGCGACCCCGTCCACCAGCAGTTCGCGGCCGAACGTCCAACTCACCGGCGCGTCGCCGGGAAGATGGAAGGTCAGCCGTACCGCATAGGGATCAGCACTGTCGTACCGCAGTTCCACGGGAATGCGGAACGTGAGCTCCTCGGAGACGAGAAAGCTCATCATGACTTCTGCCTGTACCGACTCGCGCATTGGCTACCCCGTCGTGTGGCGTCGACTGGCCAGGAATCAGCCCCCTGACACTCATGGCATCTTGCTTAACGTACACGACAGATCACAAGGAGTGAGTTTTCAGATGCTGATAGAGAAAGCGGGTGTCCCTAGCAGTCTTCCGACTTCTCGCTCCAACCGGGCGAGCATGGGCAGCAACCGGTCCTCCTGGTGCGCGGGCAGCGAGAAACCGATCGCCATCGCCGTGGTCCCCACCATGAGGGGCAGGGCGGCGCAGACCGTGCCCAGGGCGTACTCCTGGTGCTCCAGCACGGGTTGCATCCGGTCCACCGCCGCGAGACGCCTGAGGAAGCTCTCCTCGTCCCGCACGGAGTAGGGGGTCACGTAGCGGACGGGGTGCCGGTGCAGGTGGTCCCGGCGGGCCTTCTCCCCGAGTTGGGACAACAGGCACTGGCCGAGCGCATGGGCGTGCCCGGTCTCCCGGAAGTCGGCCCACTCCTCGACGGCGGGGTGCGCCGGACTGTCGGCCACCGCCACGAGCTCGATCTCGCCCTTCCGGTAGACCCCGAAGTACACCGGTGCGCCGAGGAGGTCGTGGCAGTGCGCGAGCGCGTCCTGGATCATGCTGCGACGATTCTGCTGGGCGCCGGCACCGCCCAACCGCCCCGCGGCCTCCGCCAGCCGGTAGACGCCGCGCTCCCGGCGCACATAGCCCTCGTGCGCCAGGGTGCGCAGCAGGTGGTACGCGGTGGGCAGGGCCACACCGGCCTCGCGCGCCAACTGCTTGGCGGGCGCGCCCTCGGGACGCGAGGCCGCCGCCTCCAGCAGTCGCAGGGCGCGCTGCACGGAGCCGATCAGGGTGGGGACGGGATCATCCGAGGCCAAGGCTCACTCCCGTGGCGAGTGGGTGTCCGGTTCGACTGTAGTCGTCCGATCCGGACTATCTCCAGATGTCAGGCAATCTTCCCTCTGGAGGGGGACCTCGGCTCCGGTTCCCATGCCGTGCGGATGTGCTACCCGTCACCCCGGGACGCCGTGAACTTCCGGACCACGTAGATCAGTCCGGCGACCAGCACCACGAGCACCAGCACCTTGAAGAGCACGCCCACGAGGAAGGAGAGCACTCCGACGATCAGTCCGCCGAACACGAAGAGCGCGATGACCGGCACCGCGACCCACTTCACCCACCACGGCACACCCGCGAGGATCTCCTGCACGATTCCTTCCCTCCGTTCCGCGTCACCGGCGTCCGCACCCGCGGGCCCGGGCCGGAGGGTGCTGCCATCCTGTACGTGCTCCCGATGCTAGGACGCGCGCCGGCCCGGCGGACGCCCACGGCCCCTTGTCCTCCCCTGAGCGCACCCTGAAGGAACCCCGAGTCCGGACCGCCGTCGCGCTCAGCTCTCGGGCGGGGAGAACACCACCAGGACCCGCAGGTCCTCGGTGATGTGGTGGAACTTGTGCTCCACCCCGGCCGGCACGTACACGACGCTGCCGCGCGCCACCGTCGTCGTCTCCGGGCCCACGGTGATCGAGGCCCGCCCGCTCACCACGAAGTACACCTCGTCCTGGCCGTGGGGCTGCTGCGGGTCCTGAGCCCCGGCATCGAGCGCGTACAGGCCCACCGACATGTTCCGCTCCCGCAGGAACTGTAGGTACGCGCCCTCGTTGGCGGCCCGCTCGAACTCCAACTCGTCCAGTCGGAATGCCTTCATCTGCCTGCCCGTCCCTGTCCGGTCCGCGTCCCGCCGCCCGTCCCCTCGCGGTCGTCGCCTGGTAACGGTGGCCCCCGCGGGGGTTACCCCGCCGGGCTCGTCTGTCACGATCAGACACATGATGAATTTCCTCGTCAAGACGCTCGCGAACGCCGGCGCCCTGGCCGTGGCGATCTGGCTGCTCGACAAGATCACTCTCACCGGGGACACCGGGGAGGCCGCGGTCGCGCTGATCATCGTCGCGCTGATCTTCGGCTTGGTGAACGTCGTCGTCAAGCCGGTCGTGAAGATCCTGACCTTCCCCCTGTTCGTCCTGACCCTGGGCCTGATCACCCTCGTGGTGAACGCGCTGATGCTCTTGCTGACCTCGTGGGTCGCGGAGAAGCTGGACGTGGGCTTCCACGTCGACGGATTCTGGACCGCGGTCTTCGGCGGGCTCATCATCTCCGTCGTGTCCTGGGCACTGAACGTGGTCCTGCCCGACGACGACTGACGAGCCCGACGAACCCGTCTACGACAGGAAGGAAACGGGACGATGACGGCGGAGGACGCGGCGCGGAGCGTCGGGGACGGCACCCGAGCGGTACGGGCGGGGCTGCCCGAACCCGTGAAGCACGAGCCGGCACTGCCGGGGCCGGTGTTCGCGGCACACTTCCACCTACCCGGTGAGGCGACGGGTCCCTACCGGTACGCGCGGGAGGAGAACCCCACCTGGACCTGGTTGGAACGGGCGATCAGCGAGTTGGAGGCGCCGGCCGCGCCCGAGGGGACGGTCGAGACGCTGACGTTCGCCTCCGGCATGGCCGCCGTGTCCGCCACGCTCTTCTCCCAACTCCGGGCGGGCGACAGCGTGGTCCTGCCCTCGGACGGGTACCAGGTGCTGCCCCTGATCCAGGAGCAGCTCACCGCGTACGGCATCACGGTGCGCACGGCCCCGACCGCGGGGGAGGCACAGCTGGAGGTCCTCGACGGGGCGCGGTTGCTCTGGATCGAAACGCCCTCCAACCCCGGATTGGACGTCTGCGACCTGCGGCGCACCATCGACGCCGCCCATGCCCGGGGGGCGATGGTGGCGGTCGACAACACCCTGGCCACGCCCCTGGGCCAACGACCGCTGGAACTCGGGGCGGACTTCTCGGTGGGGAGTGGGACCAAGCAGCTCACGGGGCACGGAGACCTCCTCCTCGGCTACGTCAGCTGTCGCCCGGAAGCCGCCGTTGCCGTACGACGCTGGCGGAAGCTGATCGGGGCCATCCCCGGTCCCATGGAAGCCTGGCTGGCCCATCGTTCCCTGGCCACCCTCCAGGTCCGTGCCGATCGTCAGAACGCGAACGCCCTGGCCCTCGCCGAGGCCCTCCGCACCCGACCCGAGGTCACCGGACTCCGGTACCCCGGACTGCCCGAGGACCCGGGCCACGCCACCGCCGCCCGGCAGATGCGGCGGTTCGGCTGTGTGGTGTCCTTCACCTTGCCGTCCCGTGGCCATGCCGAGCGGTTCCTGGAGTCGCTGACCCTGGTGGACGACGCCACCAGCTTCGGCGGAGTCCGGTCCACCGCGGAGCGCCGCCGCCGCTGGGGCGGTGACGCGGTGCCCGAGGGCTTCATCCGTCTGTCCGCCGGCATCGAGGATCCCCAGGACCTGATCCACGACGTCCTGCGGGCCCTGGAGCGGTCGGGGTGAGGTCCCGGAGTGCCGCCCGCGATGTTTCACGTGGAACCAACCGGGCCACATTCCTCCCATGACGGTCCGTCCCGTGGTCAAACGCACCGCACGCGCCATCCTGCTGGACGGCGAGGAGTTGATTCTCATCAAGCGGACCAAGCCCGGCGTCGACCCGTACTGGGTCACGCCGGGCGGTGGGGTGGAGGCCGAGGACGCCACCGTGGTCGATGCGCTGCACCGAGAAGTCCACGAGGAACTCGGCGCGAAGATCACCGACGTGGTGCCCTGCTTCGTGGACACCGTGGAGCACCTCCGTGAGGACGGGGGCGCCCCCGGTGTGAAGGTGCAGCACTTCTTCGTCTGCCGCATGGCGTCCATGGATCCCTCGCTCCGCCACGGCCCCGAGGTGGAGGAGCCGAGCGGCGAGTACGAGATCGTCCGAGTGCCCTTCACCCGGGTCGGCATCGCCTCGGTCCATCTGGTCCCCCTCTCCTTGCGCCACTACCTCGACGGGAACATCGAAGGCGTACGGGCGATGCACGCACCCGACCTGGGGTGACCCGGCCGGTCGAGACGATGTTTCACGTGAAACAAGCGCACCGACGCCATCGGGGGCGAAAGATCAGGACCAGAGCTCGCAAAGTGGTGGACGCGGAGTGGCTTCGTCAGACAGCCTGACCAGCGTGTCGACACCTTCCCCCGCTCTCCCCTTCCGCCGACTGACCCCCCGGGACGCCGCTGTCTGCGCCGATCTCTCGCAGGACCGCGGCTGGTCCCGGGAAGACCACAAGTGGGGTCTGCTCCTCGCCGCCGGGACCGGCTACGGCCTGGACGCCCCCGATGGGCACGGACTCCTCGGTGCCTGCGTGGTGACCTCCTACGGTCCACCCCGTCGCCCCGACCTCCAGGCGATCGGCATGGTCCTCGTCGCGGAGCGGTATGCACGGCGGGGGGTCGGGCGGCGCATGATGCAGCACGTCCTCGCGGAGGCGGGCTCGACACCCCTCACCCTCCATGCCACGCGGAGCGGCCAGCCCTTGTACGAGGAACTGGGCTTCACCACGGTCGGGCAGGTCGAATCCGTCTCCGGCACCTTCGCCCCGGACGGGAAGGCGGGTCCCACCCGCCCCGCCACCGCCGACGACCTGGGATCGATCCTGCGGCTGGACGGGGAGGTCTTCGGTTCCGATCGGACCCATGTCCTCACCCGCCTCCCGGCCTTCGCGGATCGGATCCGGGTCGCGGAGGACCGCGGGCGCCTCATCGGATACGCCGCGATCTGGCCCAACACGGAGACCGAGGTCATCGGCCCCCTCGTCGCCCGGGACACCGCGACCGCGCAGGCCCTCGTCACCTCACTCGCCCGGGAAGCGCGCCGGCCGGTGCGCGTGGACGTCGACACCCGGCACGAGGCGTTCCTCGCCTGGCTCCACGCCCGCGGGCTCACCACCGCCTTCCACAACGAGGTGATGGTGCACGGCACCGCGGGCCTGCCCGGTGATTGGACCCGCCGCTTCGCCCCGGTCACCGTGGCCGCTGCCTGACCGTCACGTCCGTCACCGGACGGTCCGACCTGCCACCGCCGTGGCAACGCGGTACGAGGGGCCGTGGCGGACGGCCCCCAGGCGATCGAGGACTCCCGGACCCCTCCGACGGCGCCGGACGCCGCCGTCGGCCCCGGCGCCCGGCTCGCCTCGGACGCCGCCCGGACCGATGCCCACCGCTGAGCGGCTCGGGTTCACGGGGCGGCGCTGCCGCGCCACCCTTCGGGGTGCACCCCGCCGGGAACGGGCGCACCCGCCTCGTAGGGCTCGCGGGTGAAGACGAACGATCCCAGGTCGAGGTGGCTGACCGAGCCGTCGGAACGACGGGCCACCCTCAGGACCTCCCCCGCGTAGTACCCCTCCAGGCCCACCCAGGTGCCGTCCGGACGGGCTCGGAACCGCGAACCGCGGCCCCAGCCGTTCAACGGTCCCAGCAGCACGCCACCGTCCTCCGTGAGCCGCAGCGCATGCGGGGTGGCGCCCCAGTACCAGGGCCCGGCGAGTTCCAGCACCGCCGGGTCCACCCGGGGCGCCGGGCGCCAGGGCTCGGGGATGCGGGGCTCCGCCTCGGCGACGATGCGGACGAACTCTGCGGCGACCCCCACCACCAGGGGCCCGGCGGTGCAGTTGGCGAGCACCACCGCCGTCACGTCCTCCTCCGGGTTGAAGAACAGGGCGGCGAGGAAGCCGGGCAGTGACCCGGAGTGTCCGATCAGGGTGCGACCGCCGAGGTTCAGGATCTGGGTGCCGAGCCCGTACGAGGTCCCCGTGGCCAGGTCCGGGCCCGCGGCGGGGGCGGCCGGCGTCCGCATCTCCCGCACGGACTCCGCACTCAGCACGCGTTCGTCGCCCCGGGCGAGGAACATGCCGAACCGCACCAGGTCGCTGGTCGTCGACCACAGTTGTCCCGCGGGAGCCATCAATCCCAGGTCCTCCACGGGTTCGGGGAGCAGCACGTCTGCCCAGGGGTGCACCGCCCAGCCCTCGGCGTGCGGGGACCGCGGCCGGCTGCCCGTCCGGTGCAGCCCCAGGGGCTCCAGGACCTCCTCCCGCAGCACGTCCTCCCACCGGGCGCCGCGCACCTCCTCCACCAGGGCGCCCAGCAGGGTGTACCCGGGGTTGGAGTAGTGGTGGACCCGGCCCTTGGGGTGGCGGAACGGCTCCTCCCCCAGCACGTCGGCCAGTTCCGGACGCAGGGCTCCCGGGGTGCGCTCCCACCACGGGCCCGGCGTCTCCGCGGCCAGGCCGCCGGTGTGCGCCAGCAGTTCCGCGATGGTCACCTCGCCGGCGCCCGTCCCCGGCAGGTGCTTCTCCAGGGGGTCGCCGAGATCCAGCAGTCCCTCGTCCCTCAGCCTGAGCACCAACACGGCGGTGAAGGTCTTCGTGATCGAACCGATGCGGTACTGGGTCTCCCCCGGAAGGGGGCCCGCCGCCCGGGCCCCTTCCCAGACGGTCGTTCCGCCCCGACCGATCGCCGCGACCAGCGAGGGGGCCCGTCCGTCCGTCTGGGCCGCGGCGAGTCGGTGCAGCAGGGCGCGGCGGGTGGTGGGGAGCAGTCCATCAGGAGAAGTCGTCATCTTCCCAGTCCACCCACAACGGGCCGTTCCGTCGAGTTCTTTTGCCCCAAACCGTGATCCCGGCCCGTGCACCATCCCGGTGATCATGGTCCGGGGTCCCGCAGCCCGAGGGTGCGGACGGACGGTCCGGCACCGCTCGGTGCGCCCCGCTCGTGGCCGGCGCGGGCCACAGGGAGCGATTCGATAAAATGATCGAACCCACGGCGATCGCCCCCACCGCCCGCCTTCACCGGAAACGACACCCTCCGGCACAAAGAGTGACCAATTAACCAATACTTCTAACAATCGGCCAAACAACAATTGATATCCATAGCATCGCGGGCGCTTTCGCGAATAAACCAGAGAATGAACTTCGCCGCGTGGCGCCAACCGCGGGCGATCCTATGGGCAACGGCAGGCGTGATAACCCTCGGGTTCCTCATCGCGCTGGAGATCGCCGCACGCCACTACGGCCTCCCGGGGCCCATCGTCAACCAGGCACGGGAAGCGATATTCCCACCTAAATCGGGCTTCCTGCTCTACGCGAGCATGGCGCTGATGATGGTGGTGCTCACCTGGCGACAGCGCTTCATCGCCCTGGGCACCGCCGTCGGCATCGACCTCACGATCCTGCTGGTGCGGTGGATCGCCGGCATCGAGGTCACGGACGGCCACTACTTCGGCAGCGGCGTGCTGTGGGTGATGGCGGGTTGCGTGGTCATCGCCTTCACCCGCCGCACCGGCTCGGAACGCCTCCTGCTGCTGAAGGGCGTGGGGCTGGGCCTGCTGCTGGTGGCCGGTCGCAAGACCGGCGACGCCTGGCTGCTCATCACCTCGAAGACCAAGCCCGAGGTTCTGGACCCGTACCTGGCCACCGCCGATCAGGCACTCGGCAACCCGTCCTGGCTGGTGGGCCGGCTGGTCGAGGCCACCGAGCCGGTCGGTCCCGCGGTACTCGACTACGTCTACGTCCAGCTCGCGGTGGCCGCGGTCCTCGCCGCGCTGTACCAGTTGCGCAACGTGGCGACCGAGCGCCGCTTCCCGACCCACCACCTGGTGCGCACGTTCCTGGTCATCGGTCTGCTCGGACCCGGCATCTACATGATCTTCCCGGTGGTCGGTCCGGTCTTCGTCTACGGCGCCGACGGCGGACAGTGGGCGGTGGCCAACATCTGGCCGAACGCGCTGCCCTCCATCGACACCCCGCAGGCGGTGCCGTTCGACGAGATCACCCCGCGCAACTGCATGCCCAGCCTGCACACCGCTTGGGCCACCACCATCTTCGTCCACTCCCGCCGGGGGCCGCGTTTCCTGCGCCACGCGGGAACGTTCTGGCTGGTCGCCACGCTCGGCGCCACCCTGGGATTCGGCTACCACTACGGCGTGGACCTCCTCGCCGGCGTGGTGTTCGCGCTCACCATCGAGGCGGCGCTGCGGGCCCATGACCGCGGTTGGGAGCCCGCGGGCATCCGCCTGGTCGCCTACGGCGCAGGGGTCTTCACGGCGCTGCTGCTGTCCTACCGCTACCTGGCGACGCAGATGGCCGACCTCCCCTGGCTGTTCGGACCGCTGCTGGTGTCGGCGATGCTCTCCGTGATCTACGCCTACCTCCGGACCACCCGGCAGTGGGACGCCGTGCCCGCCGCTCCGCGGGCGGTCCCGCAGCCCGAGGCGGCCTGAACCGGCGCCCCGCGGAGCGCCGATCGAAGCGCTCACCATCCCCCGGCGGGGGCGCGGGGTCGCCCGCGCCCCCCGCGCCCGGCGGCGCGGGGGCGGCGGGGGGGCCGCGCCGCGCCCGGCGCCCAACCCCGGGGGGGGGCCCACCGCG